>CAZOJX010000171.1:0-2586 GCA_964580255.1 uncultured Lachnoclostridium sp. | reverse complement strand
GATCAATGGTTGATGCATTAGAATATGATGATGTAAATGAAGCACTCATCGCAGAAGGTAAGACTCCTGCAGAAGGAAAACAGGTAATGCTTGGTATTACAAAAGCTTCCCTGGCAACGAACTCCTTCTTATCAGCAGCTTCCTTCCAGGAAACAACCAAAGTCCTGACAGAAGCAGCGATCAAGGGTAAAGTAGATAACCTGATCGGTCTGAAGGAAAACGTTATCATCGGTAAACTGATTCCGGCCGGAACAGGTATGAAACGTTATCACGATGTAAAACTTGATGTAGATGCAGAATTTGAAGCAATGAATGCAGCTGCGGAAGAAACTTTTGAAGAATTTCCAGAGGAAATCGAAATAGAAGAAATCTTCACAGAAGATGCAGAGCTTGATTTAGAAGCTGAAACAGAAGAATTCGAAGCAGAGGCAGATGCCGAAACAGAAGAATAAGTTTAAAAAGAGTCCGTAGTATGCGGGCTCTTTTTTTTGAGAAAGCGAAAAAGTGACATAAATCCGGAAATAAGAAGCTAAAATTGTATTTTATGAAGTACAAAGTAAAAAATGCGAAAAAACATTGAAAAATAAAGAAAAAATACCTTGACATGCAAAAATGCGTTGGATATAATACAACAGTGTGAGTTTCCATGAAACGGGAATACTACGCATAAATTTGGATAAGACCAAATTCAGCAACCTACAAGTTATGGGATCGAAGATCCTGCCACTGACATGTCGGAGAGAAATTTAAAATGCATTTTCCGACGGGCATGTTAAATAACACAGGAGGTGAAAGGAATGCCAACATTTAACCAGTTAGTTAGAAAAGGAAGACAGACATCTGTTAAAAAATCTACTGCACCAGCACTTCAGAAAGGATTCAACTCTTTAAAGAAGAAAGCTACAAATCAGTCAGCTCCACAGAAACGTGGTGTTTGTACAGCAGTTAAGACAGCAACACCTAAGAAACCAAACTCAGCTCTTAGAAAAATTGCCAGAGTTCGTCTTTCTAACGGTATTGAAGTAACAAGCTACATTCCAGGTGAAGGACACAACCTTCAGGAACATAGCGTTGTATTGATCCGTGGTGGTCGTGTTAAGGACTTACCAGGTACAAGATACCACATCGTTCGTGGTACTTTAGATACAGCAGGCGTTGCTAAGAGACGTCAGGCTCGTTCTAAATACGGTGCTAAGAGACCGAAAGACGCTAAGAAATAAATCATAGCGCAGCGTCATGAGCGCACAATCTCATGAAAGTTAATTTTTGACACAAAGAATTACTTACAAACAGAACTATTTGTTGGGTACGAGAAATCGTACAGTGCCGGCATTCTGTATTGCCTTATAGGTTGCGGGTTTTGATATACAGGAAATACCGAGCGCGAACACACGTAGAACGACACATGTGAGTACCTAAGATTTAATGAAGGAATCAAAAGATTCCAATTATAATTAAGGAGGGAAGTAACGTGCCACGTAAAGGACATACTCAGAAAAGAGAAGTATTAGCAGATCCAATGTACAATAACGTAGTAGTTACCAAACTTATCAATAACATCATGTTAGATGGTAAGAAAGGTGTAGCTCAGAAAATTGTATACGGAGCATTTGAAAGAGTTGCTGAAAAATCAGGAAAAGAAGCACTCGAAGTATTCGAAGAGGCTATGAATAACATCATGCCAGTTCTCGAAGTTAAAGCTAGACGTATCGGTGGAGCAACATACCAGGTACCAATCGAAGTTAGACCAGACCGTCGTCAGGCATTAGCACTTCGTTGGTTAACAATGTTCTCCCGTAAGAGATCTGAAAAGACTCAGGAAGAAAGACTTGCTAACGAAATCTTAGATGCAGCTAACAACACAGGCGCATCTGTTAAGAGAAAAGAAGAAATGCACAGAATGGCAGAAGCAAACAAAGCATTTGCTCACTATCGTTTCTAATCAGACTGCTGCATAGGATCTTATTTATAACAATAAGGAGGAAAAAACCTTGGCTGGAAGAGAATATCCATTAGAGAGAACCAGAAATATTGGTATTATGGCTCATATCGATGCTGGTAAAACAACCACAACAGAGCGTATCTTATACTACACTGGTGTAAACTATAAAATTGGTGATACTCATGAAGGTACTGCAACCATGGACTGGATGGCTCAGGAACAGGAAAGAGGTATTACAATTACTTCTGCTGCAACTACTTGCCACTGGACATTGCAGGAAAACTGTAAACCAAAAGCAGGCGCATTAGAACACCGTATCAACATCATCGACACTCCAGGACACGTTGACTTCACAGTAGAAGTAGAACGTTCTCTGCGTGTATTAGACGGTGCAGTTGGTGTATTCTGTGCTAAGGGTGGTGTAGAACCACAGTCTGAAAACGTATGGCGTCAGGCAGACACTTATCAGGTACCTAGAATGGCTTACATTAACAAAATGGACATTATGGGTGCAAACTTCTACGGCGCTGTAGATCAGATTAAAACAAGATTAGGTAAAAATGCAATCTGCATCCAGTTACCAATCGGTAAAGAAGATGAATTCAAAGGAATCATCGACTTATTTGAAATGAAAGCATACATCT
>CAZOJX010000170.1:0-2692 GCA_964580255.1 uncultured Lachnoclostridium sp. | reverse complement strand
TGTTCACAAAGAGAGACGACCGTCCGGCAAAAAAACACGGTACAGTTTAATTTAGAGAGGTGAACAGGATGAAAAAGAACATGAAAAAATTAGCTTCTCTCCTTTTTATGGCATTGCTTGTTCTTGGTCTGACTGCATGTGGTGACTCTGAAAAAACAGTGGAAACTGTCATTGATTCTGCTTATGCAGAACAGATGTCTGAATTCCTCGTAGCAAATATCACAGGAATGCCTGCAGAACAGATGCAGTATTATGTGGATATGGATGCGGAAGATCTTCAGGAAATTCTTGATCAGTCCGGTATCCCGATGGAAGCAGCAGCTTTTCAGGACGTTTTCAACGGTTACTTAAACTATGCAGATGAACTTGGCGAGTATATTTCCATTGAAAGCAATGAATTAAAAGGCGATATGGAAGAAGCTTCTCTTGCAGCAACTGTTGTATTTGCAGATCATTCCGCAATTTTGAACCTGATCTTTGACGAAGATGGAGTTGTAACAACAGGCTCTATTGACCCGATCTATTCTCTGGGTGAGATCCTTCAGAAAGCAGGATTGAATACGATCATCGGTATGGGTACTGTATTCGTTATGCTGATCTTCATCAGCTTAATTATCGCATTGCTTCCGAAACTCACAGGGCTGATCGAAAGCTTTGGTAAAAAGAAGGAAGCACCTGCAGCACCAAAAGCAGAAGTGGTTCAGACACCGGCAGCTGCAGTAGAAGAAGAACTCTCAGATGATCTTGAGCTGGTAGCTGTAATTTCAGCAGCCATTGCAGCTTACACAGGAACATCTTCTGATGATTTTGTAGTACGTTCTATTAGACGTTCCGCAAAAAACAAATGGAAAAAGGCTTAAGTTAGGAGGAAACAGAAATGAAAAATTATACAATCACAGTAAACGGTACTGTTTATGATGTTACAGTAGAAGAAGGCGGAGCAGGAAGTGCTCCTGTAAGAGCAGCAGCTCCAAAGGCAGCTCCAAAAGCTGCACCAGCAGCAAAAGCAGCAGCACCTGCAGCAAACGCTGGTTCTGTAGAAGTGAAAGCTTCTGTACCGGGTAAAGTATTTAAAATCGAAGCAGCAGCAGGCACAGCAGTAAAAGCTGGTGACCCAATCGTTGTTCTGGAAGCTATGAAAATGGAAATTCCGGTTGTAGCTCCACAGGACGGTACAGTTGCAGGCATCAACGTTGCAGTAGGTGATGCAGTTGAAAACGGTGATGTTTTAGCTACCATGAACTAATTCATGAAACGGAATTTGATGAATTAGAACAGGAGGTAAAACATGAGTTACATCATTGAAACTATAGGGAACCTCATCCAGCAGACAGCGTTCTTTAACCTTACATGGGGTAACTATGTAATGATCGGTGTTGCGTGTGTGTTCCTTTACTTGGCAATCGCTAAGGAATACGAACCATTACTTCTGGTTCCGATTTCTTTCGGTATGCTTCTCGTAAATATTTATCCACCAATCATGGAAGAAGGCGGATTACTCCATTACTTCTTCATGCTTGATGAATGGGCAATCCTGCCATCCCTGATCTTCATGGGGGTAGGTGCGATGACAGACTTTGGTCCGTTGATCGCAAATCCAAAGAGCTTCCTCCTTGGTGCGGCAGCTCAGTTTGGTATCTTTGCTGCTTACTTAGGTGCTATGGCACTTGGATTCAGCGATAAAGCGGCAGCAGCAATTTCAATCATCGGTGGTGCAGATGGTCCTACTTCCATCTTCCTTGCTATGAAGCTTGGACAGAAAGCATATATGGGACCGATCGCCGTAGCAGCATATTCTTATATGTCCCTGGTACCGATCATTCAGCCGCCAATTATGAAGCTTTTAACAACAGAAGAAGAAAGAAAGATCAAAATGGAACAGCTTCGTCCGGTATCCAAACTGGAAAAGATCATGTTCCCGGTTATCGTTACGATCATCGTTTCTCTGATTCTTCCGACAACAGCACCATTGATCGGTATGCTGATGCTCGGTAACTTATTCAAAGAATCAGGTGTTGTTCGTCAGCTGACAGAAACAGCTTCTAATGCGATGATGTACATCGTTGTTATCTTACTTGGTACTTCTGTAGGTGCTACCACAAGTGCAGAAGCATTCCTGAATGCAGATACATTAAAGATCGTTGCATTAGGTCTGGTTGCCTTTGCTTTTGGTACATCAGCAGGTGTACTCTTTGGTAAACTGATGTGCAAGTTTACAGGCGGAAAAGTAAATCCGCTGATTGGTTCTGCAGGTGTATCTGCGGTGCCAATGGCAGCTCGTGTATCCCAGAAGGTTGGTGCAGAAGCAGATCCTACAAACTTCCTGCTCATGCATGCAATGGGACCAAACGTTGCAGGTGTTATCGGTACAGCCGTAGCAGCAGGTGCGTTTATGGCGATGTTCGGTGTATTCTAAGGAATACTGTTTAATACTAGGAGGAAATTAAAATGGCAGATGTAAAAAGACCGGTAAAAATTACCGAAACAATCTTACGTGATGCTCATCAGTCTCTGATCGCAACAAGAATGCCGACCGAAGAAATGCTTCCAATCGTGGAAAAAATGGATAAAGTTGGTTATCATGCAGTAGAGTGCTGGGGTGGAGCTACATTCGATGCTTCCCTTCGTTTCTTAAAGGAAGATCCATGGGACAGACTTCGTAAATTAAGAGATGGATTCAAAAACACAAAAT
>CAZOJX010000169.1:0-2703 GCA_964580255.1 uncultured Lachnoclostridium sp. | reverse complement strand
TTACCTGGAACATTTCTCCTGCACCTTCACAGTCACTTCCTGTGATCAATGGAGTATGAACATAAACGAATCCTCTTTCCTGGAAGAACTGATGGATTGCATATGCACACAGGGAACGCACACGGAACACTGCCTGGAAAGTGTTGGTTCTCGGACGTAAATGTGTAATCGTTCTTAAATATTCCATGCTGTGACGCTTTTTCTGCAGTGGATAATCCGGTGCAGAGGTTCCTTCTACAAGCACTTCCTCAGCCTGAATTTCAAATTTCTGTTTTGCCTGTGGAGTCGCAACCAGTTTTCCTTTTACGATAATCGCTGCTCCTACATTTAATTTGCTGATTTCAGCAAAATTATCCATGGTATCATGGTAAACAACCTGTAAGGTCTCAAAAAATGTACCATCATTTACAACAATAAAACCAAACGTTTTTGAGTCGCGGACACTGCGAACCCAGCCGCCAACTTCTACGGTCTGATCGATATATTTTTCAGTATTGCGATACAACTCTTTTACTGTGATCAAATTCATCTTATTTCTCTCCTCTCAAAACTTCAGGTAAGAATCTTCCGTTTTCTCATATCAAGAAATTATAACGCATTTTTTCTGTAATGGCAAGGATTGTATCGGGTTTTCTTTGGTTTTATAACATAAAAATCATCGGCACAAGCTTTCTTTTAACAAAACCTTAACATCTCAAAAACATTTTGTAAAACCTTCTGTACTAGAATCTCCTCATAAAGAACAAAAAGAGCATAATTGGGAGGACTCATACATGAGCAGAATCTATTTAGTAACAGGAGCCGCAGGCTTTTTAGGCAGCAATATTTGTAAACAGCTTTTAGAAAAAGGAGAAAAAATCCGAGCACTCGTTTTACCAAACGATCCATCAGTAAAATACATTCCAAAAGATGTGGAAATCTGCATCGGAGACTTATGCGACGAAGCATCTCTGGAAGCATTCTTTACCGTTCCTGAAGGGGATCACAGCGCTATTATCCATTGTGCAAGCATGGTTACCGTAGATCCTGCTTACAGCGAAAAACTGATGGCAGTCAATGTAACCGGTACAAGAAATATCATTACCAAATGTCTGGCACACCCGGAATGCGAAAAAATGGTTTATGTCAGCAGCACCGGTGCAATTCCGGAAGCACCGATGGGAACTAAGATCAGTGAAGTTGACAAATTTGAACCGAATGATCCGACAAAGGTTGTGGGTGCCTACAGTCAGTCAAAGGCAAAAGCTTCTCAGATGGTCATGGATTCTGTCAGAGTCATGGGGTTGAAAGCATGCATCGTTCACCCAAGCGGTATCTTAGGACCGAATGACTATGCTGTTGGAGAAACTACTCATACCCTGATCGATATCATTGAAGGAAAAATGCCGATCGGCATGCAGGGATCCTTTAATCTCTGTGATGTTCGTGACCTGGCAGCCGGCTGTATTGCTGCTGTTGACAAAGGACGCATCGGTGAAGCTTATATTCTTGCCAATGAACCTGTAACCTTAAAGGAAATGTGCGAAATGCTCCACGAAGAATGCCAGTGCCAGAAGATCAAATTTTATCTTCCGCTGGGTCTTGCAGGCAAGATTGCTGAGATCATGGAAAAGAAAGCAGAAAAAAGCGGTGAAAAGCCAATGATGACAACCTTCTCCGTATATAATCTGGCAAGAAACAATGTCTTTGATTATTCCAAGGCAAAGAAAGAGCTTGGCTATACCACCCGTTCCTATAAAGAAACTATTCACGATGAAGTAGAATGGCTGAAAGAAGCTGGAATGATTCAGTAAATCCCTGATTTCCGGTTGCCAAAAAATCTCTCTCTGTGATATACTCTCCTACGTTGTAAGTTTTTAAAAACAAGGTCTTTCTTACTTACACCGGCGATTCCCGCCGTAAAATGAATCGAGTGTTCGCGACCTTCCACTCGTAAAACAAAACTAAAGGAGAAAACAGAATATGAGAAACAATCGTGTAACCTTTATCACACAGGCTTCCATGATTGCTGCCATTTATGTGGTTCTGACACTGCTGATCAGTGCCTTCAACCTCGCAAGCGGTGCTGTTCAGATTCGGATTTCCGAAGCACTGACCATTCTGCCTGCATTTACCCCGGCAGCCATTCCTGGGCTTTTCATCGGCTGTCTCATCAGTAATGTGATGAGCGGAGGCCTTCCTATGGACATTATTTTCGGAAGTCTGGCAACTCTGATCGGTGCCTGCGGCAGCTACCTGCTCCGTCGCTGGAAATGGGCGGTACCAATTCCGCCAATCCTGGCAAATGTGCTGATCGTGCCTTTTGTACTGGCTTATGTTTATCACCTGCCCGGCGGTGTCCCGTATTTTATGGCAACCATCGGTATCGGAGAGATTCTTTCCTGCGGAGTTTTGGGAATCCTCTTATATAACATTCTCGCCAGATATCGTAACGTGATTTTCTAAAATAAAAACCACCTGCCCTGATCTGTATCCCCTTACCGGATTTCCGGTAAAAAGGATACGATCAAGACAGGTGGTTTATTCTTTACATTTAATCTCTATATGAATATCGATTTATAGCGACTAGTTTAAACTACCGCTTATGTCCTTTGATTGCCCTCAATCCAAGGGTTGAGGAGACTTATAATTTAATTAATCGAAAGTTCCTTTTTGAAGCGCCAGCTGCTGCTTTAGATCCTTAATCTCAATCTGCTGCTCTGC
>CAZOJX010000168.1:0-2707 GCA_964580255.1 uncultured Lachnoclostridium sp. | reverse complement strand
GCACCCGAACTGGGCAATGGTAAGAAAGATCACCATTGATTCCTCTACATTGGTCAATAAAGGTCTGGAAGCAATGGAAGCAAAATGGCTTTTCAATGTAGAGATGGATCAGATCCAGGTGGTTGTACAGCCACAGAGTATTATTCATTCGGCGGTGGAATTCGTAGATGGTGCGGTGATCGCACAGCTGGGAACTCCGGATATGAAGCTGCCGATCCAGTATGCGATCTATTATCCGGAAAGAAGATTCCTGCCGGGAGACCGACTGGATTTCTGGAAACTGAAACAGATTACTTTTGAAGAACCGGATCTTGAAACCTTTACAGGACTTTCTCTTGCCTTTGAGGCAGCAAAACGAGGGGGAAATATACCGACTGTTTATAATGCGGCAAATGAAAAAGCGGTTGCAAAATTTTTAAACAGAGAAATCCGCTATCTGGAGATCCCGGAGATCATCGGGGAATGTATGGAACGTATCGAAAAGATCGATACGCCAAATGTGGATGAAATACTTGCGACAGAAGCAAATGTTTACGAATTCATTGAGAGCAGGTGGTAAATTGAGTATAATCGTTGCGTTATTGATTTTTGGTCTGCTGATCTTTTTCCATGAGCTGGGACATTTTTTACTGGCAAAGCGGGGAGGAATCGGTGTGACTTCCTTTTCCCTGGGAATGGGTCCGGCAATCTTAAAAAAGCAGATCGGGGAAACGGAATATGCCTTAAGGGTCCTTCCTTTCGGCGGTTCCTGTGCCATGGTTGGAGAGGATACGGAATCTGACGAGGAAAATTCCTTCCAGAAGAAGGGCGTCTGGACGAGAATTTCCGTTGTGGCAGCCGGTCCGGTGTTCAATTTTATTCTGGCTTTTGTCGGATCTGTGATCATGATCCTGTGCATTGGTGTGGATAAACCGGTGATCGCAGAGATGATGGAGGGATATCCGGCATATGAGGCAGGTGTCCGCGCGGGAGATGAGATTATTTCCATGAACGGGCGGAAAATCGGCGTTTATCGTGATGTCAGCATGTACATTCAGCTTCATCAGGGCGAAACGGTAACACTGGTGTACGAGCGGAATGGAGAGCGTATGGAAACAGCCATTACACCAAAGCTGGGAGAAGACGGATATTATCTTATGGGAATTACCGGAGGCGCTTACAGCAAATGTGAGAATCCTCTGGAAGTGATCAAGTATGCCGGCTGTGAAGTGGGCTATTGGATCCATATGGTATTTGACAGCCTGAAACTGATGGTTACGGGACAGGTCAGCCGGGAAGATGTGGGAGGTCCGGTAAGGATTGTCGGCATGATCGGTGATACTTATGAAGAAAGTGCAAAGATCAGTGCTTTTGCTGTATTTATCAATATGCTGAATATGGTGATCTTCCTGTCTGCAAACCTTGGAGTGATGAATCTTTTGCCGATTCCCGCACTGGACGGCGGCAGACTGTTCATTATGCTGATCGAAGTTGTTACGAGAAAACGGGTACCGGAGAAGGTCGAGGGCTACATTCATATGGCTGGCTTTGCGGTGCTGATGAGTTTGATGGTACTGATTCTGTTTAATGACATTTCTTTAATGTTTTTATAGTCAGTGCCGGGATAGAAGAAGGAGAATTGTGTATGAATTATTCAGAAGATGCAAGTAAACAGTATCACATTCAGGTAGGAAAAGGTGATGTTGGGGAATATGTGATCTTACCGGGGGATCCGAAACGATGTGAAAAGATCGCAAAATATTTTGATGATGCAAAGCTGGTAGCTGACAGCAGAGAATATGTAACCTATACCGGATATTTAGATGGAGTAAAGGTCAGTGTGACTTCCACAGGAATCGGCGGTCCGTCTGCTTCCATAGCGATGGAAGAACTGGTAAAAGCGGGGGCACACACCTTCGTCAGAATCGGAACCTGCGGCGGTATGCAGACAGAAGTATTAAGCGGTGATGTAGTGATCGCAACGGGAGCAATCCGTATGGAAGGCACCAGTAAGGAATACGCACCGATCGAATTTCCGGCGGTAGCAGATCTTGCGGTGGCCAATGCACTGGTAAGTGCTGCAAAAGAAAAAGCGGTTCCGTATCATACTGGAGTTGTTCAGTGTAAAGATGCGTTTTACGGACAGCATGAGCCGGAGACTAAGCCGGTCAGCTATGAACTGATGAATAAATGGGAAGCATGGAAGCGTATGGGCTGTCTTGCTTCTGAAATGGAATCTGCAGCATTGTTTATTGTGGCAAATTACCTTCGGGTACGTGCAGGCTCCTGTTTCCTCGTGGTTGCGAACCAGGAAAGAGCAAAGCTGGGACTGGAAAATCCGGTTGTTCATGACACTGACCGGGCAATTCAGGTTGCAGTAGAGGCAATCCGGAATCTGATCAAAGAAGATCGGAAGGAAGCCTAAAATATAAAGGAGAGTAGGGCGGCGCCTTACTCTCCTTTATATTCTTTCACTTTTCTTTTTTCAAAAATACGGTTTACGAAAACGATGAACTGAGCAGAAATCATGGAAATCAGGAAGCTGGTCAGGATTACAAGAATCCGGTACGGAGTTCCTGAAAAGTCCTCTGACAGGAGTTTCATTACTGCACCTTTGCTCTTTAGGAAAATGATTGTAAAAATTTCCAGCATTGTAGAGATTCCGAAATACCCGCGTTCTTTATGCGAGGTATTTAGATAAAGCCAACCTAAAAGTGCGCCCAGGGAA
>CAZOJX010000167.1:0-2802 GCA_964580255.1 uncultured Lachnoclostridium sp. | reverse complement strand
ATTTATATTCCGGAATTTATCTGTACAGAAGTCGGGCTTATGATTTTACGACTTCACCATCTTTTTTAGTGTTATGCACACTATAAAAGGGTAGACTGGTAGTGTTGATGCTGCTACTTCTACCCTTCTAACTGTGTATAACAAAAATTATTTCAGACCTCCTAACCTTCCTAGTGCCTCGTCAACACCGTTTTCTTGCTATCTCATAGTGTTATTCACGCAGACTTTACCGAGACTTCTTGCGTGTGTTCTTACCTAAACCAATAGATAAACTTCTATCGTAGCAATATAGATACAGTCCTATATGAAATACTTTTAACACTTTTCAAAATGTGTATGCACTTATTACCCTATACCTTTGTATATGCACTTATTACCGCATGGGTAGCCCTCAAAAGGTAGACTGGTAGCCCTCAATTTTTAATGGGTGCTTACTTGTATTTATTTATCAATGTGCAACTCACAAAATGCGTAGTGTTCAATACACCACTATTCCTAATGGAAATTGTTATGTGAGCGAAAAAATAGTTGGAAATTTTCACGACTTGTGATAGAATGAGCTTGTGCTAGCTAACCTATCACTTGTGGTGATACGGCAAAGCCGTGAGGGCTGACTGTGATTAGTTGTTATTTTTTCGCAAGTGTAACAGTAAGCGTGTTACAAATGCTACTTTAACTAAAAGACTAAACATAGTTCATGCCCTCCTCTTTTATGTATTGCGGAAAGACTTTTTAAAGTTACAGACTTTTGTTGAATGACCCACTCATCTGAGCAGATGTTCAAGAGTGTGTATTCAACCACTGTTGTTACTCTGATATCCAATTCTTTACCATCTTTTGTGTGCATCATCACTGTCTGTTCTCTATCATCCCAGTACCAGTATCCTCCCCAGCTTGGAAGTTTTACTTTTTCTCCCTGCTTCATAAGTTTTAATGCGTCAATAAAAAGCATATTTTATTCCTCTCTTTCTTAAAATGGGTATAAAAATACCACCTAATCATTTCTGACTGGTGGTATTAAATCCCTCTGAATACTTCTGATACACAATTATCTGTACTGCATCTAATCTCGAAGGAAGCTTCGCGATGCACAATTAATAAGCTTGCCCCACAACGTGGACATTTTTCTTTAATTTTTCCACTTTCGCTGTATTCCATTAGCGCCCTATCAATAGATTCAAAATCTTTATTATTCATATCCATACAAGCACCTCCTCATAAAGCTATTTAATTTAATTGTCACACCGGCTTTGTTTGCTCTTTCTGTTGAACGATGCACCATTTTCGGTGGGTCATTCAACCCCTACATTTAGTCTCAGACTACATCCTACATTTCTAAATCTCGATTATTATCTTTCGACTGCCCACTTATATCATAATATGACTATTTTTACCAACTACTTTTTCTTGATAATCCACTTCACCTGATATCATATAAATATTGCTATATTGTTTCTCGGTCAATCGTAAAATCCTTACTGTTCCAGTTTTAGGTGCATACTCTTCTATTCGTCTGTAATGTTTTTCCGAGGCTTTTCTATTTGGAACTATACGCATGAATACTTCAGGAGCAAGCCGTAGGTATCCATCTTTATATAAAAATTTTCTAAGCTTCGTATACTCTGTTTTTGTTCCCCACTTTTCGGTAGGACTGAGAATAACTATCAATCTCATTCTGTAATCCCTTCCAAGCTCTCGATGGGAATTATTATCGGCAACTTAAATTCTTCTGTTGACCCATCCAATATAATTCTTTTTAGGCTTTCAACCATAATGTCAATTGCTGATATTACATTCACCTTCATACCATCAATTATATAGGCATTATACAGCACATGTGCCAATTCTCTTCTTTCCGATCTTGTCAACTGTACATTAGAAGATATATTGTTATGTGCCACCAAATCTACCATCGCACGATAAGGCTCAATTAAATCATCCGCCAAATTAAACGCATTTAATTGACTATCATGATGCAATCCAAATGTGGGATGAAAGCCTGTTGATACCAATTTTCTTGCAATAGCACTTCGAACAATGGCATATCCATAATTCAATCTGCTATTTAGTGGATCTTCACTTCTTCTATTAAATCCCTCGTGATAATAAGAAAAATATTCTTTCGCCGCTAATGACTCTCTATAATCCACATTTTCTTTATTTATGGCAAACCTATACTCTGCAATTTTTTCCGCTCCTTCTAATCCCATAATAGACAATGCTCTGGATTGATTGCTTATCTTTCGTTTAATAATCTGAATCCATAATTCCAAATATTTTTCGCTTAAAGTATTCACTTGCGCATGCATTACCTTTGATTGCCTTGCATGCCCTTCAAATGGTAACACGATTGCTGTCGGCAGATACCTGTCATCCAATGTCATCAGAGTCACTTTATTCTGACTTAGAATGGATAAATCCATTGTTGAAAGCCGTATATTCGCCCCATGAACGATAATCTGATTCAAATCTTCTATTGGTACACGAATAAGCCCCTCTTTTGTAGTAACCTCCAATTGTCCTTCTTTTATGTGTATTTCTGCCGCATGACTTATTTCAAGAGTACGAAATCCCATACCATCTTCCCTCTAAATCATCGGTTTATGAGAGACAGGCCTATCTGGCCTGCACGTGATTTTCAGTTATCAAGCTTTTTCTATTTCTCGTCCTCCAAAATATATGGCGTAATTTGGTAAACGTAATAATTCAACCAATTTGTATAAAGTGTATTGGCATGTGCTCTCCATTGCAATGCCGGCCGGTTGTCCGGATTATCCTCCGGATAATAATTTTTCGGCACCT
>CAZOJX010000166.1:0-2802 GCA_964580255.1 uncultured Lachnoclostridium sp. | reverse complement strand
CTGTTGACACCCTTGACAATTTGTGTTATTGTGTAGTGTGCATTATTGTGGTAAATTAGGTTTATTATCATGCCCAATCATGCGATGAAACAGTAAAAAAACGAAAGTTTAAAAAAATAGAAAGGGTGAACGTGTCAATGGAAAAGAACAGAATCCGTCCAGTCGTAAACGGAAAAAGTAGCAGAATGAGCTACTCCAGACAAAAAGAAGTTCTGGAAATGCCGAACCTGATCGAAGTGCAGAAGGACTCCTATAATTGGTTCCTTGAGGAAGGTTTGAAAGAAGTATTTGCAGACATTTCTCCGATCGCAGATTACAGCGGTCATTTGAGTCTGGAATTTGTAGATTTTACATTATGCGAAGACGATGTAAAATATACGATCGAAGAATGTAAAGAAAGAGATGCAACTTATGCAGCTCCTCTGAAAGTAAAGGTACGCCTTTACAATAAAGAAACTGATGAGATCAATGAACACGAAATCTTCATGGGCGATCTTCCGCTTATGACAGCAACCGGTACTTTCGTCATTAACGGTGCAGAACGAGTAATTGTCAGCCAGTTAGTACGTTCCCCTGGCATTTACTATGCAATCGGACATGACAAGATCGGTAAGAGATTGTTCTCCTCAACAGTTATTCCAAACCGTGGTGCATGGCTGGAATACGAAACAGACTCTAACGATGTTTTCTATGTTCGTGTAGACAGAACAAGAAAAGTGCCGATCACTGTATTGATCCGTGCTCTCGGCTGCGGAACCAACGCAGAGATCCTGGATCTGTTTGGTGAAGAACCGAAGATCCTTGCAGCTCTTACAAAAGACGTTTCCACAAACTATCAGGAAGGTCTTTTGGAATTATACAAAAAGATCCGTCCGGGTGAACCGCTGGCTGTAGAAAGCGCAGAAAGCTTGATCATGAACATGTTCTTTGATCCAAAGAGATATGATCTTGCGAAGGTTGGACGTTACAAATTCAACAAAAAACTGTTATTAAAGAATCGTGTGGCAGGTCAGATCCTTGCGGAAGACGTGGTAGATACCATGACTGGAGAAATCCTTGCAGAAGCGGGAACAGAGATCACCAGAGAACTTGCTGATACGATCCAGAACGCTGCGATCCCATATATCTGGGTTCAGGGCGAAGAAGACAGAAATATTAAAGTTCTTTCCAATATGATGGTAGATCTTGGAAGCTATCTTGATGTAGATCCGAAAGAACTTGGCATTACAGAATTAGTATATTATCCTGCACTGGAAAAGATTCTGGAAGAAAACGAAAGTTTAGAAGACAGAATCGAAGCAGTAAAGAGAAATATCACAAGCCTGATTCCGAAACACATTACAAAGGAAGATATCTTTGCATCTATCAACTACAACATGCACTTAGAATATGGCATGGGTAACGATGACGATATCGACCACTTAGGAAACAGACGTATCCGTGCTGTCGGAGAACTTTTACAGAACCAGTACCGTATCGGTCTTTCCAGAATGGAAAGAGTTGTTCGTGAAAGAATGACAACACAGGATCTGGAAAATATCACACCACAGGCTCTGATCAACATTAAACCGGTAACTGCAGCAGTGAAAGAATTCTTCGGTTCTTCACAGCTCTCCCAGTTCATGGATCAGAACAACCCATTGGGTGAATTAACACATAAGAGACGTTTATCAGCCCTTGGTCCGGGCGGTCTTTCCAGAGATCGTGCAGGTTTCGAGGTTCGAGACGTTCATTATTCCCACTACGGAAGAATGTGTCCGATCGAGACTCCTGAAGGTCCGAACATCGGTCTGATCAACTCTTTGGCAACTTATGCCCGCATTAACGAATATGGTTTCGTGGAAGCTCCGTATCGTAAGATCGATAAGACAGATCCACAGAATCCTCGTGTAACAGACGAAGTTGTTTATATGACAGCTGATGAAGAAGATAACTACCATGTAGCACAGGCCAACGAACCGCTGGATGAAGAAGGACACTTCATTCATAAGAACGTATCCGGTCGTTACCGTGAAGAAACACAGTCTTATGAAAAGACCATGTTTGATTACATGGACGTATCTCCGAAGATGGTATTCTCTGTTGCGACAGCCCTCATTCCGTTCTTACAGAACGACGATGCGAACCGTGCCCTCATGGGATCCAACATGCAGCGTCAGGCCGTACCTTTGATGCTTACAGAAGCACCGGTAGTTGGTACAGGTATGGAAGTAAAAGCAGCGGTTGACTCCGGTGTCTGCGTTGTTGCAAAACGTGCAGGTGTGATCGAAAAAGCAGAATCTAACCAGATCATTATGAAATATGATGACGATGGCACACGTGAAGTTTACCATCTGTCAAAATTCTCAAGAAGTAACCAGAGCAACTGCTATAACCAGAGACCGATCGTATTCAAAGGGGAACACGTAGAAGCAGGTCAGGTAATCGCAGATGGCCCTTCAACTTCTAACGGAGAACTTGCATTAGGTAAGAACCCGCTCATCGGATTTATGACATGGGAAGGTTACAACTACGAAGATGCTGTTCTTTTAAGTGAAAGATTAGTACAGGACGATGTTTATACATCGATCCACATTGAAGAATATGAAGCAGAAGCCCGCGACACCAAATTAGGACCGGAAGAAATCACAAGAGACGTTCCGGGCGTTGGTGATGATGCACTGAAAGACCTTGATGAAAGAGGTATCATTCGTATCGGTGCAGAGGTTCGTGCAGGAGATATCCTCGTTGGTAAAGTAACTCCGAAAGGAGAAACAGAACTGACAGCAGAAGAAAGACTCCTTCGTGCGATCTTCGGCGAAA
>CAZOJX010000165.1:0-2804 GCA_964580255.1 uncultured Lachnoclostridium sp. | reverse complement strand
TATTATCTTGCCGGAATTTCAAAATCCTGAATTCCCATATAGCCCGGTGCGGCTTCATATTTGTCGTAAGAGATGACAACGTTTCCGGCTTCGTTGAGGTAGAACGGTGTGTTTTCGTCAACACCCGGGAAGTCGAATCCTTCAATGCCTTCTTCAACGGTATCGTTGATTCCCCAGTAAACCAGCCCCTCCGGATCAGCTGCAACCTTTGCTTCCATCTGTTCCTTTACCTTTGCTTCTGCATATGCATAAGCGTCTTCGCCCAAAAGATCCTTCAATGTCAATGCATTTCCGGTTACAAGGTCGATGTTGTAAATGTGGCGTTCTTCCTGGAAACTTACGGAAGACATCCAGGAGTCAACTAAAAGAGAAAGCTTGGTGTCATCCTGGAATTTCACTTCGTAATTCACATTGATATCAATGCTTCGTTCAGCCCATTCTTCTTCGGTTCCGCCGGTAGAAAGAAATGCTTCTTTGTATTCTTCGGCTTCCTGCTGCTTCTGAGCGGTAAATTCTTCCACTAATGCATCGATTTCTGCGTTGATGTCTGTAATAGTGTTTTTGACTTCTTCGGTAGTATCCGCAACTTCGATCTTCGGAACATCTACCTTTGTAGTTACCACATCTTCCTTTTCTTCATAAGAACGGATTGTCAGTACTTTTGCAACGGTTCCGATAACCGGAATTTCAGACATTCCCATAGCAAAGCTTTCGCTGGTGTTTAAGCCGACTGTAAAACATAAGAACAGGGCGGCGGCAGCAGAAGCAGCCCAGCGGCTGAAATGCACCACGTTTTTTGGTTTCTTTTCCGGCTGCGGCATTGCATTTAAGGTATCACGAAGGCGTGTGTCCAATTCCTCCGGAACAACGATGTGATCATAAATTTTTTTGGCGTTTTTTAAATCTTTCATTGTATGTCCTCCCTGACAATGGTTTTTAATTTTTTTAGTCCTGCATAAAGCTTGGATTTGACAGTGCTCAGATGAAATCCGGTAATCTGAGCGATTTCTTTTAAAGTGTATCCTTCGTAATAGTGAAGCATGATGATCGTCTGAGTTTCCGGTGCTAACTGCCGAACGGCCTCATAGAGCTCCACATCAGAATCGTAAGCCTTTTCCAGATAGATTTCCTCCCGAATATCTGCCGGTTCGGTAAGCTGCTCCCGCTGGGTCCTTTTTAATGCCTGCAGACATTCGTTGGTCAGGATTTTGTAAAACCAGGTTTTCATGGCGTTTGGGTTACGGAGAGTATGAATCTGCTCCATTGCTTTAACAAAACTGTTCTGGACTGCGTCCATGGCGATTTCCCGGTGATGAACGTAAGTAAAGGCAAAACGATAAAAACGGTTTTGGTTTTCGAGGAGAAATTCAATCAATGGTTCCTGCATGCTGAACCTCCTTTCCATCTCTTTTTGATCCTTCTATTGATTAGATAAAATAAGGAAGAAAAAAGTTTTAAAAACGATAAAAAATTTGAAAAATCTGTAAATAAAAAAGACCTGCCAAAGCAAAAAACTTTCGGCAGGTCTGTGTGTTTGTGAATCATGCTGTTTATTGTGCTTCCCATCTTCCGCTTGCGCCGCAAGGAAGAACAAGTCCGTTGCCGGAAACAGGAAGTCCGACTTCCTGAGAATCGATTTTTCCGTTCCATTTCTTTAATTCCGTTCCTAACATATAGGAAAGAACTGCAGGCTGAAGTCCTGTGGTGTAGGAGTTGATCAGGAAAAATAAAGGCTGATCGCTGAGCAGCTGTGCGCACAGCTTTACAAATGGGTGAATGGATTCCTCGATTTTCCAAATTTCTCCTTTTGGACCTCTGCCGTAGGAAGGCGGATCCATGATAATGGCATCGTAGTGGTTGCCGCGGCGAATCTCACGTTCGACGAATTTTACACAATCATCCACGATCCAGCGAATCGGTGCTTCTGCAAGTCCTGAAGAACGGGCATTTTCCTTTGCCCATCCAACCATACCTTTGGAAGCGTCCACGTGAGTGACACTGGCACCTGCTGCTGCAGCAGCCAGGGTTGCGCCGCCGGTATAAGCAAAAAGGTTCAATACTTTGATCGGTCTTCCGGCATTTCTGATCTTTTCGGAAAACCAGTCCCAGTTAGCTGCCTGTTCCGGGAAAAGTCCGGTGTGTTTAAAACTGAAAGGTTTTAAGTTGAATGTCAGACTTTTGTAATTGATGGTCCACTGTTCCGGAAGGTCAAAGAATTCCCATTCGCCGCCGCCCTTTTTGCTGCGGTGGTAGTGGCCGTTCATTTTTTTCCAGCCCTTATGTGTTTTCGGGGTATCCCAAATGACCTGTGGATCCGGACGAACCAAAAGGTAATCGCCCCAGCGTTCCAGTTTTTCTCCTTTTGAAGTATCGATGACTTCGTAATCTTTCCATCCATCTGCTATAAACATATATCTTTTACTTCCTATTATAATAATGAAATGATTTCTGCAAAATCAGAATTGTTAAATTGCTGCAAAGACATCTTACCAAGGATTCTGACGAAATGCAAGTAAATCGGCGCCGATATCCATGATGCCCGGCGTGCCATGGGCGCAAAGTGAATGGAAGATGCCGGGTGCTTTGATGTGTTGAAAAAGCAGAAAAATGTCTTTGTGTTTAGGTTGTATTTGGCTATGTACAATATGCACAATAAGCGGCACGATATTTCGTGGAGTTTCATGAAAAATTTTCTCGAAAAATTTTCAAAAAAAGCTTGAAAAATCAAGGGTTATCCTATATAATGACTACTGTTGTGACATTGATAGCGTAGAAGCGTGAGGTTGCTGTTCGGGAGAGCAATC
>CAZOJX010000164.1:0-2833 GCA_964580255.1 uncultured Lachnoclostridium sp. | reverse complement strand
GCCTTATACAAATAGAATCTATGAGAAATTACTGCATTTGTTTTTAAAGTAGGAAATAAAAAAGGAGTCTGTCGGGCGACAGACTCCTTTTTGAAAGGATTATTTACGTTTCCAGGTTGCAGGAAGCAGCAGGAGCATGATCGGATAAAGCTCCAGTCTTCCGATCAGCATACCGAACATCAGAACAAATTTGGAGAAAACAGAGTAACTGTGGAAGTTACTCATAGGCCCTACACCTGCAAGACCAGGACCAATGTTGTTAAAGGTTGCGGCAACGGCGGTGAAGTTGGTCGTAAAATCAAAATTGTCAATACTGATCAGCAAGAGGGAACCTAAGAAAAAGGTCCAGTAAATGACCAGATATACATGAGCGGTTCGCAGGACCTCCGGTTTGACCACTTGACCGTCCATGCGGATCTTTTTGACTTCTCGCGGGTGGATCATGCTGGAAAGCTCCACCAAGATACTCTTTAGCAGGATCATCAGACGGGAAATCTTAAATCCTCCGGCGGTACTGCCTGCGCAGGCACCGGTGATCATCAGAAGAAGCAAAATGGTTTTGGAAAATTCCGGCCAAAGGTTAAAGTCCGTACTGGAATATCCGGTGGTTGTAATGATGGAACCTACCTGGAAGAAGGCGTGTCTTACGGATTCTCCCAGCGTATCGTATAAGTGTGCAATGTTGAGGGTGATCAGTACCACAGCTGCCAGAATGATTCCAAGGTAGCAGCGGACTTCCTCCAAATGCAGTGCATCCTTAAATTTTTTGGAAATGATCAAAAAGTAAAAGCTGTAGTTGATACCGCTGATGATCATAAAAAAGGTAATGATTCCCTGCTGCAGTGGTGTATAGCTTGCCAAACTGTCATTTTTAATGCCGAAGCCGCCGGTTCCTACGGTACCGAAGGTTAAGGTCAGGGTATCAAAGAGAGGCATTTTTGCAAGTAATAAAACAACGATCTGTGCGATAGTGATCACAACGTAAATGCTGTACAAAAGCTTTGCCGTATCCTTGACTCTCGGAACAAATTTATCTACGGAAGGTCCCGGAGACTCTGCCTTCATCAGCTGCATGGTGGAACCGCCCACCATCGGAAGCAGAGAAAGGATAAATACAAAAACACCCATACCGCCGACCCAGTGGGTAAAGCTTCGCCACATAATGCTGGCATGGCTGAGGGCTTCTACATCAGTGAGCACGCTGGCGCCTGTGGTAGTGAACCCGGAAATGGTCTCGAACAGAGCGTCCACATAGAAGGGGATGTCTCCGCCGATGGTAAAAGGCAATGCACCGAAAATACTAAGAACGATCCAGCCAAGAGCAACGGTCACGGAACCGTCTCTGGTGTAAAGCTGTTTGGATTTTACATTTCTGCAGGTCAAAACAGAGCCAAGTAAAAAGATCAGCAGAGCCACACAAAGGTAAGCAACCGCCTGACGTTCTCCGTAGATCAGTCCGGTAGCAGCCGGAAGGAGCATGAAGACCGCTTCATACCGAAGCAGATACCCCAGAATGAACAGGATCATTGCGTAATTCATAAAGCTCTATCCTCCAAAATATCTTCAATGTCGGATAAACGATAGCCGGAGAGTACGACCATAACCGTATCTCCCACTTTGATCATATCCTGCCCACCCGGGAAAATGACCTTTCCGTTGCGGTAAATGGAGCCGATCAGGGTGTTTTTTCTGATCCGAAGCTGCTGCAGCGGGATATCGGTGATTCCGGAGGTATCGGTAATATTAAATTCCAGTGCCTCTGCCTTGCCGTTGGCAAGTTTATAGAGGGTTTCTACATTATTATCATGCTGTGCGGCGCTGGCAGAACGGACATATTTTACGATGTAGTCTGCAGTGGTCACACGAGGATAAACGATGCTTCCTAAATCCAGCTTATCGATCACGTTCTGGAAGCTGATTCGGTTGATCTTGGTAACGGTCTTTGCTTTGGAACTTTCATTTACATGAAGGGCCAGCAGGATATTTTCTTCGTCAAGACCGGTCAGGCAGGCAAAACCGTCTGCTGTCTGGTAAGCTTCCTGCTCCAGAACGGACTGATCTGTGGCATCCCCCAGAATAATGGTGGCTTCCGGAAGTTCTTCGCTTAAGAAATCCACCCGGGTAGGGTTCTGCTCGATAATGGTTACGTCAATGCCGGAAGCAATGAGTGCCTTGGCAAGGTAGTAGGAAATCTTTCCGCCTCCTGCCAGGATCGCATTTTTGACCGGGCTTTTCATGATATTTGCATTCTTAAAGAAAGTAATGGCATTTTTTCGGTTGGAAGCAATGGCAATGATATCCCCCTCCTCAAAGACGAAATGACCATTTGGAATGATGACCTCGTCTCCGCGGAGTACTTCACAGACGAGAACATTGACCTTTACCTTCTGATGAAGGTTCATAAGGGCAACGCCGATCAGCGGGGAATCCTTTGTAAGCTTACAGTGCAGAAGCTCCACGTGTCCCTGTGCAAAGCTGTCTACACGGATGGCAGAAGGGAACTGGAACATTCTGGCAATCTCTCTGGCTGCGATCAGCTCCGGATTGATAATCATGGAAATACCGAATTCGTCCTTTAAAAAGTCAATCTCGGAATTGTAGACCGGTCCACGTACACGGGCGATAGTATGACAGTTTCCGGTTTTTTGTGCAATGACACAGCAGAGCAGGTTTTCTTCGTCAGAACCCGTCACTGCGATGACCAGATCTGCAGTTGCGATGCCTGCGCTTTGAAGTGTCTGATAGCTGACACCGTTTCCTACAACGCCCATGGCGTCTAGATTATCGGTAATGAACTGTACCTTTTCCGCATTTTTATCTACGACTACAATGT
>CAZOJX010000163.1:0-2833 GCA_964580255.1 uncultured Lachnoclostridium sp. | reverse complement strand
ACATCGTTTTGATTATATTGTGCCTTATATGGCAGAAGAATTTGGCTTGACGGGTACTTTAGAAGAAGTTACATTGAAAATAAATGATCCATCGGGTGGTACGATCCATTTGAACACCACTACACCGGATCTGTCTGACGGCAGCTGGACAGGAAGGTACTATACGGATTATCCTGTGACGGTAACCGCAGTTCCGGAAGAAGACTACCGGTTTGTGGGGTGGCGCGGAAGTATAAATTCGGAAGAAAATTCTTTAGAGGCTGAGGTTACAGTCGGTGGAATTACATTAGAAGCGGTATTTGAAAAGACCGGAAATGAATCTATAAACTAGGAGAAAAAAATGAAAGCAATTATTTTAGCAGGCGGCGTAGGCAGCCGGATCAGCAGAGAAGTGAATCAGCCGAAAAGCTTATTGGATATCGGAGACGGCATGCCGCTGCTTCGCTATACGGTGGAAATGCTTCAGAGAAAGGGTATTGAAGTAAGCATCGTTTTAGGCTATAAAAAAGAGATGTTTTATGAAGCATTGGCTGGCTTGGACGTCACATTCTATTTTAATCCCTTTTATCGGGTGACAAACAGCATTGCATCTCTCTGGTTTGCCAAAGAAGCAATTCAGGAAGACGATGATTACATTTTCATGAATGCGGATGTTTATCTGGAACCGGAGATTTTGGATAAGATGCTTGCATGCGAAGAAACCATCAGTATGCTGGCGGATTACCGTAAGATTCTGGAAGGAGATTATTTCTTCCACTGTGATGAAAGCGGTCTGGTGCGTAAATACGGAAAAGAAATGCCGGTAGAGGAACGTACCTGTGAATATGTGGGAGCTGCAAAGATCGGCAGAGCATATGTAGCAGAATTTAAACGTGTGATGGAAGAAATGGTGTCATCAGAGCAGTACAGTACCTGGTGGGAAACCATTCTCTATTCCAGATGCTATGAGATTGAAATTCATACCATTGATGCAGCGCCGTATTTCTGGTCTGAGATTGACTATATTGAAGATTATGAAAAAATCGTAGATTTTGTGAAGGAAAAACATAAAAATGGCTTTTGATAAGGAACGGTTTTGGGCGCATGTCAGAGAACCGATTGCGCATCTTCTTTATGCAGGGAAGATGAAAAAGGAACTGAAAAATAAGGATTTTACGATCTTATCCTGTAACTGTGCAGCGGGAATCGTGTATCATCGTTATGCACAGCCGTTTCTGAGTCCGACCATCAATTTGTGGATTGAGCAGAATGATTTTTTGAAATTTGTATCGAATCTCGATCATTATCTGGAGCAGGAGCTTCACTTCATTGATGCCGGGACAGGTTACCCGGTAGCAGAATGCGGAGATATCAAGATTTGGTTTAACCATTATTCGGAAGAAGCTGAGGCAAAAGAAAAATGGGAGACCAGAAAAAAACGGATTAATAAGGAGAATCTGTTTTTGATGATGAGCGAAAGAGACGGCATTACCAGAGAAGATATCATAAGATTTGGGGAAGTTCCATGTAAGAACCGGGTGATTTTTACATCCCATAGATACGAGGACATTCCTTATGCCTGCTTTCTGCCGCCATATGAGGGCGAAGATGAGGTAGGATATTATCTGGAAAAAAATCCGGTAACGGATAAAACGGTCATGGAAAAATATTTTGATTTTACGAAATGGCTGAACTGTGAGGAATAAAAAATGATTCAGTGGATCAAATCCAAACCATGGATTTACAATCCCTTAATGCAGGGACTTAAAATATATCAATGCATTCACGAGTGGTTTATGCATCTGGCATGGCATATTTTCGTGCATTTTCCATTAAATACAAAAAAAGTTGTTTTCGGAAACTTTTATGGCGGAGGTTTTGGGGACAATCCGAAATTTATCGCTGAGGAGCTTCTGAAAAGAAACCTTGGATTTGAAATGTACTGGATGCTGGAAGATGTAAAAAGTCCGCTGCCGGAAGGAATTAAGCCGGTGCGTCCAAATACCTTTGCCTTTGCCTATCATATGGCAACTGCGAAATTTTGGGTGGATAATACAAGAAAACAGCATTATCTGATCAAACGAAAAGAACAGTACTACATTCAGACCTGGCATGGCGGTCCGGGACTGAAAAAGGTAGAGCTTGATGTGGCTCATTCTATTTCCAGGGAATATCAGGAATATGCAAAAGCAGATTCTAAACGGATCGATTTGTTTTTGTCCTGCTGTCAGTGGTGTTCAGATCTTTACCACAGAGCTTTCTGGTACGACGGACCTTTGCTGGAAAAAGGAATTCCTAAAAACGATCTGTTTTTCAGGGATCCGACACCGATCCGGGAAAAAGTGAAAGAACGATTTGAGATTCCGGAAAAAGCAAAAATGATCATGTATGCGCCGACCTATCGGGATGACCGTAGTACGGATATGTATAATCTGGATTATGAACGTACTTTAAGAGCATTACATCAGCGATTTGGCGGAGAATGGTATCTTTTGGTGCGTCTGCACCCGAACTGTGCAGCATCGGCCGGTGAAGTGACAACGTCAGAATTTGTAAAAAATGCGACGCTTTATGAAAATATGCAGGAGCTTTTGGTTGCCTGTGATATGATCATCAGTGATTACTCCGGCTGTGCCTTTGATTATCTGATGCTGAAGCGACCGGGATTTTTGTATGCGGAGGATTATGAGAAGATCAAAAAGGTAAAAGACTATTATTTTACACTGGATGAGCTTCCTTTTGATCTTGCGTTTAACAATGAGGAACTGGAAAATTATATTCTGAATTTTGATGAAGCAGAATATGAGAAAAAATGTGAGGAATACTTAAAGACCATCGGATACTTTGATGACGG
>CAZOJX010000162.1:0-2868 GCA_964580255.1 uncultured Lachnoclostridium sp. | reverse complement strand
GATTTTCAAGTTTTCTCAGTTCAACCACTCATAAAAATCCATTCCGGTTGTAACTCTAAGGAATATTCGAATTTCTTTTTCTAGCCAGTCACCATATTCTGCTAATTTCCAAAGCTGCCATTGTAGATCAGAATTTTGGATTGCGATATACAGGTCTTCCTGCTGAATATATGCAAGCGTATCTTTCTTTTCCGGTACGCTTGTCCCTTCTCCTTTGTCTGAATCACTTGGATCTTCCAAAATCTTTACCCAAATGAGATCACTGCTATCTTCTGCTTCCAAATGGGTGCTTTCATAAATATATGGATTATATTCTTCTGATACATCTTCACCTACCAGTTCCATATTTAATCCGCCTCTTGGAGCAAGCCAAATCAGATTTTCGATATTTTTTACCAATCCTGCATTGGTATCAAATTGCTGTATTTCCCCGGCATAACTAATGTAAATTTCCGTTGTCTCAGATTCAACTTCCTTGATATTTACTTCGTTTCCTTTACAAGATACCAAAAGTAAGGAAACTAGCAACAATGGCAACATTCTCCAACCCTTTTTACTCCTCAGCTTTTCTAGATCTTTTTTCTGTTCTTTATACTGTCTTACGCTGTGTCTTGCTTTCATGAGTTCTAACATTTCCATAACTTTTACTTCCTTTCCATCGTTCAAATGATTAAACCAAGTATATCATTGGTAAATAAAATCAAGACGAAGGTTTTATTACTATTATTTTTGATACTTTGTTTTCAGCAGCCATTTCTGATCAATGACTTTTATTTCTTCCTGAAAGCGAACATAAAGTCTCACAGAGTCCGCCGTCTGCTGAATGTTTTCAATACAGCCTTCTCCAAACTTTGGGTGTTGGATCATTTCCCCAATCTGATACTGAATCCGTCGGTTTTTCTCTGTCTGGTACGCTCTTTCCCGCCGATAAGTATCTTTTAAAGGAATGGTTCGGTCATGAATCGGATTCTTCAGCTTTTTCTCATAATCATGCTTCATCAATGCTTCTCCTGCCTTGTAATAAGGTGTCGGAGCTGCACCGATCAAAGAACAGCAATATTTCCAGGCACTTCCATGAATTCCCGGCTGCCATTCATACTGTTTTGGAATCGTAATCTGATGCTGCATATAATGCGCATACTCATGCTTATAAAGATCTATGCGGTCTTCCCGGCTTAAAGGATTTTTCACACCATATCCTACAAATAATAAAGAAAAATGAAAATGTTCCTTTTCCCCGTTCCCTGCTCTGGTGTAGGAGCCCAAAAGATCTTTTTCCATGCCAAAGGTGATCGGAATGGCTGCACCGGAAAGGTGAAACTTTTTATCAAGCTCAGCATAAAGTGCACGTATCTGTGCAGTCAAGATTGGTATTTCATTTTGCAAAATCAATGTTAATTCTCTCTTTCCAATTTCAGTAGCTTTAAAATCACTTTAAACAAATCTCCGTCAATCGTCAACTCATATTTTCCATTTTGCAGTTCGATCAGACTTTTCGCAATGGACAGCCCCAAACCGTTTCCTTCTGTGTTTCTGGATAGGTCGCCTCTGACAAATCATTCTTCCAGTTCTTCAGGAAGATACAACAAGGAAACTGATTAAGATTTGATGAAGATAAAGAGCCGCCACCCGTAAAACGGGCAGCGGCCGCTGAAATATCGATGATAAATTATTTATTCGATTACTACATCATCTGCATATTGATCCCAGATAATGCAGATCCATGTTTTTCCCTGATTTAATAAGATTCGATCGCCGTTTTCGTCCAGATATTTTGCAGGTGCGCTGTTAGAGCCGTCTCTCCACCAGGTTCCTTCAATCATTTTTCCTTCTGTAAATACGATCGAGCGATTGCTTTTTTCACTTCCGAAGCATTCAAACGCAAGATAGCCTTCTTTATCACGAACTTCTCCGTAGCAGTATTGGAAGATCACATTGTCGTAGGCAAGCGCTTCTCCGTTGAGATCATCAATCTGCTCTGCACCGTACTGGTAGCGATAATATTTTCCATCTTCTTCATTATACTGAAAATATGCACCTACATTGGAAAAACCATTCGGTTTTCCGGTTTCTTTGCCGCCCGGATAGATCAGGGTCGCATTTGGATAGGCGGAATAATCCAGATCTTCTCCGTCTTTTGCAAATTTAAACTTTCCATAATAAGATTCATCATAGGTAAGGGAATAACCGAATTTCTGAATATCCTCCATGATTCCCTTTGTACTGGCATATACATTATGAGGTGCTTTTCTGTCATCACTGCGATAAAACGTATTTTGTGCCGGGCGATCGATTCCTGCCACTGCACCGCTGAGATTATCAACCAGATCACTGTTAAGCATATCTCCCACATAGGCTGTTGCCTGTCCGAAGTGTACGTGAATGGCGTCAAATTCTAATGCAAAAGAAACATAGTAATCACGGGTACTTCTGATTGAACCAATCTTCTCCAGATCCTGCCAGTTCTCAATAATTCCGATCAAACGGGTGGTATTGGCCGCCAAGGGTGCTTCATAAACGACATCTGCTCTGCTGATGCCTGTCTGTGGACATCCTTCTTCTACATTGTTAAACATTACAGAAATCGGACGCTGTCTTCCGATCGCTTCATCTACAGGTTTCCCTGTTAAATAACTGGTTACCATATTTCCGGTTTCAATGATCACTGAATCCGAAACAACCGAATCAGCATCAGAAGAATTTAAGGAAGCATCTTCTTTCTGATTTCCACAGCCGATTACTGAAACTGATGTCACCAGCAATAAAAGCCATGCCATTTTTTTCATTGATAAGATTCCTTCTTTCTGTTTGCTCTTTAAAATAACATAAGTTCTAACAAAAAGATTCTATCGGAATATTATTAAGAAA
>CAZOJX010000161.1:0-2987 GCA_964580255.1 uncultured Lachnoclostridium sp. | reverse complement strand
GAAACTGCTCGCATTGGCCGTATGGGTAATTTTGAAGTTATCATCTATACCGACGACATCGGTTTTACGCCACATGTTCATGTAGTTGACAGCGCTACAAAAGGGCTCGAATTTGACTCTTGCATACAATTAGATGGCAACAAATATTTCATACATGGCAAGCGCTGCGATACTCTTGACAATTATATCTGTAAGGTTTTATAATATGCATGAACCTCATAGAAATGTACGATATCGCAACAATTACGAATATGCTTAAAACATTTGGAATGATAATAATCTAAACTCATATATTCAGATAAAAGAAGATGACAATAAAGATGTAAAAATCCCGGATATAACATAATAACACTTTAGTATGCACTTTTTCGGTCTTTTTGTCATCTTTTATGGTCTATTTTTCTTTATTTCGGCCGACCTATTTGCATTTTTCGTTTCAAAACACTAACTTTGCAACTCATTTTTAGCAGGCCACAACATCATCAAAATCGGGGGGGGGGAACCCCTTGATAATCAAACTAATAAGATTTCCCACGGTAAACAAATCGCTTTTTTTTAAGTGATTGATGGGAGGCCATTGTGTAGGTAAGTTATAAAAGATAGTGTAGTAATATTTAAGGAACTATTATCACCGCGAATGGTGGTTAACGTGTTTGTATCGTTCTTATACTTTTTCGCCAATAAAGCGAAAATAATGAGAACGATAAGGTTATGCGCTGCCCTAACCTACTGTCTTATAATCTCATTTTCTGTCAACGCTCGCATCTCCGACTCACTCGTTACCACTGATTCGGTAGAGGTATTCTTCCGACTTGACAAAACCAATCTTGACTCGTCGTATTACGAGAACGGCAAACGACTAAACGCTTTTGCACACCGATTCGATAGTTTAACCACTACAAAAGCCGAAATTCGGAGTGTTTTGATTGTCTCGGGAGCATCACCCGAGGGCTCATCGGCACACAACCGCCATTTATCAGATCGCAGAGCCGCCGTAGTTTGCGATTACCTTATCGACAACAAACTACTTGATACCGACCGGATTGAAATCGAGTCGCGAGGCGTCGATTGGCTTGGACTCACAGAATTTGTCAATAGTTCAAATCTCGCATACAAAGAAAGTATACTGGAGATTCTCGCACTCCCTGAGTGGATTGTAAGTAACGGAAAGGTGATTGATTCACGCAAAAATCGTTTGATGGCACTTAATGACGGCAAGGTATGGCGCGAATTATACCGCCTATATTTTGCTGAATTACGCCACACTCGCGTAATGATTGCGTACAATATCGTTCGCTCTGACTCAATTCGCCGTATTCGGTATACCCCAACAGCACCACTCGTAAGCGGACTATCAACCAGTAAGAAAGATGACAGTGCTCCAATCGCGCCTGTTCAGACCAAATACGAGAAGCCATTCTGTATGGCACTCAAGACCAATATGCTCTACGATGCTCTTATGGTGCCTAATATAGGCATTGAATTTTACCTCGGACGTCAGTGGTCGGTTGCCGGAAACTGGATGTATGCATGGTGGAAGAACGACCGAGTGCATAATTATTGGCGCACCTATGGCGGCGATGTCGAGCTTAGGCGTTGGTTGGGTACAACTACCCTACGAGGACACCACCTCGGAGCTTATGCCCAAATCCTTACATACGACTTCGAACTCGGCAACCGTGGCTATCTCGGCGACCGTTGGACTTATGGAGCCGGTATTTCGTATGGCTATTCTATGCCTATAACTCGACGCTTCAATATAGATTTTTCGATTGGCGTGGGCTTTCTGCATGGCAAATATAAGGAGTACCTTCCGCAAGACGGGCACTACGTATGGCAAAGCACAAAGATGCGCAATTGGATAGGCCCGACCAAAGTAGAGATTTCACTAGTTTGGTTGCTTGGCAAAAATAACAACAAGAAAGGAGACTGCCGATGATTCGACGACTCGCCATAGCACTTCTGCCAACCTTCGCCATGCTCATTGCATCGTGCGAACACAAAGAATTGTGCTACACTCATCCGCACTTTAGCACCATTCGCGTTGTATTCGATTGGAGCAATATAGCGGAAAATGATAAACCCAAGGGTATGCGAGTAGTATTTTTCGGCATAAATAGCGACACGGAGGCTTGGACCTTCGATTTTCCCGACGGGAAAGACGGCATCATAGAAATACCAGAAGGCGATTACCAAGTGATATGCTACAACTACGACTCACATGGCATCACATGGAGCGGCACTGATAGCTATGACACATACAAAGCTATAGCGAATTCAGCCATCGCACCCGACAAGAGTGAAGTTTATCTTACTCAGTCGATGATGCTGGGTGATTTCATCTCATTTATCGACCTGAATAACATAGCCGAAGATACCGAACGAACAGTTGATCTAACTCCTAAAAAGTTGGTATGCAAATATTCATACGAAGTTCACGGAATTCGCAACCTAGACCTCGTTAGTTCGGTTTGCGGCAGCCTATCGGGAATGGCAGATGCTCTACTCATGGCCGATGATAAGCTAGTGCGTGGCACTGGCAAACGACTTCTTTTCGAAAGCACTATATCGGATTCAATTGTCGTCGGCTACTTTTATACCTTTGGATATATGCCACAGATTTCCGAAGGCAATGAATTCCGTTTATATCTCCGTAGCAGGTCCGGCAAGATACACATCGACAGCCACGATGTAACGGAGCAGATTCGTCAAGTCCCCGTTGAAGGGCACCTTGGCGATGTGCATATCGTTATCAACTCCAACTTTTCCGTACCTGTCGACAGCATCGATACGGGAGGCAATTCGGGAGACAACAACGATTCGATGTTCGACGTCGGAGTCGACAATTGGCAAGACATTAATACAGACATAAAAATATAACTACATAACATCCATTATTTCCACTTATGAACTTCAAATTTATCATCGCAACCGCCGTTCTCAGTTTCGGCATGGCAAGCTGCTCGAACGAAGAGCTCGACAGCCTC
>CAZOJX010000160.1:0-3036 GCA_964580255.1 uncultured Lachnoclostridium sp. | reverse complement strand
CACTCCTATTTGTAAAGATTGTGCAAGAAGAATCGCTCTAAGAGTAACAAATGGTGTAGAACAAGAACCAACGAAAGAAAGTGTGATTGCTGCTCTCAAATACTTAAATAAACCGTTTTTAGAAAGTGTATGGGATTATAGTATTCAAGAAACGGAGAATCTTGCATCTGGTAAAGTCAAATCAAATGTTTGGGCGGCATATATCCGTCAAATATCTATGGGACAATATAATACACTTACCTATTTTGATAGTGATGGATTACAAAATAATAATATTGAAAAACTTATCTCTGTTCAAGAAGAAAATAATAATGTTGTAAAAGAAAAGAATCAGGAAATCCTTGAACAATATAAAATGAATAGGCGAGATATTATTCACTCTATTGGATATGACCCATTTGAAAATTATCCTGTCGAAGAAGACAAACCTATTTTGTATGCACAGTTAAATTCTTTCATTGATGATGAAACAAAAAATGATGGAATGAAAATGGGCGCAGTTATTCAGATTGTAAAAAAATTAAATCAAGCAGAAAAACTAAATGACCAAATTGATAAATATATTAGTGATACTACTCACGCAGCAGAAAATATGCCGTTGATTGATAAAATGGCTGGTAGTTCTCAAAAACTTATGAACGTTGCCAATGCTTTAGCAAAGGACAATGGTATCTCGGTCAATTTTAACAATAATAAATCTAAAGGTGCTAATACTCTTTCGGGTAAATTTAAAAAATTAGTTGAAATTGGATTACGAGAGGGAAAAATCAATTCATTTGATGTTGGCACTTGCCAAGGTATGATGCAAGTTGCGGAAATTAGCGAAGCTGCTAGACACAAACAAATTGGTTATGACGAAAATATTGCACAAGAAATAAAAGATATAAAGGTAGAACTTGTAGAAAAATTGAGTAAAGAACGTGACCAAGCTATTGAAGATTCTAGAAAGCTTTTGATGGAAAATAAGGATTTGAAAGATTTCTTATTGAAGAAGGGGTTGGTTAATGAGAATTTCGAGGTGATAGACGATGAATAATTCTGAAATCTTATTGCCTGATTCCCAAATTATAGTTCCTAAAGACTATAAATATTTTGACGCAAAACTAAACTATGGTCTTACTCAAAAACAATTACAAGAACAAAAAGAAATTGCAGAATTTAGACAATGGATTTTGCGCAACCCAGTACACGCAGCGGAGGAATTGTTCGGCATCTCCCTTATGGACTATCAAAAATATGTTTTTATGAATACATGGAATGCTCAGTTTGCTGTATGGTGTATGGGGCGTAACTCAGGAAAATCTATTCTTGGTGCAATCTATCTTATGATGAGGACTTTAGCAATAGATGGGTGCAACTGTTACATTTTATGTGGTGTTGGTTCACAAAGTATCGAATTATTTTCAAAAATTGAAAAACTTACATTTAATGCTATCCCATCCTTCAAAACACTTACAGATATTTTTCAAGGAGAGGTTGTAAGAAGTCAAGCAAATACGAATGGATTCACACATAATCCATCAAGCTATCAATTCCATTTATATAATAATAGCGCATGTTATACATTGAATGGTTCTTATGACAACAACAGATCAAAGAGATCTAATGTTAATTTTTATGACGAATGTATGAACTCTCCTGATGAATTGTTTGAAACTTCCGAACCTTTCTGTACACAGAACTCGGAGTTTGCTGCTGGTGTTGGTTATGATGCTACTGATGCATTGATAGAACCAAAAGCATTTCCGAACCAACTTATTTATGCTTCTTCTGCTGGCAGAACCGACCAGTATTTCTTTAGAAAATACAGAGAATGTAGTTTAAGAATGGACGCAGGTGATAAACGTTATTTTTGTGCAGATATAAATGCGGATACGGTTATCAAAGCAACTAGAGGTGGAGTTTTAATGCCTAAACCTTTATTAACACAAGAAGTTGTTGACGCTCGTATGCGTGAAGATAAAGAAGCTGGACTTAGAGAATATGGGAACATCTTCACTTCAGAGGGTGGTGATGGTCAGATTATAAGACGTGCAGATATTATTCGCAATTCTGTTCCTCGTGTTCCTGATTTGAAGAATAAAGATAATCAATCTAAATATGTCTTAATGTATGACCCCGCACGACTTGCAGACCGTGCGGTTATTTTAGTTGCAGAAGTTTTTTGTGATGAAAATGTTGGATGGAAAGCAAAAATTGTAAATGTAATATCTCTTGTAGATATGCTTACAAAAAAGAAAACACCAATGAGTACGCCTAATCAAGTTAAAGCGTTGAAACAAATCATTCTTGATTATAATGGTGAAGGAAATGCAGATTATGAAAATATTCTTGCTATTCTGGTTGATAGCGGATCTGGGGGTGCCGGAGTCCCGATCACGGACTTTCTCTGCGAAGATTGGGAAGACGAAAATGGTGTCATGCACAGAGGTTTAATAGATTCTGAATTTAGACCTGATGAAAAAATGAAATCAAAATTTCCTAATGCTATTGATGGAATACTTCATCTTATTTCTCCTGCAAAATATAAATCAGATTTATTTGAAGCTTTGATAAAAATGATTCAACAAAATCTAATTGAATTTACAGAAGAATATATGCACAAAGGATATTTGACGCTGTTATATGAGAAACATCCAGATGGCTCTTTTATTCAAAGATATACATACCCTTCTGAAAAAGAAGAAAAAGAATTACGAAAAAAAGGAATTACCATTGAAACAAAAATCAGACACCTTGAATTGGAAGAAGAGGTTTCTCTCAAACAAATTGACAGCCTAAAAAATGAGCTTGTAAACATTTATAGATATAAACAAAGCAACGGCAAGGATAGATTTGATTTAGCTACTGATAAAGCTGGGAAATTAAATGACGATAAAGCCTATTGTTGTGCGCTTTTGGGGTGGCAAATCTCTAATATGAGACGTGAAAATATTGTTAATAAAAAACGTAATAATTTAGATAGTGCTGAATTGATTTCAAAACTCCCAATACGTCAAGGGAAAAGATTTAGCATGTTTAACTAAAAGGAGGTGC
>CAZOJX010000159.1:0-3045 GCA_964580255.1 uncultured Lachnoclostridium sp. | reverse complement strand
ACAAGCACACGCCCCACAACCACTACCGAAACTTTACAGGTACTTTTGAGGTAGTTTGGAGGCACACACTGAAATAGTGCGTTGAACTCTCATATATAAGAAAAATTTAACAATAAAAGTTACTTTATGGCTTTATACCATATTGATTTATCTTTCAAAAAGTGCTATAATAGTTGTACAATTCTTGCAATGAGGTTGAACTATATGGAATTTCACGAACAAGTTAAGCTTGCGAGAGAGCAAGTGCATATGTCCCAAGTCGAATTTGCAAAAGAATTAGGGGTTGCCTATTCGTCGCTAAATCGTTGGGAATTGGGGGTTAGAAAGCCCACCTATGCGTTACAGCGTAAGTTTTATGACTACTGCAAAAAAAATGGAATATCTTTGGAGGATGAACAAAAATGAATAAGCAACAATTAGCATCTAAAATTTGGGCGGCAGCCAACGAAATGCGTTCCAAGATAGAAGCGAGTGAATACAAGGACTACATTTTAGGTTTTATATTCTACAAGTTTTTGTCTGAACAAGAAGAAGCCTATTTGAAAAAGGAAGGCGCAACCGAAGAAGATATTAAAGAATTAACTGAAGAAGATACCGAAACGGTGGAATCTGTTCAAAAGAATATCGGTTACTTCATTGAATACAAAAATCTTTTCTCTACTTGGCTTAAAATGGGCTCTGACTTTAACGTTGGAAACGTCCGTGATGCACTTTCTGCATTTAACAGACTTATCAATCCCACGCACGCTAAGGTTTTCAATAAAATATTCTTAACCCTTGAAACCGGTCTTTCTAAACTCGGTGAAAATGCCAATGCACAAACAAAGGCCGTTAGAGAACTTATTCACCTCATTGACATTATCCCTATGGATAATAAACAGGGTTATGACGTACTTGGTTTTATCTATGAATACTTGATAAGCAATTTCGCAGCAAATGCAGGTAAAAAAGCAGGTGAATTCTATACACCACACGAAGTATCTGTTTTGATGAGCGAAATTATCGCACACCATTTGAGAGATTGCGAAGAAATTAAAATATACGATCCGACGAGCGGTTCTGGTTCTTTGCTTATCAATATCGGTCAAAGCGTTGCAAAACACATCAACGACAAAAATAAAATCAAATATTACGCTCAGGAATTGAAAGAAAATACATATAACCTTACTCGTATGAATTTGGTTATGCGTGGTATTTTGCCCGACAATATTGTTACTCGTTGCGGCGATACTCTTGAGGACGACTGGCCTTATTTCGATGATAACGATAAGGACAATACTTATGATCCACTCACAAATCTTGACGCAGTTGTAAGCAATCCTCCTTATTCTCAAAAATGGGATCCGACCGGCAAGGAGCACGACAAGAGATTTAGAAGCTATGGCGTAGCACCGAAAACCAAGGCAGATTACGCATTCCTTTTGCACGACCTTTTCCATTTAAGAGCGGGCGGTATTATGACAATCGTTCTTCCGCACGGCGTATTATTCCGTGGCGGTGATGAGGGTGAAATTCGTAAGAATCTTATTGAAAACAATAATATCGATGCTATTATTGGACTCCCTGCAAACATTTTCTTCGGCACGGGTATTCCTACCATTATTATGGTTCTTAAGAAAGGTCGCAGCGAAGATGACGTTTTGATTATCGATGCCTCCAAAGGTTTTGCCAAAGAAGGCAAAAATAATAAACTTCGTGCAAGAGATATTAAAAAGATTGCCGACACGTATAACGGAAGATTGGAAATTGCGAACTTCTCCCGTCGCGTTTCTCGTAAGGAAATTCGTGATAACGATTATAATCTTAATATTCCGAGATACGTTGATTCGAGCGAAAAAGCCGAGAGCATTGATATTTATGCATCTATGTTCGGCGGTATTCCCAAAGCCGAAATTAAAACGCTTGGCGATGAGTTAACGGTATTCTCCTCTCTTGAGAGTGAATTGTTTACCGATAGCGATACTCCTTACGTTGCGGTTAGAACAGACGATAACAAAGCTGTTATTGATACCAACGCTGACGTCGTTGCTTTCAAAAACAACTTTAACAACGCTTTCGCAGATTTTGGTTCATTCTTGAATACACTACTTATTGACAAGATAGACGAATTGGTTACAGCTCGCGGTGAAACCATTATCGCCGACGAAATATTTGCTCGTCTTGAAAATATTCCTCTCGTGGATAAATATGAAGCGTATCAAATTTTGGACGATAAATGGCAAGTTATTTCCACAGATTTGGAAATGATTCAAACCGAAGGTAAAGCAGCCATTACGCAAGTCGATCCGAATATGGTGCTCAAAAAGAAAGACGGTAAAGAAGCTGAAGTACAAGAAGGTTATATCGGTCATATTCTTCCGTTTGAGTTGGTTCAAAAGCTTCATTTGCAAGATGATTTGAAAGCGATTGCCGACAAAGAAGCACAAGTAGCATCTATTCAATCTCAATATGAAGAAATTCTTGAATCCATCCCCGAAGAAGACCGTGGAGAATTTATAAATGAGGACGGAACAGCTTTCGTTCCAAAAGAAATCACAAAAATCATTAAGCCTTTCGCAAAAGGTAAAAACAAACCAGAAAGCGGCTCTATTGAAGAAACGCTTATCATGGTTGATAGCCTAATGTCAAAAGAAAAGAAACTCAATAGCGAGATTAAACAGTTGCGTAATGAGTTGCATCTTAAGACTAAAGAATTGATTGAAGGGCTTTCTCTTGATCAAGCGCTTCCTATTCTTTATGAAAAATGGATTGCCCCTATTGTAAATGCGATTGCTGTATTACCCAACTCCATCGTAAGTGCATTGGAAGGTAAGATTGATACACTTACAAAGAAGTATAGCGTAAGGATGCTCGACATTGAAGACGAAATCGCAGAATCGGAAGCAGCCCTTTGCGACATGATTGACGAACTCGAAGGCGACGAATTTGACATTTTGGGGCTTCAAGAACTCCAAAAACTGTTGCGAGGTGGCAAAAATGAGTGAAAACGCTAAAAAACCACGCATTAGGTTCAAAGGCTTTAGCGACGCTTGGGAACAGCGTAAG
>CAZOJX010000158.1:0-3064 GCA_964580255.1 uncultured Lachnoclostridium sp. | reverse complement strand
TTCTACTTCTCTAGAATAAATCATGTGAAATAATCTCCTTTCAAAATATGATCTTTAAGCTCTCCGGTTGGAATTATGCATAATTCCACACCTTATTGCATTTTCTCACAAATTCGACAGTTTGTCCATATCTTTTTTAGTTGTCTTGATATTTTTTTGTCAAACTCTGTCATTAAATCAATACAGATGCTGCAAGGAAGCTGCTAAAAAGGCTTAAAATATAAGGTTTCGCCCAAACCAGCAGCAGCAAATGCACCGGATAAAACCAGTAATAAAACTTTTTATTCCCGTATCCTCTCTGTCCGTTATACATTAGGATCATAAGGAATCCTACTACAGCCCAAACCTCCTGGGTTGACTGCAGCAGCAGTACCGTATAGCCGGCCAGACACATCAAAACAGGCTGGCTGCGAAGAAGATACATAAAAAAGATTGCCATGACCCCATAGCAGGAATAATCCGTATGGAAAATGGTCGGTAGAAAAACGCACAAAAAGATTCCCATTCCACGCTTCCAGGCAGGCATCCAGCAATCTTCATATAAAATCAGCAGTTCCAGTCCAAATGCCAGCGTCCAGAATACATTCTGATAATTTAAGTTTACAAGTGATCCCCGAAACGCAAGATCAAATGGAATCTCCGAGATCAGTGCAAACTTCAGCAGACGATTTCTATATGCCCGTACATCATGGGTTCGCTGGAATCCTTCGACAATGGTAAAACAGAAGATCGGAAATGCAAGCCGTCCCATTCCCCGCATAATGCGGTCGATCAAATACCAGTTTCCGGAAAATCCTATGCCTCGTTCGATCATGACATAAGCCAAATGATCGATCAGCATAAAAAACATGGCAATGTTCTTTAACTGACTCATGGTCAACGAAAACCTCTTATTCATTTTTCGTCACAACTTCTCCCTGATTTTTGTAAATGCTGTTGGCCGGTACAAATTTTCTTACAGAAGACAATGGATAAATGTTTGAGCATTTTCCGATCACAGTGCCCGGATTTAAAACAGATCCGCAGCCAACTTCCACTTCATCACCGATCATGGCACCGAATTTTTTTAATCCGGTTTCAATATCACCTTCCGGTGTATGTACCTTCACCAATTGTTTATCTGATTTCACATTGGAAGTAATGCTTCCTGCACCCATATGTGCTTTATAACCCAATACGGAATCACCTACATAATTATAATGCGGCACCTGAACCTTATTAAATAAAACTACATTTTTCAATTCTGTAGAATTTCCTACCACAGCCCCTTCTCCGACAATGGCATTTCCGCGGATAAAGGCACAGTGACGAACTTCGGCATTTTTTCCAATGATGGCAGGTCCATGGATATAAGCGGAATCAAAAACTGTGGCAGATTTTGCAACCCACACATCTTCTCCCCGCTTTTCATATTCTTCCGGATCTAAGGTTTCTCCCAGTTCTTTGATAAATGCGCCGATCTTTGGAAGTACTTCCCAGGGATAGGTAACTCCTTCAAACAGATCCTTTGCAATGGTCTCCTTAAGATCATAGTTTTCCTGTAATGTCAATGCTTTCATAATGTCCTCCTTTATTTATAATACTGTGCGGCAATATCAAAATGCGGCTTTAAAGAATATTGATTATTTGCCTGCAGCACTCTAGCCGTACAGCGATTGATAAATCCTTCCAGTTTTTCCATATATTCCTCATTGGTAATGGTACCTTCCGCCACTCCGGTCAGGCCCTTTTCCCAGCTTGCCGTCAGATCGGCTCTTAAAAGCGAAGAAATCGATGCGTTGACCACATCATAAATCATTTCTCCCAAAAGGGTCGGCGTCAGGATCTGGGTCTTTTTATTTAAGGCAATGTATTTATTATTGACCAGTTTTTTCAGGATTTCCGCACGGGTTGCACTGGTGCCGATGCCGCTGCCTTTGATCTGTGCACGAAGCTCCTCATCTTCGATCAGCTGTCCTGCATTTTCCATGGCAAGGATCATGGAACCTGAATTGTAACGCTTTGGCGGTGATGTTTCCCCTTCTTTGATCTCTGTGCTTTCCAGTGGAAGTCTGCTGCCCTTTCGAAGATTTTTCAGCACCTCCATAAACTGAGCATCACATTTCATGTCTTCCTCGTCATTCTTCTTTTTATCAAAGGAATTCGGAACCACCTTTAAATATCCTTCCTTAGAAAGAATTTTAAAATTAGCAAAAAACTGTTCCTGATCCACCTGCAGATTCAAACTTACTTTTTGATATTCTGCCGGCGGATAAAATATGCTTAAAAATCTGCGTACAATGGTCTCATACACCTTCTCTGCCACCCCGGAAACACTCTTTAACGCTCCAAAGCCCTGTCCCGTCGGAATGATGGCATAGTGATCGGTGATCTGTTTATCATTGACATATTTGGTCGATGCAATTTTCTGATAACTTCCCATATCCAGCACCTCCTGAGCTAATTCCGCTACATGAGGGTAATTGCGAAGACCGCTGATATTTTTATAAATTTCCTTGGAAACTGCCGTAGACAGAACACGAGCATCGGTTCTCGGATAAGTAACCAGCTTCTTTTCATAAAGTTCCTGTACGATCCGCAGGGTTTCGTCCGGACTGATCTTAAACATTTTGGAGCATTCATTCTGAAGCTCCGCTAAATTGTATAAAAGAGGGGCATTTTTAACCTCTTTCTTTTTTTCTGCTTTTCGTACTTCCGCTTCTTTGGGCAAAGGCATCAAAGACTTCTGAAGATTTTCCGCATCTTCCCGTTTCAAAAAGCCGTTTTCTTTGTATAACAGCGGTGACTGAAAATATGGCGTCCCCTCTACTGCTCGCCATTCCCCCTCAAAGGTTTTGCCCTGTAACGAAAAAGTTCCCAAAATCCGGTAAAAGGGTGTTTTTACAAAGCTGCGGATTTCCCGTTCCCTGCGGACGATCATTCCCAGTACGCAGGTCATTACACGTCCTACAGAAATGACCACATAGCGTTCGTTCAGATAACTTGCCACTGCATTGCCATATTTCAGCGAAAGCAGACGGGAAAAATTGATTCCCATCAGATAATCTTCCTTGGCGCGGAGATA
>CAZOJX010000157.1:0-3105 GCA_964580255.1 uncultured Lachnoclostridium sp. | reverse complement strand
TATTTTCAAGGAGTTTTAGATATATGACAAAAGTATTATTCATCTGCCACGGCAACATCTGCCGATTTCCCTTAACAGAATAACCCATCCAGGAGGTCCCCATGTTTTTAATTCGCATTCTTAAATACTTACTCACCGGCCGCTACAAGACCGGCTATTCCATAAAAGGCTTCTGGGGTGAGATCAAGCATTATAACAAAGATGGCGAGCAGATTGGCTACACTGTAAAAGGATTTTTCGGTGAGCGAAAACGCTATGATATGAATGGAAATTTACTTTATTATACCGTGAAAAATTTCTGGGGTGGTTATAACACCTACGATGCCCAGGGAAACTTGATAAGACGAAGCAGAAAAAGTCTTTTCGGAGGCTTTTTGACCTTTGACAAGAATGGCAAAAAGGTAGGGGAATCCTATAAGAACTTTTGGGATGGATATGATCATTATGAAGTTGCCCCCTATGAAGCTGACTGTTATGAAGTGAAAGAAACTAAGAAGGCACCTATGAAAATGCCGAAAAAGGAATCGCCAAAGCCTGTGGTAAATCCGGATCAACAAAAGCGGGATTATGAAAAATATGTGGCATATCAGGGGAAGAAGAGTGATCGAACCCAAGTGTGCTATGAAACGATTGCAGAATGTCTGAAAGATGTAAAATCTATCCCGCAGTATACCAGAATTTTAGCCTTTCGCTATGAGAATCTGACGGAATTTCCGGCGATTGCTTACATAGAAGGAAAAGTGATCAAGGTCATTCCATTGCTCCGTCAGGCGAAGGCGTTTGAAATTCCATTGACGGATATTCATGAGGCGAAGTTTATAGAAGTGACAGATCTCGCAATGAGTGCGTTGGATAATGAATTTATTTCTTTGGGAAATGTAGAACTTGCCCACGAATTTGAATCCCTATTTCCGGACTATCAATTCGGTGCAGACGGAATCTATCGCACACAATGGGAACTTCCTTCAGGTTTGATCGTGACGGAAAAGAGTTTTCATGAATTGAAAAAACTGATAAATACATAGAAAAGGAACTTACACCAATGAAAAACACATTAAAGGCCGCGTTCAAGGCGACAATCCCTGTCCTTACAGGATATCTTGTTCTTGGATTCGGCTTTGGAATCGTATTAAAATCAGCAGGCTATGGAATCCTGACTGCATTTTTCATGAGCCTGTTTATCTACGCAGGATCGATGCAGTATGTAGCAGTGGGTCTGCTTGCAGGCGGTGCCTCGCTGCTGACGGTGGCGCTAACGACATTGATGGTAAATGCAAGGCATTTGTTTTACGGCATCTCCATGCTGGAAAAGTATCGTGGTGCCGGAAAGTACAAGCCTTATCTGATCTTTGCATTGACGGACGAAACCTATTCGCTGGTATGTCAGGATCATGGAGAAATTGCACTGGAGCAGCAGATCCAATATGATTTCTTTGTTTCTTTGCTGAACCAGATCTACTGGGTAGCAGGTTCTGTTTTAGGGGCAGTGGCAGGAACGGTGCTGACCTTTAACAGTGAGGGCATTGATTTTGCACTGACTGCCTTATTTCTTACCGTATTTTTGGAACAATGGCTTACGGCAAAAGACCATGTGCCGGCACTCATTGGGGTGCTGTCATCGGTTGTCTGCCTACTCCTTTTTGGAAGTGACAGCTTTTTAATCCCAGCCATGGTGGTCATTACCCTGCTGCTGAGTTTTTATCGGGAGGTGCCGGAAAATGAATGATTTACATACAGGAATGACCATTGCGGTCATCGCATTGGTAACGATTCTTCTGCGTTTCCTGCCGTTTCTTGTTTTTCGGGATCAGACAAAGACCCCGAAGATCATTGAAAAGCTGGGAAAAGTGCTGCCATACGCCATTATGGGAATGCTGGTCATTTACTGCGTGAAGGGCGTATCCTTTATAAATGTGGCAGGATTTCTTCCTACATTGATTTCCTGTATCCTTGTGAGTGTACTTTATCTATGGAAGCGCAATACATTGCTGAGCATTATTTGTGGTACCATCTGCTACATGTTTTTTGTGCAGGTAATCTTTTGATTAAGGAAAGAACGATGATTTCGAATTATGAGCTTACAAAACAAAGAGTGCAGAAAGAGTTTCTAAAATATGATCAGGAGAAAATGATCAATAAGTTTTCCTTGAATGCACAGGAAGTCTATCTGTATTTGACATTTTTAGGGCACCGGTACCGTATTGATCGAAAAACCGGATATGTGGAGTGGTCCGAGGACGATTTTCAAAATTGTACGGAAGCCGATTTTAATGAGGCGATGACGATTTACGATCTTTTGTGTGATTCGAAGGAACATTGCCTGGCTTCCGGGGAGTATGTTCATTTGAAAAGTCTGTCCGGACTTCAATCTGGTTCGAAAAGGCTTGGAGACGGACTTTTAGATGGGAAAGAAGCACTTTTTGATCATAGAGAAACGGAACTTTCCGGAGCCTGTGAAAGATTGGGTGGAGTCAGAGCCGGCATCGGAGATGTGGCCTATGAGATTCCGGTGTTTGATTTTTTGAAATGCAGGATTCAGTTTTGGAATTCCGATGAAGAATTTCCGGCATCTTTCCATGTTTTTATGGATAAAAATATTTTGCAGTTTCTGCGATACGAAACCGTATGGTATGTGCAGTCGCATCTGCTGAAACGGCTGCAGGAAGAAATGGTATAAACGTTTGAAAATGTCGGTCTTCGGATCGACATTTTTTAAAAATATCGTCACAGAGAAAATAAAATCCCCCATCTTCTCCGTCTAACAGATACAAAGGAGGTAAAGCCGGTGAATGGAGAACAATTTGAAAGAAAAATCGAGCAGGTACGCTTGAAACTATATAAAACGGCCCTTCTGTATCTTGGAAGTGAAGCTATGGCACTGGATGCAGTGGACGAGGCGGTTTACAAAGCATTGAGAGGCTATAAAAAGCTGCGCCAGCCGGAGTATTTTGACACCTGGATCACAAGGATCCTGATCAATGAATGTTATAACGAACTGAGGCGGCAAAAGCGTTTCCGCCCTTTGGAGGAACTTCCGGAAACGGCGGAAGAGGTGTTTGATTCCCTGCCTTTGAAAGAGGCAATCCGACGGCTTCCAAAGGAATT
>CAZOJX010000156.1:0-3144 GCA_964580255.1 uncultured Lachnoclostridium sp. | reverse complement strand
ATATAATATTATATAAAAATACAGAAAAGGGGAAGTGTGTATGGTTTTTAATACAGGAGCAGCGCTGTTAGATGCGATCGTCCTGGCAGTTGTGTCCAGAGAGCCGGAAGGCACCTACGGGTATAAGATTACACAAGATGTCCGGCAGGCGATTGAACTTTCAGAGTCAACACTTTATCCGGTGCTTCGCAGACTGCAGAAAGGCGGCTGTCTGGAGGTTTATGACAGAGAGTGTGCTGGGCGTAACAGACGATATTATCAGGTAACAGAGCGTGGGAATGCACAGCTGAATTTATATAAAAGTGAATGGAAGGTGTATTCACAGAAGATTAACAGGATATTTGAGGGAGGGGAGCTGCATGAATAGAGCGAAATTTATGAAAAGACTTCGAGCGCTTCTAAGTGATCTGGAGGAAAGCGAGAGAGTAGAAGCGTTGAGCTATTATGAGGAATATTTTGATGATGCAGGCGCGGAAAATGAGCAGGAGCTGATAAAATCTCTGGGGTCTCCGGAGAAAGTAGCAAAGTCCATTAAAGAAGGGCTGAATGACAGTGACGGAAAAGAAGACGATAGAAATGAAGTAAGAATCCTTCTGTTTTTGATCCTGGCACTGTTTGCATTGCCGATTTTGGCTCCAATCTGTATCGGTGTGGTCGCGATGATCTTTGGGATTTTCGGAGCAGCTGCAGCCCTTGTCTGTGCAGTAGCGATTGTCGGATTTGCCCTTGTCATAGCAGGTGCAGCAGTGTTTTTCTCTGCATTTCCGAGCATGTTCCTGTCACCGGCAGTCGGCGTGCTACTGATCGGACTTGGCTTTCTGCTTGCCGGTATCGGGATCCTGCTGGCAATCCTGGGAATCTGGATCGTCGGAAAGGTATTGCCGCCGATCATTCGCTGGATCGTGCGGAGCATTCAGAAACTATTTTCAAGAAAGGAGAAGTAGAGTATGAAAAAGCTTGTAAAAGGATTTGTCCTTGCAGCAGCGGTTTTGATCGTTCTCGGAATCGGATTGGCTGTGGGCGGTGTGATTTTACTTGGAGGAAAAGCTGCGGCAGAAACGGTGCTTGCCGGATATGAGTTTTACTTTGACGAAGCAGGTGCCCATCTGAATTTAGGTAAATATGGGGGAGAAAACGCTTCCTCAAAGGAGTCATTCGATGAAATCGTTGGGATTCATCTGGAAGCAGGCGCCGCAGAGGTTCAGATTCTGGAAAATGATTCCTTAGACCGGATTTCGGTTGATAGTGAAGGAAAATATGTAATCTATACAAAAAATGAAGTGCTTTATATTGAAAATGCAGAAGGTACGCAGGACAGTGACCATGATGCCGGCAAGATCTGTATTGAGATTCCGACAGGAATGAGATTAAGAGAAGCAGAGCTTTCCCTTACGGCAGCAGATGCAACGATTCAAAATCTGACAGCAGATAAGGTTTCAATTGAAATCGGAGCGGGATGTGCAGAGATTACGATTTTAGATGCTAAGGAAGCAGAGTTTGAGGTTGGTGCCGGTGAAATCCTTGTGAATTGGGGAACGGTAGAAAATTGCAGTGCAGAAATTGAATTGGGAAACTTCTCCTATAGAGGAGCAATCCTGAAAAATGCGGAAATAGAATGCGATATGGGAAATGTAGAACTTGTACTTGACGGTGCAGAGAAAGATTATAATTATAAGCTGGCGTGTGAGACAGGAACCATCAACACCGGTATAAGACAGATTGAGGGTTTTGAATCCTCTGTGCTTGAAAATCAAGGGGCAGTGGCAAACTTAGATCTTGAATGTAATATGGGAAATATCTCAGTTAATTTTAAAGGAGGAAATTAAAATGAAAAGATTGGTAAAATCATGTGACAGAAAAATTTGTGGTGTATGCGGCGGAATCGGAGATTATCTGAATATTGACCCGACGGTTATTCGACTGATCTGGATCATATTCTCTATCGCTTCATTGGGAACGGGAATCCTGGCTTACATCATTGCAGCACTTATTATTCCGGAATGTTAAATTGAAAAACAGGAAGGTTTCATGTCAGTTGACATGAAACCTTCCTGTTTCTTTCCTATATCGTATAGAAAATGTGATTTCCGTGTTCGATGATCCGGGACAAAGCACTGTCGTGCCAGGTGCCGTGACTATGAACAGAGCGGAAAAACAAAGCTCCATTGGAACTATCTTCACCATTCAGTACCCGTTCTACCGCAGTTACGGTTTCCTCGGATACAGTCACCGAATTGATCGTCCCATTCACAGTCGGGGAAAATTGTGCCACACCATTGCTTGTGGTCTGGTAAACAACTTCTGTTACTGTGTTTGGAAAGCGATCGCTTTGCACTCGGTTCATGATGACGTTAGCTACCAGCATTTTTCCGGCCATATCTTCACTGCCGGCTTCTGCTTCTACGATTCTTAGAAGTACATCATATTCATTATATTCAAGATTGATTGTATTTTTTGTTTCTTCTGCCGGTATTTCTGTTTCGACGTTTTCTTCCCCTGTTTGGATCTCTTTAGCATAGACTTCTAAAGAAGCGAAGCCGCAAGAGGTTGAGAATGTGCCGCTTGTAAAAAGGAATGTTCCGAAAATTACAAGTGCTGCATTCCGATAGCATCTACGCATTATACTCTCCTTTACATTATGAAATTGTGCGGTCAGATGACCGATTGCAGCAGAGGCAATGGGTTCCTCTGCCTCGTTACAGGTGGAATCATACAGTGAATTGTGCAAAATGTCAACGCACTTGTTACAAAATTGTTAAAAACAACAAAAAATAGTTTTAAATTACGTAACAAACTTTGAAAAATCGTGGTGTTCTGACAAAATGCACAAAAACGAACATCGGAAATTGTGCATTTTACAATTCGGGTTAGATGAGACTATCGGCACTTTTCTGAAGCAGAAAAAGATAATGACCAGTCTTTAAAAGGTATAATTTAAAGACTATTTATAAAAATGAAATAAATTGACAAAATATTTAAAATAATTTCAAAAAAAGATTGACAACTATGAGGCGGTATGATACTATAAAGTCAACAAAGGAAAACAGTTTTTGGAGGTACAGTCCAATGGCTTCGGAGATTTTAAACAAATAGCAGATCAACAAAGAAAGGTTGAAAAGTAAAACAGGTCCAATGGCTTTATAA
>CAZOJX010000155.1:0-3235 GCA_964580255.1 uncultured Lachnoclostridium sp. | reverse complement strand
CCAGTCATACCGAATGGTGCTTTGGTGGTTCACAAGACAAAAACATAACCGGTGATGAAAATTATGTTATTCTAGATGCTATTGGAGACGGTCAATATGTCGGCTGCAATCTGAATATCCACAATCTGAATGAATCCGTTTTATGGGATTGGTTTGGAGAAGGAGATGATATGATTTTTGTTGACGGAGAGTCATGGCCTCCGCAGCTGCATGGAACTGGAACAGAAGATTATATCAACTGTGCTTGGTCTCCAATGCAAGAGCAATGTGCTCCTTGGCATGGAATCATTCTAGCCGGCGACCAACGATATAAAGGAAAAATTTCTTACTACCGTTACCACATTCAAGATCCGATCACATTTTCAAAGTCCATTCGCGTTACCATCGAACACGGACATAACAATATGCGCAGTGACGATTGGTCCAGCACCGCTTACTGGTATCAAAGCGAACCACATCAGCATTTTCCTTCTGCGCTTCCTATAGAACAGCGCCTTCCAATTGATGAAAAGAAATTCTGGTGGAGCGGAGAAATTCAATACGAAAAAAATACAGATACCATGAATTAATCTTTTTCTTCACAAAAACCGGGAACCACCACAGCAGTTCCCGGTTTTTCACAGTAATCCTAAAAGTATACAAATTCTTCTTCCGCAGCACCGGTTCTTGCGATATCTTTCGCATGGAGCACAACTCCGGCACCTTCGTATTCTTCTCTTTCCTCAATGGTAATGCCGGCAGTCAGCATGATCCAGTCTCTTGTCTGATATTTCTTCGCGTCCACGCCGTCACAGATAAAACCGATAAATGCAGTGTCATCTGCACAGCAGGTCATTGCCATACGTCCCGGCACAAACTGGTCACTTGGCATTCCCTTCGGTTTGTAGATCATTCCCTTGAATTTTACTGTTTTTCCGTCATATTTTTCCGGGTGATCCATGGCATCAATATACCAGATACCATAATCTGCTTCTTCGATCTCGATCACCTCTGCCTGAATATCAAACGGCATTTCTTCTTCAAATTCAAACGGTTCTCCGTCCTCTTTTTCAAAAGCCACCTGTGCTCTCGGATTCACCGCCCGGATATTTCGTTTATAGCTTGCCGCCTGGGTTCCTTCTTCGCAGCGGTTAAAGATCACAAGATCAGATTCCCGGCACATATCCATAAACTGGGATTTCATATTCTGCATATATACATCAAATGTGGTCGCATCAACCATGGTCACCTGCTGTGCGCGGAACCAACCTCTTGGTTTTTTCACCGTATTTAAAAGTTCCATTCCCCACATTCCGTTATACTCTAATAAAATCTGGCTTGGTTTGTACTTCTTCTGTACGTCCTTTAAAAATTCTTCTGTAAAATCTTCTTTGCTCTCGCAGTAAACAACCTTTGCCCCGTGTTTTGCCAGAAGGATCTCGTCATATTCTTCCATTCCTTCTTCGCAGGCAATGACAAGGGTATCCTCTCCATCAGAGAAATATTCATCCTCAACAGTGTCCATGGCAAATACGGTTTTTCCGCTTTCCAAAAAGCCGTTTACTACAAAGACAGGGATTCTCATTCCAATCATCGTACTTCCTCCCTTTTACAGACAAAACAGCTTTGTCAGTTCTTCCTTATCCAGCATAGAACCAATTACACAGATTCTTCCTGTATAATCTGCTTCTCCATGACGGAGCTCGTATTCTTCCGGAACCATATCAAAATGCAGCCATGTTCCATCGGTACAAGGTACGATTCCTTTGGCACGCAAAATGATACCGCAGTCATCATTGTCAGAAAGCTCTTTCAGGATTGCTTGAATTTCTTCTTCCGTATATTTTCTCGGTGTTTCTACACCCCAGCTGGAGAACACTTCATCTGCATGATGATGGTGATGATCATGATCATGACAGCCACAGGTACAGTTTTCATCATGGTCGTGATGGTGGTCATGTTCGTGATGATGATCGTGGTCATGGCAGCCACAGGTACAGTTTTCATCATGGTCGTGATGATGATCATGTGCTTCATGCATATCCAGGGCAACATGTTCCATTGCGTTCACGATTACTTTTCCATCGATTTCTTCCCACGGAGTTGTAATGATCGTCGCATGGTCATTCTTTTCTCTGATCTGAGCAACACATTTTTCCAGCTTGTCCTCTTTCATTTTCTGAGTACGGCTGAGCACGATCGTTCCTGCATTTTCAATCTGATTATTGAAAAATTCTCCAAAGTTTTTCATATACATATTGCATTTCTGTCCGTCAACTACCGTTACAGAGCTGTTTACTTTTTCTCCAACTGCTTCTACGGCTTTTACAACGTCAGAAAGCTTGCCTACGCCTGACGGTTCAATGATCACTCGATCCGGGCTGTACTTATCAAGAACCTCTTTCAGAGCTGTGCCGAAATCTCCCACGAGAGAGCAGCAGATACAGCCGGAGTTCATTTCCGTAATCTCAATTCCTGCTTCTTTTAAGAAACCGCCGTCTACGCCGATCTCACCAAATTCATTTTCGATCAAAACCAGTTTTTCACCGGCAAATGCTTCTTTTAAAAGCTTTTTGATCAATGTCGTCTTTCCTGCGCCAAGAAAACCTGATACAATCTCAATTTTCGTCATAATCTTTACCTCCTTTGCAGAAAAGGATTCCCATTTTCCTCCCTGCTATGACAAAAAGGGAGCGTCTTACAACACTCCCTCACACTTGCTCATACTTATTTGTTTAATTCTGCTTTTGCTGTTTCAGCTAATACTGTGAAAGCTGCTGCATCATTTACTGCTAAGTCAGCAAGAACTTTTCTGTTCATTTCTACGCCTGCTAATTTTAAGCCGTACATGAATTTGCTGTAAGATAAACCGTTCATTCTAGCTGCTGCGTTGATACGAGCGATCCATAACTGTCTGAACTGACGTTTTCTTTCTTTTCTTCCTGCGTAAGAGCTTGTTAATGCTCTCATTACAGACTGTTTTGCTACTCTGTACTGTTTAGAACGAGCGCCTCTATAACCTTTAGCGAGTTTTAATACTCTGTTGTGTTTTTTTCTAGCGTTTAAGCCACCTTTAATTCTAGCCATGTCTTTCTTTCCTCCTCAAAATCTTATAAATACGGTAAAATCTTCTTCATGCTCTTCATGTTTGTAGCATCTACAGTAGTTGCTTTACGAAGATTACGTTTTCTCTTTGTAGTTTTCTTTGTTAAGATATGGCTCTTATAAGCTTTCATTCTCTTTAACTGACCTGATC
>CAZOJX010000154.1:0-3342 GCA_964580255.1 uncultured Lachnoclostridium sp. | reverse complement strand
ACAACCTTATCACCCTTCATCAGCGACAGTTAGAAAAGCTGAAAAAAATCAAATCTGCATTGCTTGAAAAGATGTTTGTATAGAGGTAAAAATGATGAATAACAACTACACAACAACATTTGATAAAGAAGCCGATTTTGAAGAAGCCTTTATAACGCTTTTGAAAAGTTGCGGTTGGGAAAAGGATGTTATCAAATATCCCACTGAAGCGGATTTAATTCGGAACTGGGCAAATATTCTCTACAACAATAATAGAGATAAAGATCGCCTTGGCGATTATCCTTTAACTGATACCGAAATGGAGCAAATTCTTGAGCAAATCATTACGCTTAGAACTCCATTTTCATTGAACTCTTTTATAAACGGTGGTACTGTTTCGGTCAAGCGTGATAATCCAGATGATATTTTGCATTTAGGAAAAGAAATAAGTCTTCATATTTACGACAGGCACGAAATAGCCGGAGGTAAAAGTCGCTATCAAATTGTTCAACAGCCTAAATTTGCCGCACCGTCCGCTATTTTTCCTACACGACGTGGCGACGTAATGCTTCTTATCAATGGTATGCCTGTTTTCCATATTGAGCTTAAAAAGAGCGGTATACCTTTAAGCAAGGCATGCAATCAAATCGAAAAATACTCCAAATCAGGTATTTTCTCGGGAATTTTCTCATTGGTTCAAATCTTTATAGCGATGACTCCTGATGATGCCGTATATTACACAAACCCGGGTATCGACGGAAGATTCAACGAAGATTTCTATTTCCATTGGGCAAATTTTGATAATGTACCCGTTAAGTATTGGTATGAATTTACGCAGAATTTGCTTTACATACCTATGGCGCACCAGCTTATCGGCTTTTATACTGTTGCCGACAGCAAAGACGGTATTCTTAAGGTTTTGCGTTCGTATCAATATTATGCCGTATCTGCCATTTCTAACAAAGTGGCTCAAAACAAATGGGACGAAAAAAGGCAGCGTGGCGGCTATATTTGGCATACGACAGGAAGTGGCAAGACCTTGACGTCTTTTAAGGCTGCCGACCTAATTGCAAAGTCGCAAGATGCTGATAAAGTTGTTTTTCTCGTTGATAGAAAAGAACTTGATACACAATCCTTCATGCATTATCAGAACTTTGCTGATGATGAAAACGACGTTCAAAAAACCGAAAGTACAGATATTTTGCGTGGAAAATTAAAGCCGACTGATGCATCAACGCTGATTGTTACAACAATTCAAAAGATGAGCAATATATGTGAAGATGGCTCTAAGCTTATTGCAAAAGATATTGAAAGCATCAATAAAAATCGCATTGTATTCATTGTTGACGAGTGCCACAGAGATACTTTTGGCGATATGATGAGCACTGTAAAAGAGACATTCCCTAATGCGTTATTTTTCGGCTTTTCAGGCACTCCTATTCAAGAAGAAAATGCCAAGAAAGGCTGTACTTCTGCTGATGTTTTTGGTGATGAGTTGCACAGATATACCATTGGTGATGGTATCCGCGATAAAAACGTTTTGGCGTTTGATCCTTATATGGTTCACACATTCAAAGAAAAGGATTTGCGTCGCCAAATAGCTCTTAAAAAGGCTCATGCGCAAACGCCCGACGAGGCGATTAAAGATAAGCAAAAAAGCAAAGTTTATTATTACTATCTAAACGAAGCCCCTATGACGTCTATTGAAAAAGAGATTCCTTCTTCTCAATATACAACAGACAAGCATATCGACGCTGTTGTTCGTAATATCGTAGATGAATATTCTGATAGAAGTCACAGCAGAAAGTTCCACTCTATCTTTGCAACCTCAAGCATTCCCGAAGCGATTGAATATTATAAACGCTTTAAGAAAGCCGCTCCAGACCTCAAGGTTAGCGTCCTTGTCGATCCTTCAGATAACAATACGCCAACGAGTTATGAGAAAATGTTGGGGCTTGCAGAAATAGTAAAAGACTACAACGAAATGTACGGTCAAACGTTTTCTATTCCTACTTATGCAAAGATGAAAACGGACATTTCTTTGAGATTGTCACACGAGGACACTTACAAAGGTATAGAAAAAACGCCAGACCAGCAACTTGATATGCTTATCGTTGTAAATCAAATGCTTACAGGCTTTGACTCAAAGTGGGTAAACGTGCTTTATCTTGATAAGATTATGCAGCAAGAAACGATTATCCAAGCGTTTTCACGTACCAACCGTATTTTTGGTGAAGATAAACCTGTTGGAACAATCTACTACTACCGTTACCCCAATATTATGAAAGCGAATATTGAAGAAGCGGTTAAAATGTACGCAGGCGATAAAGCCTTTATGGTTTTTGTTGATAAGCTTGACAAGAACCTAAAACTGTTCAACGATACCTACCTTGAAATCAAGTCTTTGTTTGAAAACGAAGGCATTGAGAACTTTATGCACTTGCCGGAAGAAATGGCTGTAAAGGCTAAATTTGCGCTCCTTTTCAATGCTTTGAATAAACTCCTTGAAATGATTAAAGTGCAAGGTTTTTCGTGGAAAAAGGCTCAAAAAGGCGAGTTTGAAGTTGATATAACGGAAGAAATCTACTTTATTTTGCTCCAAAGATATAAAGAATTGATTATTCCGTCCACCGATCCTATTGGACCGGAAGAACCGCCTTATGATATTAGCTCTTACATAACCGAAATAGGAACAGGTAAAATTGATGCGGACTATATCAACAGTCGTTTTGAAAAATACCTGAAGCTTAAAGCTCACAACGGCGAATCGAAAGAAATCATAGATTCCGCTTTGCAAGAGGTTTATAAGTCTTTTGCTATGCTTTCCGAAGAAGAACAGAAATTCGCAAATATCTTCATTAAAGATGTTCAAATGGGTAACATTGTTCCTGAAGAAGGTAAAACGATGAAAGACTATATTGCCGAGTATATGCGTAAGGCGAAAGATGATCAAATCTTCCGTTTTTCGAGGCAATTTAGTTTAGATGAGAACCTTCTAAGAGAAATGATGTCATTGCATTTGAACGAAGATAATATCAACGAATTTGGACGTTTTGACAAGCTTAAAGCTTCTGCTGATATGTCAAAAGTCAAAGCATATTTTGAAACGACATCCGGAGAAACTCTCTCAATCTTCAAGGCACGTTCCAAGTTTGATAATCTGCTTCGCAAATTTATCTTAGCAAATGGTTTCGACTTGTAAAAATGGTTGATTGCGAAGAAAATCCATCAAAAAGGCTACATTTAAGCCCCAAATACCCCATAGACACTAAGGCCACAACTCTGTTTGTGGTCTTTTTCATTGTTCATTCTTGGGAACAGCGTAAGTTGGGAGACTTTGCAACAAAAGTGACCGAAAAGAAT
>CAZOJX010000153.1:0-3384 GCA_964580255.1 uncultured Lachnoclostridium sp. | reverse complement strand
CTACACATTTTTACGAACTGCAAGAAACTAATCAAGAACTTGCCCGAATTACAAAGAGACGACAAACGCCCGACCGATTGTGCGACGGAACCGCACGAAATAACGCATAGCCCCGACGCTTTAAGGTATTTCGCCATTTATTGGACAAGACCTGCGCCGACGGCGGCGGACAAGAGAGTGTATTACAGACCTGACGAGTTAGAAGATTATAGACGGGCACGCTCGCAGGAAGAAAGAGATTTGATAATAAAACGCAAGGGAGGTAAACCGTTATAATGCGTGTGGATAAACGAAACAAATTACAGTTTTTCAAGGACTTATACGAGAACGCCAAAAGTAAGCAGGATCCTATCTTAGAGAACTATGAGAAATGGCGTAAGCAGTATAAGGGTGACCTTGGAATCGACGGGGCGACGGTGGACGCAAAGACAGGCAGGAACATTACTTACGAACTGCTCGAAAGTCAGTTTTCGAGTTATTTGCCTACGACTGCCGTAACGCCCGAAATCTTTTCCGAAAGGAACGAGCGGAACGCAAAGAGCATAGAGAAACTTTTGCGTAATAAGCGCAACCGCTTACCGTTCGAGAAACTCAACGATATGGACGAGCGTTATTCGCCTATCTACGGCGGCTCGATATGGCTCGTTGAGTGGGATAACTCTATAAAGACGCATAACACCGTCGGTGACGTTAAAATTACGATTTGGAGCCCGTCGCATTTTGTAGGACAACCGAAAATCTACGATATTGACGATATGGAATACTGCTTTATTCGCTTTGAAACGACCAAAGAGGACTTAATGCGTAAGTATGATGTATCGCTCGACGTTGCGGAAGAAACCGAAAGCGACGAGAACGACAGCGACGAAACCGCTACCGTCGTCGTTTGCTATTACAAGGACGATAACGACAAAGTATGTCAATATATTTGGTCGGGCGATACGGAATTGCAGGACATCGAGGACTTTTATTCTCGTAAGCGGTATGTTTGCAAGAACTGCGGAAAGCGCAAGGAACTTTGCGAGTGCGATAATCCCGATTATGAGATGTTAAACGAAGAATACGAGGAACTCGACCACGATATAGTGCTTACGGACGGCTCCGTGATTTACGCAAATTCGCCCGTAATAAAAGACGGGCAGGTGGTAATGGAGGAGGTAATGCAACAGGCAATGTTAGAGGACGGCTCCGTTGCTATGGACGAGATAGACGGAATTATGATCCCTGCTACCGTTCCCGTGCAAGTGCCGAAAATGGAACCGACGAGATTGCCGTATTACACGCCGACGAAATTTCCTATCGTTATTCGGAAGAATACATCGCAGGAAGATTGCCTGCTCGGTCAATCCGATTGCGAGTTTATTCGCCCCGAGCAACAGGAAATCAACAAAATAATGTCTCGTGTGTCCGAAAAACTTATGAAAGCAGGCGTTTATCCGACCGCTCCCGAAGATTATGCAGGACAATTCGACAACGGGCTGTATGAGAACGTTATAAAAGTCGGACAAGACAATTATAAACTGTTCGGGCGGATTGATTTGCAGGTAAATATACAACAAGATATTGAAATGGCGGAGCGACACTATGACCACGCCAAGCGTATTTTGGGTATTACCGACAGTTACCAAGGTCAAGCGGACAACACGGCGCAAAGCGGCAAGGCAAAGCAAATTCAGGTGCAACAGGCGGCAGGACGGCTCGACAGTAAGCGTAGAATGAAGAACGCCGCTTACACCGAGATTGACGAGATTATCTTTCAATATTTTCTCGCCTACGCCGACGAACCGAGAGTCAATTCGTTTACCGATTCGCAAGGGAGACTACAAAACGCTACTTTTAACCGCTACGACTTTATCGAGCGAGACGAGAACGGCGAGTATTACTACAATTTCTCGTATTTGTTCGATACCGACCAAACGGGCGATATTGAAAAGTCGAGAGAAACGATTTGGAGCGAAAACCGTTTAAATTTTCAAAACGGTTGTTACGGCAATCCGCAGGAACTCGAAACGATACTCATATTCTGGCAACAAATGGAAAAACATCACTATCCCGACGCAAGAGATATGGTGGAGCGCATAAGAGGAATAATCGAGGCGCAACAAATGGCGTTGCAACAGCAACTCGCACAACAGCAGGCGGAAAACCAAGATTTACGGGTGCAAAAGAGTATGGCGGAAGATAGAGCGACGGGAGCGGAGGGATATATTTCCTATTTAGAGAGTTTGCAAGGAGGCAATAAGCAATGATAAAAAATCAATTTACAAAGGCTTTGGCTATGGCTGACGGTGGCGGCGGAACGTCTAAAAAGAATACGAACGCTACGAACGGACTTTACGGCGATATGATAAAGCAAGATACGAAAATTTCTTTACCGAGTAACAATGCAAGCACGGGCGGCTTATACGGGCAGGTAATCGGCACGGGCAATACTACGCCGACTTGGGGATATAGCGGTAAACTTTCTCCGAGTATTCCTACGGGAATATCGGCTACGAGCGGCGTCGTTAAGCCTATCGACAATAGCAAAAATTTCAATAGCAACGTCGTAGGAACGGTAGGTAGTTTATCGGGGAGCGGCAATAATGCAGGCGGCGTAACCGACGAGGGCGTTATTACGGGCAATTCAAAGGTAAATAACAGCACTTTTAATAACATAACGCCGAGCAAAACAACGTCTACGACGACAACGAAAACGACCACGAATAGCAATAATTCGATATGGTCGAAACTTACGAGCGGAAATTTTGTAAATGGCGTAAAAGATATTATTTCTCGGCTATTCGGCACTAAAAACACGACCGCAACGACCGATACCGCCGTAAAAAACACGTTAGGAACGGCAGGGAGCGGAACGACCTATGCGGAAAACATAGGAACGGGAACCGCAAACGCCGAGAAAACGGAAACCGCAAGCGGCAATACGGAAACAACGACAACTGAAACTGCGACAACCGAGAATAACGCAGGCGTGGCGGCGGAGAATACGGGAAACACTACGGAATCTACAACGGAAAAGCCGTTGACTTATGCCGAATATATGGAAATGCTCAAACAAGAGGCGGCTGAGAGTAAAGCGGCGGCGGATAAAGAGGCGGAAATCGCCAAGGAGCGTGCTATGGTTGACGCTCAATCGTCTTATGCTCAAAATCAGGCTACATACGGCGCAAACGCCGAAACTATGGCTCAAATGGGCTTAACGGGCGGCGGTTATAGCGATTATTTGCAGGCGCAGGCTTACGCTCAAAAGCGTTCCGACGTTCAACAGGCTAATGTCGTTGAATCGGCAACGAAAGCGGAAAACAGGGCGACTTATCAAGATTATGTCAATAGCATAAATCAAAAACTTGCGGATAAGGCTCTTTACGAAGAACAACTCGCCGA
>CAZOJX010000152.1:0-3411 GCA_964580255.1 uncultured Lachnoclostridium sp. | reverse complement strand
TCTACCCTCGAAGAACGTATCAAAGAACTGGAAGCAATCATTGCTAGTCAGACTTGATCGTTTTACGAACGTTCTACCTTAATTTTAAGCAACAAAAAACCACCTACCCAAGGGTAAGTGGTTTTTTTCGCAGTCCGTACGGGAATCGAACCCGTGTTTCCGCCGTGAGAGGGCGGCGTCTTGACCGCTTGACCAACGGACCGTACCTTGCTATTATAGTCCCTGTTGACTGTTTTGGCAAGTCCTTTTTTTACTTTTTCATACATTTTCGCACGTTCGTGCATTTACTCTGTACAGTGAATTTTACGAATCTTTCCTTTGATCCTCTGCAGTGCATTATCAATGGCTTTGGCAGATTTTCCCATGATCTCAGCGATTTCCGTATAGTCTTTTCCTTCCAGATAAAACTCCAGCACCTCTTTTTCCATTGCACTCAAATGAGTTTGCAGTGCTGCATACATCTGCTGATAATTGGCTTTTTCGATGACAGATTCTTCGATTCCGCCGTCCATCAAATTTTCTGCTTCTTCAGATAAGGAAATGTATGCATTCAGCGGTGCATTTTTCATTCTGCCGGCAGTTTCGATGGCAGTATAGAGCTGTCTTTCAACGCACAGCTTTGCAAAGGCAGCAAAGGGAGCTCCGTTTTCCGGATCATAATCTCGGATTGCCTTAAACAGACCGATCATTCCCTCCTGAATCAGATCTTCCTTGTCTCCGCCCACCAGAAACAAGGCTCTGCTCCTGCTTTTTACAAAAGGCTTATATTTTTCCAATAAATACTCTTCAATCGCAGATTCGCCGGCACGAAGCCGGCGGATCAATTCTTTGTCACTGAATTCTTTAAAATCTATCATTAGCTCATTCTCTGTCGAACAATTTCATATGCCAGTACACCTGCTGCTACAGATGCATTCAGGGAATCAATGTCTCCCTTCATTGGAATGGACGCAATGTAATCACATTTTTCACGAACCAGACGGCTGACACCCTCTCCTTCGTTTCCGATGACCAGACCGATGGCACCTTTTAAATTCAGGTTATACATTACTTCACCGCCCATATCTGCGCATACGAACCAAAGACCTTCTTTTTTCAGTTCTTCAATGGTATTTGCAAGATTTGTAACCTTGGCAACCGGTGTATAATTCAGGGCCCCTGCGGAAGTTCTTGCGACCGTTGCGGTCAACCCTGCTGCACGGCGTTTCGGAATGATCACCCCATGAGCACCTGCAAGGTTTGCTGTACGGATAATCGCCCCCAAATTGTGCGGATCTTCGATATTGTCCAGAAGAAAGATAAACGGCGGTTCCCCTTTTTCTCTTGCCAATGCCAGGATATCTTCTACCTCTGCATAATCATAAGCCGCTGCATAAGCGATCACGCCCTGGTGATGTCCTGTCTCTGATAATTGATCCAGACGCTCTTTCTTTACGAACTGAATAATGCAGTCATGCTTTTTTGCCTCTCTTTTAATGGTCTGGATCGGACCGTCCTGACAGCCGTCTAAAATGAATACCTTGTCAATGGTCTTTCCGGAACGAAAGGCTTCGATCACAGCATTTCTTCCTTCGATTGTCAATTCCTCGTATCTCACAGTGTTACCTCCGTTCTTTCTATCCCTAAATGAATCAGCTCCAGCATTCTTTCCATATCTCCTTTTAAATAGAGATATCCCATCAATGCTTCAAATCCGGTCGCTCTGCGGTATGCAGACATGGACGCATTCTTTGCACGGGTCACTGCTTTTGCATTGCGTCCCCGTTTGAATACGGACAGTTCTTCCTCCGTCAGGTCTTCTTTGACCGCTTCGATCATCAGTGCCTGTGTTTCTGCTTTTACGATCTTTATCGCAGCTTTATGAAGCTTTTCCGCCTGCATATTTGCCCGTTCTACCAAAACGGTACGCACCACAAGCTCAAATACCGCATCACCAAGATATGCCAGAGTCAATGGGGAATAAGTTCTCAGATCCTGTTCCTTAAGCCCGAACAGCTCCCGCATTTTTTCCTTCAAAACTATGCTCTTTTCCATTTTACTCCTTCGCGGGTATCTTCCAAAACAATGCCTTTTTCTAAAAGTTCATTACGGATCTCATCTGCTCTTGCAAAATTCTTTGCTTTTCTTGCAGCCTGTCTTTCTGCGATCAGATTTTCAATATCAGCGTCCAGAAGTTCTTCTTCCTTCTCTACGATCACACCTAAAATGTCACAAAGCTCGATCAGTTCTTTCTTCAATGCTTCCAGATATTCCTTCGCATTGTCCGCTGCTGCATGAGTGTTCATGAATTTTACCAGTTCAAACACTGCTGCAATCGCATCTGCGGTATTGAAATCATCGTCCATTGCTTCCTCAAATTTTGTCACAAATGCTTTTGCTTCTTCTAAAGCTGCTGCTTCTTCTGCATTCATTTCTCTGTCTGTACTGTTATCGATCAGATGCTTCATATTGGAAGCTGCAGTCACGATTCGTTCCAGACTGTTTTTTGATGCTTCCATCAGCTCTGCACTGAAGTTCAACGGACTTCTGTAATGTGCCTGCAGCATAAAGAAACGAAGCACCTGAAGATCGTATTTTTCGCTGATCTCACGAACCGTAAAGAAGTTTCCTAAGGATTTGGACATCTTTTTATTGTCAATGTTTAAAAATGCATTGTGCATCCAGTATCTTGTAAAGATCTTGCCGCAGCATGCTTCACTCTGTGCAATCTCATTTTCATGATGTGGGAATACCAGGTCTTCTCCGCCGCCGTGGATATCGATCTGCTCTCCTAAATATTTCTTAGACATAACAGAGCATTCAATATGCCAACCCGGTCTTCCTTCGCCCCATGGAGATACCCATGCCGGTTCTCCTTCTTTTTTCGGTTTCCAAAGAACGAAATCCAACGGATCTTCCTTTTCATCTTCTCCGGATACCAAAAGAGTACGGTTTCCGGCTCTTAAGTCATCTAAATTTTTATGAGACAGCTTTCCATAGGCTTCAAATCTTCTTGTACGGAAGTAAACGGTTCCGTTCACTGCATATGCATAACCTTTTTCAATGAGAGTGCTGATCATATCGATCATTCCATCGATTTCCTGGGTTGCCAGCGGATGCGTTGTTGCCGGCTTAATGTTCATTCCGGCCATATCCTTTTTGCATTCTGCAATATATCTCTGAGAAATTTCTTCAGCAGAAACACCTTCTTCAATGGCTTTTTTAATGATCTTATCATCCACATCTGTAAAGTTGGAAACGAAATTCACATCGTAGCCTTTGTGTTCAAAATAACGGCGAACAGTATCGAAAACGATCATTGGTCTGGCATTTCCGATATGGATAAAGTTATATACAGTCGGTCCGCACACATACATCCTTACTTTGCCTTCTTCGATCGGCACAAATTCTTCTTTTCTTTTTGTTTCTGTG
>CAZOJX010000151.1:0-3413 GCA_964580255.1 uncultured Lachnoclostridium sp. | reverse complement strand
ACTTAGTAAACACAGGATGGAATGGTACAGGAAAACGTATCTCTATCAAAGATACTCGTGGTATCATCGATGCAATCCTTGACGGATCTATTGAAAAAGCTGAAACAAAGGAAATCCCATTCTTCAACTTCTCAGTTCCAACAGAACTTCCAGGCGTTGATACAGGAATCCTTGATCCTCGTGATACATACGCAGATGCTTCTGAATGGGAAGTAAAAGCAAAAGACCTTGCTGGACGTTTCATTAAGAACTTCGCAAAATACGAAGGAAACGAAGCTGGTAAAGCATTAGTAGCAGCTGGTCCACAGTTATAATTTGAATCAATCTGAAAAGTAAAAGAGGTGCTCTGCGAAAGCAGGGCGCCTTTTTTTGAACGATTTCCATTTTTTTCAGTTGCGAAACAGGGGCAAATGGGTTATAATAACTTCAACCTGAAATGCAGATGATGCTTCTACCATTTTGAACCTACATCTACGTTTACGGGATTCCTATATCGCAGGTTGGATGCCAGGCCTCCGTTTGCAGTGGAAGGCAGAAAATCTGTTGCGGTTGCCCACCTAGCATATTGCTAGGCGTCAAAAGTAGGAGTTGCATTTTGGGCTTCGACGAAAGATAAAGGGAGATGTGCCTCACATCTCCCTATTTTAATTCATTGATGCAGCAGGGACGGAAGGAATAAAAGCATGCAGTTAAGAAGAATTTCGAGAAAGCAGAAGATCTGCTGGCTGATCTTTGGAATAATTGTTCTGACGTTTTTGATCTTGAAGGGAACAGGCTTCAGGAAAGACCCGACAGAAGATGTGCCGGTTGCAAATGAGGAACTTTTGATCCTGGGAACTTCGGAGCAGATCGAGGGCCTGGAAAAGGATCAGGTATATACAGACCGGGGAATCTACCGGTACGAGGAAGCGTTAGACTGGACGCCGTATCTTTATCAGAGTGTTCAGGCAGTGACGGAAGAAGATCGGATTTTACATATTAATAACCTTTTGGAGCGGGAAGTGACACTGGAAAACTGTCTGTTGAAGGAGAATAGTGAAAGTACACTGACAATCTTTTCCGAAGGCTTTGAGATTGTGCTGCCCTGCAAAAATCTGACAGCGGAATTTTCGGACGAGATTGCAGATATTCATCTGACCAATGGAAGTGTGACAAAGATTTTGACGAAAACGGAAAGCATTAGCGGAAAGATCCTTTCAATCCGAACAGACGGTGTGGAACTGGACGGTTATGGAGTCCTTCCTTTGGCAGAGCACTTTCGATTTTATGAAACCTATGGAGATTATAAGGAAACTTCGATCTATGGCTTGATCGTAGGTTATGACCAGGCAAAGCTGATCGTTGCAGAGGGAAAGCTCTGTGCAGCGGTTTTGGAGACACCGATGACATTGGAAAGGATTCGGGTACTTTTGAAAACGACGGATTTTGCTGAAATCTTTCATGAAAAGGTAAGCCTGCGGGCTCATGGAACCTATGAAGTTTCTTATGGGGAAAACAGCGTGCAGCTTTTAGACGGAGAAACGCTGGATCTTACCAAAAACAGTGAGGAACTGTCTGCAGAACGACTGATTTTGACACCGAAAGGTGAAAATGCCCGAATAGAGATTTTCAGTATTGAGAGAAGTTACGGAACGCCGGTCTACGCCGGAATCCTGGAAGTGGTAAAGGATTCCGCAGGGCTTCTTCTCATCAATGATCTGCCGTTGGAAACCTATCTTTACAGCGTTGTACCCAGTGAAATGCCGGCAGGCTATGAGATGGAAGCTTTAAAAGCCCAGGCAGTCTGTGCCAGAAGCTATGCTTATCGTCAAATTCTGCTGAATGGATATGCGTCCTATGGTGCGCATGTGGACGACAGTGTTTCCTATCAGGTATACAATAATCTGACAACAAACGAAAAAGTGATCCGGGCAGTAGACGAAACGGCCGGACAGGTGTTAAAATTCGGAGAAGAAGTAGCGACGACCTACTATTTTTCTACTTCCTGCGGATATACGACCAGTGAAACAATCTGGAAAAACGGAACAAAGGCCAACAGCTACATTTCCGGAAAGCTGTTGAACGATTCTGCAGAAACGCTGGATCTTCAGAATGAGGAAAATTTCCGTCAATTCATTTTAAATGAGGATTATGAAACCTATGATAGCGGGGAAGCCTGGTATCGGTGGGAAATGACGGTGCCGTTGGAGCAGCTGACGGAAAATATGAAGAAAACAGATTCGGTCGGGACGATCCGGGAGATTGAGGTGACCGAGCGAAATGAGGGCGGAGCCGTACAGAAGGTGCTTGTGACAGGAAGTAAGGGAGAAGTGGAACTGGTCTATGAGCATGCGATCCGCACAGCACTTAATGGAAAGGGACAGACCATTACGAGAACTTACGGGAAAGATGCTGTCGGCGGAAATATGCTGCCAAGCGGTTTTTTTGTGATTGATCGGGTGGAAAATGACGGAGAATTGACAGGCTTCCGGTTTAGCGGAGGCGGATTTGGACATGGAGCCGGAATGAGCCAGAATGGAGCAAACCATATGGCGGAAGCCGGACACTCCTATGAAGAGATTTTGGGGTTATTTTACGAAGGAACCATATTATCAGAAATATAGATTAGGATACTACATATGATCAAAAAAACAATCATAAGAATACAGAAAATTTCAGCAGTTTTTAAGGAGCACCGGCTCAATGCGGCGGCAGCACATGCAGCATACTTTCTCATTTTGTCGTTTATTCCCTGTATTATCCTGCTGTTTTCCCTGCTGCAGTTTACCAGCATTGATAAGGTAGATGTGCTGATTCTGATACAGAACACAGTGCCGAGAAATATGCTGACCTTTGTGACGGGAATTATCGGCGAAGCTTATCAGAAAACGGCTACAACAGTCTCTTTGTCTGCATTGGCAACGGTTTGGTCGGCAGGAAGGGGCATGATGGCTTTGACACAGGGTCTGCAGTGGATCGCAGGAACGAGAGAGACCAGAAATTACTTTGCAGTCCGAATCCGGGCGGCACTTTACACGATTGCTTTTCTGCTGTCGATCATTGCCTTTTTGCTGCTGGGTGTTTTCGGTAATGCCCTGCTGGAGCTGATCACCATGAAATTTCCGCTGACTGCCTATGTGACTCAAAAGATCCTGGACGTAAAGAACATCTTTTTAATCCTTTACGCAGTGGTACTCTTTTCGCTGATCTATCGGTTTATGCCGGGAAATGAAAAGCCGCTTTCCTGTCATGTGCCGGGAGCAATCCTGTCGGCGGCCGGGTGGATGATCTTTTCTTATGCATTTTCTATTTATATTGAAAAATTCAACGGATTTTCCAATATGTACGGAAGTCTGACGACGATTATTTTGATCATGCTGTGGCTATATTTCGGCATGTACATTACCCTGATCGGAGCGGAAGTGAACCAGTTG
>CAZOJX010000150.1:0-3472 GCA_964580255.1 uncultured Lachnoclostridium sp. | reverse complement strand
AATCGGCTCCCCAAACGTTCTCTCTCCATGTTCATTTCTTCCTCTCATTTCTTCCCAGGCCTTCTCATGCCTATCTTTTTTAGGATACCATTTTGTGAACGAATATTCAATCAATTTTCAACTTATTTTCCATTTATTTACTTTCATCGACAGGAATCATCTGAATACTTTTCGGTTATGCTAAGCTTAAATTCCCAAAAAGGAGGATTTCCATGAAAAAGAATCCCAAAATCGCTGCCTTCCTGGAAGAAGATTATTTAAAAACCTCCTCAGCCCAGGACTGTACCGGACTAATCCCCAAAGCCGTTGCTGATGATGCAGAGCTGGAAAGCTATGAGGATCTTTATCCTTTTTTGCCCAAAATAATCCGACCGGAAGATTCCTCCCGGCCGGATTAAACGGTCTGATTATTTACGCTCTTTTTCGATGGGAAAGCAGATGGATCAGTGCCAGGATCAGCAGCACATAGCCTGATACACCATGGGTAATTCCAAGCCACATGCCGGCGCCCATGCGGTGCAGTAAGGTTCCTGATACAACAACAATGATCATGGCTGCTGTCATAAGACTGTTCACTAGTTTTCTCGTTGATTTCTTCAAATTGTTTCCTCCCGTGGTTAGTTATATCTAACTACTTTTAGAAGGATATATGATTCTTTCCCTTTTGTCAATGAAATTTTTAATCTTCCTCCACATCAATATCAATGCCGAACTCTCTCGGGCGGAATCTCGGACAGACATTTTCAGAAGATGTGATCACAGACGCTGCCAGTCGGGAACCGATCTCGATGGATTCCGTAAAGTCTTTTCCATAGGTCAGACCGATGGAAGCACCTGCGCAGAAAGCGTCTCCGGCGCCGGTCGTATCTTTGACCGTTACATTGATGGCAGGGCAGGCACCTTTTTCTCCTGTGTTGGTAGCATAGATGGCACCTTCGGCACCCAGAGTCACGATCATGCCCGGGATATTGGCCCGCTGTACCTTTTCTGCGATAATATATTTCAATTCTTCCCTCGGAATTCCGGTGTAATCATCGGAAAAGAGGATTCCTGCCTCCTGACGGTTACAGATAAAGCAGTCAAAATCCTGCAGAAAATCCCGTCGTTCCACAGCAATGTTCATGTTGGAAACCAACGCAAAGAGCTTTTTATTATACTTTTTGGCAAGCTCGATGATTTTTTTAACAATATCTTTGGCAAGGTCCACCTGAACAACGACAGAATCCGCATTGGAGAAGATCTCGTCTCCGTCTTTTTCAAAAATGTCCATAACCGGAGAGAAATCCGGTCTTTTGGAGATTGAACCGGCTACATCCCCATTATTGTCAAATACAGCCAGCCAGGTTCCCATGCCGTTTTCTACTTTTCGTACATATTCACAATTAACCTTGTGATTTTTCAGTTTCTGAAGTACGTCCTCTCCCAGAGGTGAATCGTCCACCAGACCGATATAGGTCGGGCGAAGCTCTACATTGGCGATATCTTCCACTACGTTTCGTGACACACCTCCGTGAACATATTCTACTCTGCCGGCATTTCTTCCGTCCGGCACATAAATGTCAAAAGGAAATCCTTTAATGTCTACAAATGCTGCTCCAATTACTACAATTCCCATGGTATTCTCCTACTTTCTAATCTTCCGCTTCTTAATTTTTTTCACAATCTTCACAATCAGTACGACAACGGCTGTCACGATCAGCAACAGCAGCAGTACGATTCCTGCGATCATAAAGAAAAATTTGTTTGGATTCTTTAAAAGATCCACAATATTTTTGCTGTCCTCTACGACTTTACGTCCTTCTAAAGTACCGTACTTTGCCGGAACATTCGGAACGCCGTCTCCGTCGGTATCGTCGAAGGAGCACATGTAATCCGCAATGGCTTTCCAGGCCTTGACTTCCTGATCGCCGTTCATAAGGATCGCATCTTCATAATTTTCTACCGGAGTTCCATCTGCAAACTTCGGCACCAGAGACAAAAGTCCCATGGACAGGTCTGTTACGCCGCCAAGCATCTGGGAAGTGTAGAAATCTGTCACTACCAGATACAGTTTGTCGCTCTCCAGTTCCACCCGTTCTTCCTGGTTATTGACCAGGAAAACGTCCGTTGCCTTATTTAAGATCATACGGTTCGGGTTATAATGCCAGTAAAGACCGTCGGTGTAAAGACGGGCATAAGTCATCAGATCTGAAATGGAAGCATCAATCTCTGCAACCAGCCTCAGTTCCTCTCCCGTAAGGTAAACCCCAATCAGCGGATAGCCAGGAATGCCGTCCTTTCCGATTCCCAGGGAGAAGGAGTTAAATACATTTTCTGTGGTAATATTTCCCTTGGCATAGGTATCACGAATCGTTCCGGAAGGTGCCACTGCAACTGCTACCGTATCCGCCCCCAGCACCTGCTCTGCCGCATAGGTGTAGGCATCTGCCATAATGCTGCCCAGATTTACTTCCGTATGTTTTTCACCGGTGTCTTCCTGAGGCGCAAATTCAACTTCATTGGTGCAAAGCACCTGATCTTTGGTATAGCCAAACTGTTTCAGATATTTTTCATCCACCATATCCATCAGATGATTGATCTTTTCTGCGGTTTCTTCATCCTCCGGAATGTCTTTGCTGATGGTCAGAAGCTCATAAGAATCCATCTCCCAGCGTCCGTCCGTTTTTTGGCTCATGGAAAGATTTCCCAAATATTTTCCGTATTCCCCGGCTGAAACAATATAAGTATTCTTATGACGGATCGGTTCCTCCAACTTCGTATGGGTATGACCGCTGATGATGAGATCAAGCTCCGGCACTGCCTTTGCCAGGATCTCGTCCTCGGATTTATCTTCTTCCTCCCAGGTACCGCTGTGGGAAATGCAGACGATCATATCGACTGTTTCCTCAGCCTGAATCTTTGCAACCGTTTCCTTTACCGCTTCCACAGGATCTCGAAATTCTAACGGACAATTTGGCACGCATGCCAGACAGTCTTTTCCAAAAACTCCGATAAGAGCAATTCTGACATCGCCTTTTTCCAGTACCGTATAGTCCTTCATTCCATAATGTTCAAAAGCCGCCTTTAAAAGTTGCTGATCTTCCGTCAATCCCGCAGCTTCCATGGATTCCCAGTCCACATTGCAAAGCAGAAGCTCCGGAATCGGATCCTTACTGTTTACTGCACTGTCCAGCATCTTTCCAAGGCCTGCCGCCTTATAGTCAAACTCATGATTTCCAAAGGTGGTCGCTTCCACTCCCAATTCACCCAGCATGCGAAGCTCGGAAGCTTCTTCCTCAAACACCACCTGAACTAAAGTTCCCATGGAGAAATCTCCGGCGTCCAAAACAAGCGTTTCCGGATTTTCTTCCTTTTTTTCATTGATCAGGGTCTTAATCTTTGCAAAACCACCCATGATCTGAGATTTTCCGTCCTCCACCGTAGCAAATTCTGTCAGGTGAGAATGGGTATCGTGTACAAACATCACGTCCAG
>CAZOJX010000149.1:0-3491 GCA_964580255.1 uncultured Lachnoclostridium sp. | reverse complement strand
CAATCTAGGTTCTTGACATCTATAAATTATCACAAACCAAGTCCAATAAAACGGACATCAACTCTTATAATGAAAGCGAAAAAATGTAAAAAAACGCCCCGTACAAGCGGAGCGTCTCTATTATGTAATATTACTACACTACATTAAACAATTTTACAAATTATCTATTTTTTCTTTTTATTGTTTTTTAAAGTATTTTTATAATTTGGATCTGTCATTTGCTGAACCAGATTCTTTTTATTTTTCTTAGCAAGATTCGGATTCTGGTAAATCTTAAATGCTGCCCAGTAAAACATAAATCCTAAGACCACCAGGATTGCTGCAGCTGCCTGATTTTCCACTCCACCGGATAAATACATCCAAATTGCAACGATGATCCAAAAGGTTCCGATCACAATATTTGATCCCACACGACTCATTAGTAAGTTCTCCTTTATTTCCCCTAATTTTCTGTAAGCGTCCTTGAGCTTATAAGTATGGCGTTCCCGGAATTTCAGGATAGGTTCCCATACTGATCAGCAGTTCCAGACCAATCTGCCGTGCTTCTAAAACAGCTTCTTTTACTGCAGCAGCTTCTCCTGAAATAGCTAAGATCACTTCATTAGAATGACTGGTACCGATACTCGGAGTCATATACTGAATAATCTCCACATTTGCAGCTTTCATTGCATGATCGCTCATTACCAGACCGATCGCAGCCGGAGATCCTGCAAAAAATCCAAAGGCTTTTCCGTCTTTTGCTCCAAAGGCTCTCTCAAGCACCGGACCTGCACTTGCAGAATAGGCAAATTCCAAGTGTCCGGATTCGCTGATATAGACTTCTCCAGCATTTTTATTGGTCAGCTCCAAGGCAAGTTCAATAGCATGCCTTACATCGGAAACGTCGTAACCACCAATTACAATGTAGTTACCATGTCCTCCCCAACCTTTGGTATCTCTTGGAAGATCAAAGGACAGAAGTTCTGTATTGGTTGCTTTTACAGCATCGTCCATTGCTGTCAGCTGTCCTGCAGCGCCGGTACGGGAACTAAAAAGTCCAAGTACACGATATTTCTTTCCGATATTCATTTTTTCCAATAATGTCTCATCAATTCCTGAGATTACCAGTCCAATGGTATCAAGCACTGCCGTACCGACAAATTCTGTTCTGGTACAATGGGTGCTGATGCTGTGCACATCAATCATGAAGCTTCCTCACAGATTCTTACATATTCTCATTAGATGATTATAACATGATTGACAAACTTTGTGAAGTCTCTAAAGTGATCGGTCATTGATCAGCATTCCTTCAAACAGATTTTTGTGGAAACGTTCTGCAAACAGAGAACATTTACACATAAACAAGTAATAAATATTTAAGCCACAGCCATACAGGGTTTCAAAATTGCCCTGTCCCTTTGAAATCAAAAGATCTGCTTTTTCGATGACCTGACGGGCATCGTCAGAAATATCTTCCAGACAGGTTCCTGCAATGGTGCTTCCGTTTCCCATAACTTCCACAGTTTCCGTCAATCCGATCTGTTTTGCATCATCGATCGTGGCATCATTCAAAACCGGAACACCACGAACCATGGAAATGATTGAAAGGTTTGGATAGTGAGCTTTTAAGGTTTTGATCAGCACATGATCAAATACACATTCTCCGCAGTTGTCATGAAGAAATACAAGAGATGATGCGCTGCGAAGATCCTTCTGCAGATTATCATATTCTGTCGGATCCAATGGAATGTTTTTTGCATTTGCAAGCAATTCTTCAAATTTTTCTTCTGAAACACTTTCCATTGCTCCAAAATCAATGTAATTACCAGTCATGGAATACTGCAGTGCCCGCATTAAAGGATCCTTAGCATTCGCTACATCTTCCTCAATCCAAGCCTGTTTTTTCATGACATAGTCATTGAAATACTGCTTGATCGGCGTATAATCGATATTTTGTCCAAACATTTCCAGACGAAGTCTGTCCATTTTGTTTACCAGCATCGGGGCACTCTCCTGCTCTGATGCATTTCCAAGAATCTGCAGAATCCGCTGTTTATACAGAACCTGTACTTCTTCCGGAGTATTTTCCGGAAATTTTTCAATGTGACCTTTTGTCAGACAGCTGATGCAGGCAGAGGTCAGTCTTCTCTGTTTCATAACCTTCTCCTTTGTTTATCTGATAAAATTAGTCGCAACCTTTTCTTCTGCTTTTGGAAGTCCGAATGTTTCTTTTCCAAGAGCAATACTTTTCATTAAAAAAGCCATATTTCTGCCAAGGGTTCTCATCGTCTGCATTCCTTCTGCGTCCTGTACAGCTTCATCGGCATTATTTCCATGAATCTGATTCCAATATTGGCTGGATACTACTGGCATTCCACAAATCGTAAAGTACTTGTTCAGTTCGTCAAAGGTAGCCGTATTTCCGCCTCGACGGGCAGATACAACAGCTGCACCAACCTTCATGGTTTTATCGAATTGACGTGAAGTGCTGTAAAAAAGCCGATCCAGGAAAGAAATCAGAGTACCGTTAGCAGATGCATAATATACCGGAGAGCCTACAATCAGTCCGTCTGCCTCTGCAAACTTCTTTGCAGCCTCATTCACTGCATCATCAAAAATGCAATGTCCGATTTCACGACATTTTCCGCAAGCAGTGCAGCCTCTGATCGCCTGGTTTCCCACATGGAGAATCTCCGTTTCAATGCCTTCTTTTTCCAAAGTAAGTGCTGCTTCATTTAATGCTGTAAATGTACTGCCCTTTGCATGCGGGCTTCCATTGATCAATAAAACCTTCATAGATTCCCCTCTCCAGCCTGCTTTTTAGTTCTTTTTCACGATCATCACTGTGGTATCTTTCGTAACATCATTTCCTACGTTACATTTTTCCATCGTATAGCCTTCTGCCTCTGTCATGATCAATGGAGTGGTAAGCTCTACCTGATTTTCAGCCATAAATGCTCTGTCAATTACCAGTAAAAGCTGTCCGGCTTTGACTTTCTGTCCCTGAGCTACTTTTGGTGAAAGTCCCTGACCTTTTAAATTTACTGTATCGAGACCTACATGTAATAAAAATTCTGCACCATTTTCCGCTTTGATACCAAATGCATGATTTGTTTCTGCAATCATAGTAATTTCACCATTACATGGAGCAAAAATTTCGCTTCCCTCAAATACAAATCCAACACCGTCTCCCAAAAGCTTCTGAGCAAACATTGGATCCGGCACATTTTCAATATCGATCACTTTTCCGTCTGCGATTGCCTTCAGTTCCAGATCACTGTTTACAGTTTCATTTTTTTTCTTAAAAATTCCAAACATATTCTTCACACTCCTAGATAATAAAAAAACCCTTTGAGCACACAACAAACAAAACACTTTTTGTTTTGAAAAAGTCTCAAAGAGCAGCATAAATAACCTCACTTGTTAAATTATCATAGTTTCCAAAACATGTCAACAGAATTTGCTTTTTCGAATTAAAAAAGCTATACTGTGAATAGTTTATCGAATCAGGA
>CAZOJX010000148.1:0-3584 GCA_964580255.1 uncultured Lachnoclostridium sp. | reverse complement strand
TTATCAAGAGCAGGTGGTTTATTTTTACTGTGACACAATTAGGGCGAGGAGCGGTTCATGTGAGCCGCTCCTCGCCCTGTTCAGAACTGTCTATTTCCCGACAGCCTCTTTTTTCGTTTTAGCAAAAGCTTTTATGGATTTAAGATCATCATGCTGGCAGCACCATAGATGCCCGCATCATTTCCAAGCTCTGCAAGTGCAAATTTGATGCCCCGGCAGCCCGGCCATACATATTTTTTAAAATAGGACTGTACACGATCCACGAGAACCTGTCCTGCCTTGGAAACGCCGCCGCCAATGATAAAGATCTCCGGATCAATGACCGCTGCAGTTGCTGCAAGGGAATATCCCAGATAATTACAGAACTTATCAAAAATCTCATCTGCAACCGCATCTCCTGCCTTCGCAGCGTCAATTACATCCTTCGCAGTGATTTCTTCCAGCTCTCGAAGGGTTGTTTCTCTTTCCCCAGATGCAATGGCTTCTTTCGCCATACGAACCAATCCGGTGGCAGAAGAAAACTGTTCTACGCAGCCGATGGCTCCACAGCCGCATGGCTGTTTGATTTCATCGTCCACATGAATATGACCTACTTCTCCGGCTGCCCCTTTTGCTCCTGCCTTGGAAACGCCGCCGCCAATGATAAAGATCTCCGGATCAATGACCGCTGCAGTTGCTGCAAGGGAATATCCCAGATAATTACAGAACTTATCAAAAATCTCATCTGCAACCGCATCTCCTGCCTTCGCAGCGTCAATTACATCCTTCGCAGTGATTTCTTCCAGCTCTCGAAGGGTTGTTTCTCTTTCCCCAGATGCAATGGCTTCTTTCGCCATACGAACCAATCCGGTGGCAGAAGAAAACTGTTCTACGCAGCCGATGGCTCCACAGCCGCATGGCTGTTTGATTTCATCGTCCACATGAATATGACCTACTTCTCCGGCTGCCCCTTTTGCTCCGGTAATGACCCTTCCATTGCAGATGATCGCTGCGCCGACACCGGTTCCGATAGGAACCACCACAACGTTCTGGTAGCCTCTGGCACCGCCTCGCCACATTTCTCCAAGACCTGCCACATTTACATCATTGCCGCCTCTGGTCGGAAGTCCGGTCAGTTCACTTAATTCTTTGGCTACCGGCTTATTTTTCCAGTCAAGGTTTGCCGGACAAACTGCCACACCGTCTTCCGTTACAGGTCCCGGTGTTCCAAAACCGATTCCTGCAACGTCTTCTTTGGAAATACCTTTTTCCTGCAGTTTGGCTTCCAAAGCAGCCGCAATGTCCGGAAGAATGTGAGAGGACTGATCTTCTCTGCGGGTTTTGATCTCCCATTTATCCAGAAGCTCCCCTTCTGCCGTAAAAAGTCCCAGTTTTACAAATGTTCCGCCAATATCTACACCAAAACAATACTTCATGATCCGTTCCTCCGACTTTTTCTATATTTCATACCATTTGATCTCGTTTGCTTCCATATGAAGTTCAAAGCTTTCGCCATTGCCTGTGTAAACAGTGGTATCCTGCGGTTCGTAGGTATTGTTTACAACGCAGTATTTTCCATTCTTTACATAAGCATGCACTTCTACATTGAAGTTTGTGCTGAACCATTTATGAAGATCTTCTTCTCCATGAGCACTCCAGAGAATACTTCTGTAAAGAATACGGCTGTTTTCAAAGCTGTACGGAAGTCCGCTGATATAAACGGAACGTCCTTTTCCGAAAGCATTGACTGCCATCTGTACTTCTTTTTCTCTCTGAACCAGGATTTCAGTGCCTTCATAAGCAAAAATGCTCTTTTTGCCTTCTCCGAAGTCAACCGGTTTGGTCGTATCTGCAAGGATAAAGTGTTCCGGGTGTTCTTCCCAGTTATATTTATCGTAGTTGAGGGTGAATCCTGTTTCTTTTTCCACACCCATCAGATTTGCCAGCTGCAGGAAATGCCCCTGATGCTGATGTCCGGAAGGTTCGCCTACACCGATAAATCCGCCGCCGTTATATACAAATTCACGGATCGCAGAAATCACTTCAGGATCTTCCCAGTAATAGCCGCCGGTATGTGCAGTATCTGCATCTCCCACGTTAATGATCACATCTACATCGTCTAATACGTGTGCATCTGCTTTCACATCATCAAAGGAAATGAATCTCACATCAAATGGTGCACCGGAAAGTGCTTCAATGATGCCTGCGTAGCTGTAGTTCTGCTTCTGATACAGTGCGTGATGAACCATATGGCAGCCCCAGCTTCTGATCTTGCCCCAGCTGTTTAATACTGCAACAGTTTTTACGCAATGTGGAGTAGTTCCTTTTGCATTTTCATATAATTCACGGAATTCATTACATACGCTTTCCACATAATCGATAAATTCCGGGAAATCTAAAGCGAGTTTTAAGTATCCGCCGTATCCGATACGATCGATCGGTTTACGAAGAATGGCACGTCTTGCAGTTACCCAGTTTTCTTTTGCTTCTTTTACCGGATCTCCGCCTTCATGGAATACATCAGGGAAGAAATACGGCAGGAAACGTCCTTCTGTATATTTTACTCCCGGAATATCAGAGATCAGACGGAGAGTACTTCCGTTTCCGACACTTCCTACAACGCTGTCCAGACCGATGGTTGCAAATTCCGGCATAAACGGTTCTGTTCCGATCCAGTGATCGCCTAAGAACATCATTGCTTCTTTTCCGCATTCATGAGTAATGTCTACCATTTCTTTTGCAAGTTTGGCAACCTCACGACGCTGGAATGCCTGGAAATCCTTAAATTCCTTGCTCGGAATACGATACTGGTTATTGAAGTACCCCTGATCGATGATATATTCCGGACGGAATCTGTAGCCCACTTCTTTTTCAAACTGTTCTAAGATATATGGGCTGACTGATGCAGAATATCCATACCAGTCAACATATTTTTCTCTTTTCAGCTCATCAAAGATCAATGTGAACTGATGGAAGAAGGTTGTATAACGGATCACATTTACATACGGATGTTCCTCACAGAATTTGCGAAGACGTTCCATAGAATATTTGTGAGTCTTCGGCTGACGAACATCGAATGTGATCTGATGTTCAAAATCTTTCCAATCATTGGTTGTAGCATTGTACATATGTACAGGGTCCCAGATAAGGTATGCCAGGAAGCTGACAGTATATTCATGGAATGCCTGCACTTCTTTGATCTCCACGCAGCCGGTTGTTTCATTATAGCTCCAAGCATCTGCAGAAACCACCTCGCCTGTGGTACGGTCAACAACTTCCCACCAGCGTTTCATATCATCTCTTGTATTAACCTGTAACAGTTCATCAGAAATTCCTTTCATCAAAGGAATCGCTAAAACATCTTCTGTTGCAGTATAGAATCCGGTCATAATGTAGCACTGCTGTACTTCGTCCGGATTTGCTTTCGCCCATTCATTATCTTTACGGGTTGTATAATAAGTTGAGTAAATCTTTGCGCCAACCTTTGTCAGTTCCTCCGGAAATTCTGTTCCGTCACAGTCACGGATCGCATCTGCGCCCCAGCGTTTTAAGATCTCGATGGTTTCCGGAACCACATCAAGGTTGGTCGGAATGGTTACACGACC
>CAZOJX010000147.1:0-3589 GCA_964580255.1 uncultured Lachnoclostridium sp. | reverse complement strand
CACCTCCTGATCATTCTGCCATTTCGTCCAAAATAGCCTTTAACTCGTCAATCTCCTGCTTTGACAGTTTCTGTTCTTTGACTGCATTACTGACCATCAAAAGAAGATTTCCCCGATAAACCCGATCCATGATGGACTGTGTTTCCTCCAGAATCGTATCCTCGCGGCTCCATAAGGCCGTATACCCCTTAACTTTGCCAAGCTTTTCAACACCTACAGCACCTTTTTCCTGCATTCTTTTCAAAAATGAAGAAATCGCATGAACCGTCCAGCCTTTGGAATCCTCCAGCGCATCACAGATTTCCCGCAGTGTTGATGGAGATTTTTCCCAAAGAATCTGCATGATGTACCATTCATTTTCCGATAACCCTTCTTTGTATTTCATATGCCATCTCCTTTAACCATTTGATTAACTAAAATGTAACATAGTTTCGCGCTCAATGCAACTCCTTTTTAACAAAATGATTAAAATATAGAGCAATTATTTTATAGAAAATCTATGAGGCAACACAGCCATATAAGGGGAAATTAGGCTACTATCTTAATGACTTGAAAACAAGAAAAGAAGTGACTCTGAACGATTCCCATAGAAACTTTTTAGAAAATGGACTGAACGGAATCCTTGAATCTTTGTCTAAGCATTGTGGGCTAAACATCGATCAGCCTTTATACATCGCAAACATTCTTTACGCATTCAATGAAGGCGGGGATCTGCGCACATGGCTCATCAGTTTTGATGCTTCCAAAAACGAAAGCTTCCTTTCCTTCGTTCGATTATGTTATAGCACTTGTTGTTAGCACTATCAAGCATTGAGTACTAAATTTTTTATAAACAAATGTGTTGTCGTTGTCTGCAGCTTAAACGCCGTAGACTTCTTTTGTAAATTTCCGGAATACCGGAATAGATTTTTCAATTGTCTCTGTTTTTATGCAGTAAGATGCTCTAAAATGTCCCGGACAGCCAAAATCGCTTCCCGGCACCAGCAAAAGATCATACGCTTTCGCTTTCTCACAAAATGCTCTGTCATCTTCCTCCAGACATCTCGGAAACAGATAAAAGGCTCCCTGAGGTTTCACACAAAAAATTCCTGCTTCTTTCAGTCCTTCATACAGAAGTTCCCTGTTCTTTTCATAAATACGGATATCGGATGGTTTTCCGGCACATCTTGCGATCACCTTTTGGAAAAGAGACGGCGCATTCACATGCGTCAGCACTCTGGCTGCACCTGCAATGGCTCCATAAATATGGGAAAATTCCGTCACTTCTTTTGGCACTGCAATGTAACCGATTCGTTCTCCCGGAAGGGAAAAGGATTTGCTGTAAGAATAGCAGACCAATGTATTATCATAGTACTTCGGTACATACGGCACTTCTACGCCATCATACACCACTTCCCGATAGGGCTCATCGGAAATCAAAAAGATCGCATGTCCATAATCCCTGCTTTTCTCCGTCAGAATCTTCGCCAGTGTTTCAATCGTCTCTTTTGAATAAACCACACCGCTTGGATTGTTCGGTGAATTAATGATCACCGCCTTAGTATGCTCATTCAGCATTTCTTCAAACTTTTCAAAATTGATCTGAAAAGTTTCCACATCTGCCGGCACCACCTTCAGTTCGCACCCTACAGACTCCACAAAGCATTTATACTCCGGAAAATACGGTGCAAAGGTAATAAATTCATCGCCTTCTTCCGCAAGTGCCTTAAAACAGATCGTAATAGATGCTGCCGCTCCTGCTGTAAGGAACAGATTTTCCATGGTAAAATTCATGTCAAAGCGTTCATTGATGCTTTCTGCCAGGGCAGTGCGGGCAGCAGGATCTCCTGCCGCTACCGTATAGCCATGAACCGCACAAGGTTCTTCTTCATTTAAGATATCAATGATGGCCTGTTTTACAAATTCCGGTGTAGGAACATTGGGATTTCCCAAACTGAAATCATAAATATTTTCCTCTCCTACCACCATAGCACGCTGTTTTCCATATTCAAAAATGGTGCGGATCGTTGATTTTTTGCTTCCAAGCTCGTACATTTTCTGCGAATACATTGTTTCCCTCCTTACATCTGATGACGTACCACACGATATTCATCACCGTTGCGATAGTAAGGACAATTATAATGGGAATCACTGTAAAAACGTGCGACCTCGTCTTCATCAAGATCTATCTCGCATAAATATTCTTCATATTCTTCATCATATACAAAATATGCACACTCATCGCATCTGGCTGCCATACTCTTACCTCCGTCATTTCCTGAATCTCTAAAAATATTCTTCCTAGAAGTATACCACTTTTTCAGCCGATTGGAATAGTGTTTCACATATTTTACAATTTCAGATTTTCGCCAGTTTCTCCTTTACCTCAACCTGAAACTCTTGTCCGGTTCCGTCACTCAGATTCAAATATGCTTTTTTGTATTTCATGGTCACCCTCACTGTGATTTTCTCTGATGCTGTGTTTTTCAGCCGTAACTGTTTACTTCTCTTTTATCATTTTATAAATATGCCGGTTTGTCAACAATAATTTTCCTATCTTATAAATAAATTCTCCAATTTCATCAATGCGCCCCTACCGGTTCGTCTGTGTGACGTAAAAAGAGCCTTAGCAAATGCTAAGGCCCTTACAAGATTTAATCTTATTTTTTATTTATTTGCAATCGCTGCCTGTGCTGCTGCAAGTCTTGCGATCGGCACACGGAATGGTGAGCAAGATACATAGTCAAGACCAATCTTATGGCAGAATTCTACGGATGTAGGATCTCCACCGTGTTCACCACAAATACCTACATGGAGGTGTTCGTTCACTGGTTTACCAAGTTTGATTGCCATTTCCATTAACTTACCAACACCTGTCTGGTCAAGTTTTGCAAATGGATCGTTTTCGAAGATCTTATTGTCATAGTAAGCATCTAAGAATTTACCAGCATCATCACGAGAGAAGCCGTATGTCATCTGTGTTAAGTCGTTTGTACCGAAGCAGAAGAAATCAGCTGTTTTAGCGATTTCGTCAGCTGTTAAGCATGCTCTTGGAATTTCCATCATAGTACCAACTTCGTATTCCAGTTCAACGCCTGCTGCTGCGATTTCAGCATCTGCTGTTTCAACAACGATCTTCTTCACATATGCAAGTTCTTTTACGTCACATGATAATGGAATCATGATTTCCGGTTTCACGTTCCAGTCAGCGTGTGCTTTCTGTACTTCGATTGCTGCACGGATAACAGCTTTTGTCTGCATCTTAGCAATTTCAGGATATGTAACTGCAAGACGAAGTCCACGATGTCCCATCATTGGGTTGAATTCATGTAAACCATCGATGATTGCTTTGATATCTTCTACAGATTTACCCTGTGCATCTGCAAGTTTCTTGATATCTTCTTCAGTGGTTGGTACGAATTCATGTAATGGCGGATCCAGGAAACGGATAGTTACCGGGCATCCTTCCAGTGCTTCGTATAATGCCTTGAAGTCTCCCTGCTGATATGGAAGGATCTTTTCAAGTGCTGCTTCTCTTTCTTCTACTGTATCAGAACAGATCATTTCACGGAATGCTGCGATTCTGTCTTCTTCGAAGAACATATGCTCT
>CAZOJX010000146.1:0-3613 GCA_964580255.1 uncultured Lachnoclostridium sp. | reverse complement strand
GCTGGAGATCAGGAAATAGGATCGAAATAAAATAAGCCGCCGGCTGCAAGGGAAACTCTTGTGGCCGGCGTGGTTGTTTTATTCGGCCTGATTAGAGAGAAGGGCTTCCAGCTCTTTGATGCGTTCTTCGAGTTTGGAAGTGTGATTTTTGAGATCGGCATTATGTTTTTCAAGTTTGTTGTTTGATTCTTTTAATATTTTAATATCACGTTCCAAAGTACGTTCCCGACGTTCCGCCAGCTTTCTGGCGATACAGCGTTCCCGAACCATACGTTCTTCGTTTGCTTCAAATAGAGAGTTTGCAGCAGCTTCTAAGTATTCGTTATCCTTTGCGAGCATTTTTATTTCCTCCCAGGTTTTTGCTTTGAAAAGACGAGCCCAGTGGTCGATACCATAGATAATGTCTTCTTCTGTGGCAAGATTTATTTGGCTTAAGTCTACCACAGACAGAGAAAATTTACTACTGTACCGATGGTGATTTTTGACGTTCAAAAGCTGGTAGGTGGCGTAAAATTCCGGGGATTCCGGAAAAAGTGTGAAATCTAAAAATCCGATATGATGGACAGGAAGGGCTTCTTCGTAATCCTGTCCCTGATAAAGCTGATCAAAAGTACGGCAAAGGTAGGAAAGTGATCGTTCCGACCAGTTATGTTCATCATTTACCTGCATTTCCAGGTTGATCAGACGGTCATCATTAAGCATCAGCTCTACGTCCATAATGAAATCTTTTCCTGTAATGTCTTCTGCAAGGTTGATGGGATTTTGGATTGTAATCTTTTTGATGGAAGAAGGATCTAGGTGAAGCAGGGAACTGACCAGACCTTTTAAAACTTTTTGGTTCTTTTGCAGAATATACCGAAACATATAGTCGTTGGTCATATTGTGAGAAATGGTGCCGGTGGCAGTTAAGTAAGATTTGGTAGTAGAATTTTCCATAGAAGTTCTCCTTTGTGAAATTTATAAGATTGGATTTTGCCCCTGAAATTGGAGCAAAGGATAAAAGATACCGCAAAGAATGCAGCTAATGGAGCAGTGGCAGGTTAGAACAACCTATTATTTTCATTTTATCACAGAAGATAAGAAAAGCAAATGGTGCATTCTTTGTTTTAGATGTTTCTTTAGCTCCTGCTCACGGGCAAAAAGACAGACAATTATATTGCATAGTATAAATATTCAGAAAATTTAAAAATATTTCAAAAATAGATTGACAACCAAAAGGTGTTGTGCTAGTATAAACGTAACAAGAAAAACAACTAAGTACTTAGAACCACAAGAGGAGGATTGGAGGACACACCAATGGGACCAATCGACAATTTACCTCAATATGAGAGTGGTATCGCATAAGCAATTCCTGACAAGAAAAACCTTTTCATCGCAGAATGTGCATAAGAGCCAAAGAAGAGTAGAGAAGAAGATGGCATAAGCAAAAGGGATACAGTAAGCTGGCGACTCATATTGAAAGGCTACCACAATCATTCAAAGATAAAACAAGTGTAAAGAAATTTGTTTTATAAGTTAAAGAGGACACTTTGAATGATGAAATGAAAAGAAAAATCTGTATCCAAAGAATTTCTAAGTAAACGAAGATTTATGAGTCGGGAATTAAAATAAAAAATTGAACATAGATGTTTTTGGAAAATAATAAAAAAGAGGAAAAACCATTGAATATTGAAGTTCATTAGGGCGGTCACTATGAGAGCAAGCGTAGTGGCCGTCCTTAAAAATTTAGAAGGAGTCGAAAGACTCTTTTTTTGATTATGATATTGACAGAGAATGACAGGCGTGCTAGTATTTAGAAAAATATCTAATTAGATAAAATTCTAAATAGCGATTGGAGAAAGTTGTATGGGGTTTGCGGAAACCTTCAAAGCTTTGTCGGATCCGGTGCGTCGAGAGATTCTGATGCTGCTGAAAGAAAAGCCGCTTTCGGCAGGGGAGATTGGCAGTCATTTTGATATGACCGGAGCAACCATTTCCTACCATCTGAATATTTTAAAAAAAGCGGAATTGGTGACAGAGTCGAGAGAAAAGAATTACATTTTTTATGATCTGAATGTGTCGGTAGTGGAGGAAGTCATGCTGTGGCTGTCCGACCTGAAAGGAGAACATGATGAAAAAAGAGTCTAAGAAATTATTGCTGAGCACTACGATTGTGACATTGCTGCCGATCCTGGTTGGCTTGCTTTTCTGGAAAGAGCTGCCGGACCGCATGGCTACGCATTTTGATATGGAGGGAGCTGCAAACGGTTGGAGCAGCAAAGCCTTTGCGGTATTTGGGATTCCGGCATTTTGCGCAGTGTGTAATGCTCTTTGCGTTTTTGGAATGGTTCAGGAACCGAAGAATACAAAATATCCTGAAAAGATGAAAAAGATCATTGCATGGATCTGTCCGGTTGTTTCCTGGTTTTGTGCAGCTGCCATTTACGGAAGCTCCTTGGGAACGAATCAGGAATTGATGACACAGGGAATCCTTTTGTTTGTAGGTGTGCTGTTTGTGGTGCTTGGAAATTATCTGCCGAAGGTGAAGCAAAACAGTTTTGTCGGTATTAGGATTCCGTGGACTTATGCGGACGAGGAAAACTGGAACAAAACCCATCGAATGGCAGGAAAACTGTGGGTGATCGGCGGGATCCTGATGATAATAAATGTCTTTTTAAAGCTTCCAGGGGTGGAACTGGTTGCGATTCTTTTGATGACACTCATTCCTTGCATCTATTCTTATCTGTACAGCAGAAGAAAATGGTAATATGAAGGGATATCTGAAAAAATGGAACTCCGGAGAAATGCAGTGGGAGCAGATTCTTGGAGAGATTCTGCAAAGAGATTATCAAATAGCTTCGTGTCCGGAGATATTAAGAGATGCCTATGGAAAACCCTACCTGAAAGATGAGAAACTGCATTTTAATGTTTCGCATTCCGGAGACTATCTCGCCATTGTGATCTCCGAGCAGCCGGTGGGTGTGGATATTCAAATCAGAAAGCGCATTAAAGAAGGAATGTACCGCAAGGTGGTGCAGCCGAAGGAACAGCCGCTGATCGGTGAAAACCGGGAATGGGATTTTTTGCGGCTCTGGAGTCTGAAGGAAAGTTTTGTAAAGGCCGAAGGAAAGGGACTACGCATTCCCATGAAGGATTACTGGTTTGCCAAGGAAAATGAGGAATATTTTGTAAATTATGGTGGACAAAGGATGCAGTGGACATTTAATATAGAAGAAACACTGTTGGAGGATTATGTGATCGCAGTATGCGGAATGGAAAAAAGAGGGAGTTTATGCAGTTGGAAGTTGGAGATATTGTAAGATTGAAAAAAAAGCATCCCTGCGGCAGTTTTGAGTGGGAAATCCTTCGCGTAGGAGCAGATTTCCGCCTGAAATGTCTCGGCTGCGGGCATCAGATAATGATGGATCGCAGGCTTGCAGAAAAAAGTGTAAAAGAAATTAGAAAAAGTGAAAAAAACGCTTGAAATCCAAGGAAAACCATGGTATTATACCAAATTGTGATATATAAATTCCTTGCTCTTCGTTTAAAGGAAGGGCCAGAGACCAAAAGGAGGTAAATGAGCATGAACAAATATGAATTAGTACTTGTTGTGAATGCAAAAATCGAAGACGAC
>CAZOJX010000145.1:0-3615 GCA_964580255.1 uncultured Lachnoclostridium sp. | reverse complement strand
CCAGCTGCTTCGATTGCTGCTGCTGCACCAAGTGCCATACCATCGTTGTTAGAGAATACAACTTCGATTTCATCACCATACTGTGCAAGTGCTGAAGATGTGATTTCCTGACCTTTTGCTGTATCCCACATACCGATCTGTTCTACTAAACATTTGCTTTCGATTCCAGCATCTGTAAGAGCTTTAATAGAGTATTCTGTACGGTACTGAGCATCTGGGTTTTCCGGGTCACCTACCAGCATGATGTAAGTAACAACGCCATCACCATTGATATCACCATTGTCATCTAAGTTTGCAATGATTTCACCCTGATATGTACCGGACTGACGAGCATCACATCCTACGTAGCATACATATGGATTGTTAACGATTCTTTCATAAGATTCATCCAGTGGGTTTCCATCTGCATCGTATGCAAGCGGTTCACGGTTGATGAGTACTAATGGAATACCTGCATCTGTAACTTTGTCAATGATCGCATCTGCTGAAGATGTCTGAACAAGGTTCAGAATGATTGCATCCATGCCCTGTGTGATGAAAGTATCAATCTGGTTAGACTGGTTACTCATATCGTTTTTACAGTCTACCATGGTAACATTGTATGTAACTTCATCAGTATTCAGTGTTGCAAAATAATCCTGAATTTCGTTACGGTACAGTGTCATGAAGTTGTCATCATAGCTGTAGATTGCTACACCAACATTGAATGTCTTTGCCTCTGCTGCTGGTTCCGCTGTTTCTTCTGTTGCAGAATCTGATGGACTTGCTGCCGGTTTTTCTGAACCGCCACAGCCAACAACCATTGCTGCAACCATAGCTGCACATAAAAGTACGCTTAAGAGTTTCTTTTTCATTAGAAATTCCTCCTTCATTTTATGAGGGTTTTCGCATCCCTCTTGATGTTCTCAGTTTAGCAAAATCTGCTCTGCAAATAAATACGAATTTCTTCTAAAAAAATATAAATTTATACACTTTGTATAATTTTTTTCCTATTATGTCTCTTTTTTACCGCAAAATGTACGCAGGATTGCTCTGATAGATTTCCTCGATCAACTGTAATTCTTCTTCTGTAAAGCTTGTATTCTGCGCTGCTTTGATATTATCCAAAATCTGAGAAGGTTTTGATGCACCGATCAGCACACTTGTCACAACTCCGTCACGAAGGATCCATGCCAGAGCCATTTCTGCTAAGGTTTGTCCTCTTTCTGCTGCCAGCGCATTTAATTTGCGGATCTGGTTAAGACGTTCTTCCGTAAATGCACTTTCTTTAATGAAACGGCCGTCTTTTTTCACCCTGCTGTCTTCCGGAATTCCGTTTAAATAGCGGTCAGTTAATAATCCCTGAGCCAAAGGACTAAATGCAATGATTCCTTTTTTCAGTTTTGCTGCAGTTTCCTTCAAACCATTGTTTTCAATGGTTCTGTCAAAAATGGAATAGCGGTTCTGATTGATGACAAACGGGCATTTGAGATCATTTAAGATCGCCGTTGCCTTTTCCAGCTGTTCTCCGTCGTAGTTAGAAAGTCCTACATACAAGGCTTTTCCGCTGGTCACTGCCTGTGCCAGTGCTCCCATGGTTTCTTCCAGAGGTGTATCCGGATCCATACGGTGATGATAGAAAATATCTACATAATCCATCCCCATACGTTTTAAGCTCTGATCAAGACTTGCCAGAAGGTATTTTCTGCTTCCCCAGTTTCCGTAAGGGCCGTCCCACATTTCATAACCTGCTTTGGTACTGATGATCATTTCATCTCGATATGCCATGAAGTTTTCTTTTAAAATACGTCCCCAGTTGATCTCAGCACTTCCCGGTTCCGGACCATAATTGTTTGCCAGATCAAAATGGGTGATTCCATTGTCAAATGCAGTAAAGCAAAGTGCTTTCATATTGTCATAAGGTGCTGTATCACCAAAATTGTGCCAAAGTCCTAAGGAAAATGCCGGTAATTTCAAGCCGCTGTTTCCACAGGAAAAATAGTTCATTGTCTGATAACGTTCTGCTGATGCCTGATACATAAAATACCTCCTGAATTTTATTCTTTACATTAGATTACTACTTCAAGTATACTTGAAGGCAAGAATAATTTTGGAGGTACTTATGGCACAATATCATATTCGAGAAGTTTCTGAAATGTTTCAGTTACCTGCATCTACACTCAGATTTTATGAAGAACAGGGAATCCTTACCAATATTAAAAGGACTCCTTCCGGGCAGCGTATTTACGAAGACTGCCATATCAACCGTTTAAAAACAATCTGCTGTTTTAAGCATGCGGGTATGACCATCTCCCAGCTGCAGGATTTTTTTTCTTATGAATCAACAGAAGAAGAAAATATTGATTCCATTTTACTTCTTTTACATTCCCACAAAGATCACGTTGTGGAACAGATAGAAGATCTGCAGAACTCCTATGCCCATTTGCTTCGGAAACTGCACTATTATGAAGATATCAAAAAAAGTCTTAAATCTGATCAACCACTCCCCCAGTGGAAGGACTACAAATTTAAGACTTTTACTGATGACTTCTGTTAATTGTTCATTTTATTAAAATTACACATTTTTACCCATCTCGTAGGCTTCCTGCATATATTTTTTATCTTTCACTTCTCCAGCCTGATATACTCCCGTTCCATAGAGAACGCCTTTTTCTACTGCGCCTTCAACACAGTCTGCATAGCCTCTGAAGCAGGCCAAGGTGGTGTCCATAGAACTTTTTTCTTCATCAGCAGCAGTCATGATGTAATACATTTCTTTATTCTTTACCTCTGTCCATCTGCAGACGCTTCGGTCAATGACTGCTTTCAGCTGTGCATCAATAGAGTAAAAATAAACCGGACTTGCCAATACCATCACATCACAATCGATCATTTTCTGCATGATCTCCGCCATATCATCTTTGATCGCACATTTTCCGGTATTTCGACAGGCATAGCACGCAATACAACATGCCACCTTCTTTTCCTGTACGCGAATCTTCTCTACTTCGTGTCCGGCAGAAACTGCTCCTTTCATAAATTCGTCACACAACAAATCAGAATTTCCGCCTTTTCTCGGGCTTCCGGATAAGATCAATACTTTTTTCGCCATGTTATTTGCTCCTTTACCAGTTTTTCTTTTCTTTATTACAGTCATGCTGTTTTTTCCGTTCTTCCACCATCTTTCCAAACCATTCCACCATATTTGGATCCGTATGGGAAAAGAATGCACTCTGTTTCTTATCTAACGCTGTGATTTTTTCCATATCCTCCGGGGATAATTCAAAATCAAATACATTGAAATTTTCCACCATTCTGTCATAATGCACAGATTTCGGAATCACGACAATGCCTCTCTGCAGATGCCATCTTAAGACGATCTGTGCTGCACTTTTTCCGTACTTTGCACCGATTTCCATCAATACCGGATCTGAAAACAGATTTCCTCTGCCTTCTCCAAAGGGCGCCCACGCCTCCATCTGAATACCGTATTTTTCATGCCATTGGCGGGATTCTTCCTGCTGGTGATACGGGTGGATCTCCACCTGATTTACCATCGGTTTGATGCGGGCAAAGGTCGCAATATCGATCATTCGATCCGGATAAAAATTAGAAATACCGATCGATCGAAGCTTT
>CAZOJX010000144.1:0-3629 GCA_964580255.1 uncultured Lachnoclostridium sp. | reverse complement strand
CCGAACTTTTTCAGATCGATATAACTGTAAAGACAGTTTTTTAAATCCCGCTCAAGGTAATCCAATATTTTAGAGACATCCTGTCTCTGAGCTAATTGATACATTTTCTACTCCACATTTTCTATTAGCCAACTGTTTCAGCAATGCAATTATAATAACATAAAATATAATATATCTGTTTAATTCCGTTCCTGCTGGCTCCATCATCAAATAACTTAAAATAGAGGCAAGCATTGGAATCAGCAAATATTTTACTTTACTGCTTATCACTGTTGACTTTATTATCTTTAAAACATTCAATATCATTGCCACATTCACAACCATCCAGAAAGCAAATGGTAAAATTCCGGAGACATTTGCTACTTGAAGCCAATAATTATGAACCCAAAAATTTCCTGCAGCATACATCGTTGCTCCTCCTTTCCAATGAGAAGGAAGCATCCTTATCGCTTCGTAAATCATTTGAAACCGGTCATTACGTAAAATTCCGCCATTACGTGTCACAAAGCGCTGATAGTAGCCAGTATCCTGAATTCCAAAAGTGTTTGTTACTATAACTACTGCAATTATCACAGCACAGGCAACAGCAATCACTAATACGTTTCTGACTTTTTTAGGATTCTTCATGTTAAAAGTACAAAACAAAAGCACACTAACCGCTAATGCTACTACTGTAACGCAAAGAACCATTCTGTTGTCTCCTGCAATCTGAACATAATTCTCTACAACAATGGCTGCTAGAATCAATATGCCTTTCAACCATTTTTTCTCTGCAAAACAATAATAAAGTCCGTATCCCGACAAACCTGCGATAAAACATCCCCAGTAACTATGATGTGTTGCTCTCCAACTATAGTTTGTCCAGAAATCGCTCCATCCTCTGTAGTCGCCCTGATAAAATCCATTTACAACCAATGAATAATAATTCAGCAGCGAATATGCAAACGTTCCAAGCACGATTGCCAGTATGATTTTTTCAATATCTTTATCCTCTTTTTCATACGCTACCTGCTTCATATATGGATAGATCAAGATCGTCGGCACTACCATTTTGATAATATTTTTCCAAGTATATCCTAAGCTTTCACCTAGGTAATATTTCGTTCCCAATCCATTGAGAATTACTGCAAATGCGAGTACCCAAAATGTCTTGTCCAGACACAATTTTCTATTTTGAACCCAAAATACTCCTATAGAAAACAGGCACCACAAAATAATCCATGTATCCGGAAAATTAAACAAATGTAAGGAAAACAAAAATAAAAACAAACGATTTGCCCATTTCATCATCCTATCTGCATTTTTCTTTATTGTATCAATCACGTTTTCTTTCCTCATTCTTTATAAAATAGTTGCACTGCAAAAAGCAAAATCCCATAAATGCTAATTGCTAAAATACGGTAAGTAAACCAAAAATGAACATAGGAGTGATTCGAAACAACCACATACCATGCCAGTGGAAGTAATGTACATAAAAGAAGGCTGATGTTCACATTTTTCAATACGATCCTATTTTTTTTTCGGAATCCACACAAGATAATTACAACAAATACTGTCGCTGCAAGAAGCAAATACAGTTTATTTGCTCCAATATTTCGCATAACGACTTCAAGCGCAGAAATCTCCACTTCACCTTCTGTGGATCCAGCTCTGAACAAAACACTTTCTAATGCATCTGCAATGACATTTTCTTTTGTAAAAAGTGTTGCGAGAATCCATTTACTCCCCCACATTCCGCCATATCCGGCTCCCCATGCTGCACAGCTTGCTGCCAGGGAAATCAGATCTTCTTTTAGTGTTTTTCTATTTTCTGCAATCAAAAATACTAATGGCATTCCCAAGGTCAGTAACGGGTAAGTCAAAAAATCAAAATAGGCGATTAAACAACCTACTACAAAGAAATGATAAATCCATCTTCTTCGATCTTCTTTGTATTTACTTTCCTGTTTTAATAAGATGACAAATTGAGCCATCGTAAGAACAGATGCCGGGAAATACTGTAATGACAGTGATAATGCAGCAGGATTTAAAAACAGATACGCCGCTAAAAATGGCAGAATATGCTTTTCTTTATTCTTTTTCACAAATAGATATAGAATTGCTGCAAACAGTGTAAACTGAACCAAACCAATGACATAACGAATCTGTCCATAATTTAAAAACATCAGCAACGGTTTCAAATACACCAGATATCCATGCCAGTATCTTCCATAACTGCTCACAGTTCCTTCTAAATCTTCTCCTGCTGCTTCTGCTGCCAAAATTTCCGAATCCATCATTCCATTTACAGAAAATCTCTGATTCATCAAAGCCTCCTCAAAGATACTTTCTGTTTTCTCATAACGAGCTGTCAAAAGCATAATAGAATCTGTCAGATTATCCAGCATCGTATCCTGATGACCGTAAACCAGTTCCGGATGAGATCCGTCCATCTGCATAATATTTGATGCTTCTGCAACATTTTTCTTTATAGGATCCGTTGGCAGTGCATACACACAGATCATTGCAAGATATCCCGCTGCCACCAAACCAGCAAACAGAATAAATATGTTTTTTATACTCTTTAACATTTTTGCTCCTACCTTCTGCTTTCCAGCATATTTAATAAAGCCAAACGGAATTCAAATTCTCTTCTTTCTTTCATCCGAATTGCGTCCAGTATCATACCATTAAAAAATGCCAAAATTGCTGCCAGTGCAAGAAACCCACACACGATCAATGTCGGAAATCGTTCCACTAATCCAGTCTGACAATACGGAATCATTACTGCCGGTATGAAAGCAGCTATATCAATGACCAGTAATATTGCAGAAAGAATGGAGAAAAATGCAAGCGGTCTGTAATTTCTAAACAAACTAAATATCGTAAACACTACTTTCATGCCATCATTGACTGTATTAAGCTTTGACTCACTTCCCTCCGGTCTGTCACGATAATCCACGATCACATTCTCAATCGCCATGTTCATAGAAATGGCATGGATCGTCATTTCTGTTTCTATTTCAAATCCCTTAGATAACACTGGAAATGTTTTCACAAATCGATGGCTGAATGCCCGATAGCCTGTCATTATATCTTTTACATTACTTTTAAAAATACAGTTGATTGCAGACCGAACCATCGAATTCCCAAAATTATGGAATGGACGCTTATTTTCCTCAAAATAAGTGGAAGACAGGCGGTCTCCAACGACCATATCAGCCTGGCGCTGCATTACTTTTCCTACCATCTCTTTTGCGCAATCCGCCGGATATGTATCATCACCATCAATAAGAACATAGCAATCCGCTTCAATTTCCTGAAACATACGTCTTACAACATTACCTTTGCCCTGTTGATATTCATATCGCACAATCGCTCCGGCATTTTTTGCAATTTCATCTGTACCATCTGTAGAATTGTTGTCATACACGTAGATATCCGCTTCCGGAAGTTCTCGCTTCCAATCTGCAACAACCTTTCCCACAGTCTTACTTTCATTATAGCAAGGAATTAACACAGCTATTTTGGTCATTTGTCGATTGTTCCTTTCTCATTTTCCTATCTCACCGGTACATACACACTGTACCATTCATCCTGATACAACGTTTCAAATCCATCGCCTTGCACCAGTTCCTCTAAAATTTCTA
>CAZOJX010000143.1:0-3675 GCA_964580255.1 uncultured Lachnoclostridium sp. | reverse complement strand
CCACATGGTAAAGTAGAATCAATGAGCAACGATTGATACGTTGCTTCTTTTTATGTAAGGGGTTCATGCAATGAAAGATAATATCATTTTGATCGGAATGCCTGGGGCAGGAAAAAGCACCATCGGTGTTATTTTAGCAAAGATTCTGGGATATCATTTTCTGGATTCAGATCTTGTGATTCAGGAAAGAGAGGGAAAACGTCTTCATCAGATCATTTCAGAGGTCGGAACAGAAGGCTTTTTAAAGATTGAAAATGATGTCAATGCTTCTTTGGAGACTGAACGAACCATTATTGCAACCGGCGGAAGTGTTGTGTATGGAGAAACTGCGATGCTGCATCTTAAGAGCATCGGACAGATCGTTTATCTGAAAGCGGATTACACGACCATTCGCAAAAGACTCGGAAATCTGGAAAAACGGGGTGTGGCACTCAAAGAGGGTCAGACCTTAAAAGATCTCTATAATGAGAGAACGAGACTTTATGAGAAATATGCGGACGTGACTGTGGACGAAAAAGGTCTTGGAACTGAGGAAACCATTGGTGCAGTCTTACGCAGCCTGAACCTTCTGACAGAAGTATAAGAAAAGGAGTTAAAATGCTTCATATTTTAGAACATGTAGCGGTACATGCGATCGAAGACAATATAAAGATCCTTCCATTTTTATTTTTGACCTACTGTGTGATGGAGTCCATGGAACATGCTGTTTCAGCAAGGGCAAAGGGTGTTGTGAAATATTCCGGCAGTATGGGACCAATTTTTGGAGGAATTTTGGGAATTATTCCACAGTGCGGATTTTCGGCTGCAGCAGCCAGCTTTTATTCCGGCGGAGTCATTACCTTAGGTACTTTGCTGGCAATCTTTTTATCAACTTCTGATGAAATGCTGCCAATCCTCATTTCACAGACGGTTTCCGGCGGAACGATCTTCCGGATTCTGGGCTGCAAAGCACTGATCGGAGTCATTGCGGGAATCTGTGTGGATTTTGGATTGAAGAAAATCGGAAAAGGACATGTGGTACAGAAACACATTCATGATTTGTGCGAACACGATCACTGTCATTGCGAAGAAGAACATGCTTCTGTGTGGAAATCAGCACTGGTACATACGATTAAGGTGTTTGTATTCATTTTTGCGGTTTCCGTACTTTTAAATCTGATATTAGAATGCGGCGGCGAAGGAGCCCTGGAATGGTTTGCAAATAACAACTCTGTTCTGGCAGCGATTCTGACAGGTTTTGTCGGACTGGTGCCGAACTGTGCATCTTCCGTGATCATTACCCAGCTTTATTTAAAAGGGCTGATCAGCGGCGGTGCAATGATGTCCGGACTTTTGGTTGGAGCCGGTGTGGGTGTTTTGGTACTTTTTAGAACCAATCGTCCGATGAAACAGAATGTGAAGATTGTGGGACTGCTCTATGTGATCGGCGTAGCGGCAGGTCTTTTGATTGATTTGATAGGACTGACATTTTAACGATGAATATTTTAACAGCGGAACATTTGAAAAAATCATATACAGAACGATTACTGTTTGATGATGCGGATTTTTACCTGCATGAAGGTGAAAAAGTGGGAATTCTGGGAATTAACGGAACCGGGAAATCGACACTTTTGAAGATCCTTGCAGGCTTGGAACAGCCGGACGAAGGAAAGGTTGTGCTTGCAAACCATGTGGTGCTGCGTTATCTTCCCCAGCACCCGGTTTTTCAGACGGGACAGACGGTGCTGGAAGCTGTTTTGGCGGTGCATCAGGGAGATGAGACCTTATATAATCTGGAATCTGATGCAAAAACCATGATGACAAAGCTGGGAATTACCGATTTTGACCAGCCGGTTGAGCAGTTATCCGGCGGTCAGAAAAAACGTCTGGCTTTGGTAGCAGCTCTGGTAGCTCCGGCAGATATTCTAATCCTGGACGAACCGACGAACCATCTGGATCATGCCATGGCAGACTGGCTGGAGGAATTTTTGAAAAAATGGCGCGGTGCGCTGATCATGGTAACCCACGATCGTTATTTTCTGGACAGCGTATCCAATCGCATTGTGGAGATTGACAAAGGGAAAATCTACAGCTATGAGACCAATTATTCCGGCTTTTTACAGTTAAAGGCAGAGCGGGAAGCCAGCGCATTGGCAACGGAAAGAAAACGCCAGTCGATCTTAAGAGTTGAACTGGAATGGATGATGCGCGGTGCCAGAGCCCGTTCGACAAAACAGAAGGCACACATTCAAAGATATGAAGCCCTGAAGGCACAGGAAGCCCCGAAGATGGATGCGAAGATTGAGATTTCTTCCGTTTCCTCCCGTATGGGAAGAACGACCATTGAACTGGACCATTTGAGCAAATCCTATGGAGATAAGGTGCTTTTTCGGGATTTTACCTATTATTTCCTGAAAAATGATCGAATTGGCTTTTTGGGAGCCAATGGCTGCGGAAAAACGACGCTGATGAAGGTGATCGCAGGACAGATTCTTCCGGATGAAGGAACGGTTACAGTAGGACAGACTGTAAAGATCGGTTATTATACCCAGGAGATTGCAAAGGATCCGTCCGGAGGAATTGCTTACATGGATCCGAAGATGCGGGTGATCGATTACATTAAGCAGACGGCAGAATATGTGCAGACTTCAGAGGGACGCGTGTCCGCATCAAAAATGCTGGAACGTTTCCTGTTTCCGCCGGAGGAACAGTATAATCTGATCGAAAAGCTTTCCGGAGGGGAAAAGCGCAGACTGAACCTTCTCCGCGTTTTGATGGAAGCACCGAATGTGCTGATCCTGGACGAGCCGACCAATGATCTCGATGTAACAACATTGGCAATTTTGGAAGATTACCTGGATCGTTTTGAAGGTATTGTGATTACGGTGTCTCACGACCGCTATTTCCTGGATCGTATCGTGAAGAGAATCTTTGCTTTTGACGGCAAGGGAAACCTTCGACAGCATGAGGGTGGCTATACGGAATATGCAGCGAGAATTGCAGCAGAAGCTCCGGTTGAGATTGAAAAAGCACCGGTGAAAAAGGGTGTGGACACCCGTGTGAAAGAAAAGAAATTAAAATTTACTTATAAAGAGCAAAAAGAGTATGAGACCATCGAAAGCGACATTGCGGCACTGGAGGAAAAAATCGAGAGTCTGGAAGCTTCCATGGGACAATTTGCCAGAGATTTTGTGAAACTGAATCAGATCACAGAAGAGAAGGAAGCTGCGGAAGCACTTCTGGAGGAAAAAATGGATCGCTGGATGTATCTGGAGGATTTAAAAGCCCGGATTGATGCACAGGGATAGATATAAAAGGAGAAAAAAATGGCTAACATTAGACAAGAGATTGAAAAAAGACGTACGTTTGCGATTATTTCGCATCCGGATGCCGGAAAAACGACGCTGACAGAAAAATTCTTATTATATGGCGGAGCCATCAACCTTGCCGGCTCTGTAAAAGGAAAAGCAACTGCAAGACATGCAGTTTCAGACTGGATGGAAATTGAAAAGCAGAGAGGTATCTCTGTAACTTCTTCTGTACTTCAGTTTAATTACGACAATTACTGTATCAACATTCTGGATACACCGGGACACCAGGACTTCTCGGAAGATACTTACCGTACATTGATGGCAGCGGATTCTGCAGTTATGGCAGAATCCGCTGCCATCAATGTACGGTAAGTATCTTCCGAGA
>CAZOJX010000142.1:0-3760 GCA_964580255.1 uncultured Lachnoclostridium sp. | reverse complement strand
AGATCTCGATGGTTTCCGGAACCACATCAAGGTTGGTCGGAATGGTTACACGACCTGTATTTTTTGCATTCTCAGACATAATTAACTCCTATCTCACTTACTTGCTTCTTGTATCATAAGGCTTATTATAAATAGCCAGTGCGATCAGCAGGCATACAACGCCAATGACCATAATTCCAAGTCCGTTCAGCTGACCTTTCATTTTCCATCCGCCGATGACCAATGCAATTCCGAGAACAAAAAATAAAACGATCAGAATTATGCGTAACGCAACATGCTCTTTCCAAAATTCCATAAAATCACCTTAACCTTTCAATCCGCCTACTGTCATACCCTGTGTCAGCTGTTTCTGTACACACATATACAGGATCAATGTAGGAAGCATTACTAATACGAGACCGGCATACATTCTGCCGAACTGTGCTGCTGACTGCTGTGCCTGCATTAAGTTTAACAGACCAACCGGCAAGGTTTTCTGTCCACCGGCAGAGCTCATCAATGTCATGGAAATGATATATTCATTCCAGAATGATAAGAAGTTAAACAGAATGATCGTAAGAATGGACGGTTTCGCCATTGGGAAAATGATCTGCCACATAGTCTTATTATAAGAAGCACCGTCAATGTAAGCGGCTTCTTCATAGTCATGGGGAACCGTTCTAAAATATCCTGATAACAGGTAGATTGTAAATGGAAGTGCAGTTGCTGCATAAACCACTGCCAATACAAATAAGTTATTTAACAGGAAACCGTCTCCAATCACCTTTTTCAGCCAGAGATCACCATCTCTTAACATTAAGAAGATTGGTACAACAATATAGTTCACGTTAATAAATAAGCCTGCCATAAATGCAGTATTTAAAAATTTACTTCCTTTAAATTTGAATCGTGACAAGCAGTAAGCTGCCGGAAGTGCGATCACCAATAACAGCACCAATGCTAATGCAGTTACGATCACGGAGTTGAGCATATAGCTTCCCATGCTTGCTGCATTCCATGCTTCCACAAAGTTCTGCCAATGGATCTCTGCCGGAAGCGCCCACGGATTTCCATAGAATTCACTGTTCTGTTTTACAGATGCCATAAATACCCATGCAACCGGAACGATGATGACTACGGCAAGGGTAATGAGAGCTACGTAAACAAACACTTTAAATAAGCGTTCGCTTGCAGCTGAATTATTCTTCTTTTCCATAACCATCCTCCTTAGAATTCTAATACTTCTCGTTCTGTTACCTTATTCACCAATGCGGAAAGACCGAATGAGAATAAGAAGATTACAACACCTGCAGCCATGCTATATCCGTAAAGACCAGCATCCTTCTGGTTGTACATAAAGCCTAAGGCAACTTCGGAAGCACCGTTTGGTCCGCCGGAGGTCATAGCCTTTACAAACAGGAATGCCATATTAATCGTAGAAATAATAAAGAAGGTCAGTGTTGTACGAATGTTTGTCCAGATCAGTGGAATGGTAATCTGGAAAAACTGTGTCAGACGGCCTGCACCGTCAAGTCCGGCACTTTCATATAAGCTCTGCGGCACAGAGGACATGGATGCCATATACATTACCATGTAGTAACCGATCGCCTGCCAGATCATTGCAATGATGATTGAAATGATAACCAGCTTTTCCCCTTTCCAAAGGATCGGGTCTGACATATCACGGAAAAGTCCGATGATACTATTTAACATACCGTTTTCCGGTTTGTAGATTGCGGAGAAAATACCTGAAATAACGACAACTGACAGAATGTTTGGAATGTAAAATACGATTCTGAAGAAATTCTGTCCTTTGATCTTTTCACGGGTTAAGATTCCTGCAAAAACCAAGGCAAACCCGAAAGTAATGATCGTTGTTACAACTACCAGTAAGATCATATTCTGCATAGACTGAATAAACTTCTTATCTGTAAACAAGATTTTAAAATTCTGCAGTCCTACAAAGGTTTCTGTCGGAGAATAAGCTCCTCTCTCAAACAGAGACATTCTAAATACGTTAAAAGTAGGTACGATCATGAAGATAAAGAAAAGAATTGTTGCCGGTGCGATGCACGCTGTCAGGAAACCAATGAGTCTCTTATCTTTTTTCATATTATCCTGTTCCTTTCCCAAAACTTCTTATCTTGCCTTGCAAGCCCGAAGCTTTTAGGCTAAAACACGGCGGGCAGTGAACTGCCCGCCGTGACGAAGTTTGCGTTATAAGTTTAACTGATTATTTTAAGTTAGCACGCATTAAATCACTAGCTGCGATGATATCAGCGATCCACTGATCTTCTGTAAGATCTCCAGATACTAAAGAGTTAACTGGATCGAAGAATACTTCTGCAACTGTTCCTAAACCTGCAACAGAGTTGAATGCAGCGAAGTTACCCATAGCTGCTTTTGCACCGTTGTCATAGATTGAGTAGAACATCTTGTTGTCTCCTTCAAGAGAATCAGCAACTCCGAGTACTGGCTGGATAGCGCCGCCTTTTGCGAAGATTTCGCAAGCTGCATCACTGTAAAGGAATGCAACGAACTGTTTTGCAGCGTCTACGTTTTCAGCACCTGAAGGAATCCAAGCCTGTTCGAACCATGTATAGCTGTAACCTGATCCGTTAGCATCAACTGCTGGAAGAGCTGTCATACCCCATTTGAATCCTTCTGGTGTAGAATCAGCCATTTCTCCAACAATCCATGTACCGTTTGGCATGAAGAGTGCTTTGTTGTCGATTACTAACTGCTGGTTCTGTTTGAAGTCTTCATTGTTAGCCTGAGCTGGTGTGATTGGGTTTGTGTATGTAGCTAATTTAGCAACGATATCGAAGCATGTCTGAGCTTCTTCTGTTGCCCAGATACCTTCTTCATAGTTTGTAGCTTTGTTGAAGAAATCTGGTCCGCCTACAGAGTACATTAATGCATAGAAGAATGCATCGAAGTAACCTGTTGTTGGGTATGTGAATAAGTAGATTCCTTCTTCTTTCGCTTTGTCACCTAATTCCCACATTTCATCCCATGTTGTTGGAACTGTCCAGCCTTTTTCTTCAAAGAGACCAGCGTTGTAGAATAATCCACATGGAGAGTAGAACATTGGTGCAAGGTAAGTTTTACCATCGTTGTATGGGTTTGTTAAGGATGTATCTGTGAAACCACCAGCGATCTTATCGCCAACAACTGCGCTTTCGCCTGGTACCGTCATAGATAATACATCTGTAAGGTCTGTAAGTAAGTTGTCTTTAATGAACTGTTCTGTGAGACCAGCTTCACGACCTGTTGCTAAATGAACAACATCCGGGTAATCTCCACCCTGCATAGAAGCACCGATCACGTCTTCTAAGTTCTGTTCTGTTGTTAATTCAACTTTAATACCTGTTTCTGCTGTGAATGCTGCACAAACATCTTCCCACATACCTGTTCCGTATGTTTCTTTGTAAGCGTTTTCGTAAGCTGTTGCGATTGCTGCAACTTTGATTGTTACATCTGCTGTTTCTTCTGCATCTTCTGTTGCTGCAGGTGTTTCAGCCGGTGTTTCTGCTGCATCGTTAGATCCGCCGCAGCCTACTACTAAAGAAGCAACCATTGCTACACATAAAAGTGCACTTAAAAGTTTCTTTTTCATTTTAGTTTCCCCCTTTTGAATTTCGGCATATGCCGTTCGTTAATTCGGTATCTTCAGTATACCTTTTTCAGTCGGAGATTCAACCTGTTTGTTGCTCTATTTTTTAGTTATCTTGCGTTTTTATTTATTTTTAGTTAATTATTATAAAATTCATTCTCATAT
>CAZOJX010000141.1:0-3836 GCA_964580255.1 uncultured Lachnoclostridium sp. | reverse complement strand
GGGAATCGCAGTTGGTATGGCGACCAATGTGCCGCCGCATAACTTTGGAGAAGTTATGGATGCTGCAAAGGCGTACATGAAAAATCCGAAGATTACCACAGAAGAATTGCTGGAAATTATGCCGGGACCGGATTTCCCGACAGGTGGTATCGTCATCAATAAGGATGAGCTGAAAGACATCTACGAAACCGGTATGGGGAAAATTAAGCTCCGTGGTAAAGTAGAAGTGGAAAGCGTAAAAGGCGGAAAGGAACGTCTGGTGATCACAGAAATTCCTTATACAATGATCGGCAATAACATTTCCAAGTTTTTAAATGACATTGCGGCGCTGATCGAGACCAAAAAGACTACGGACATTGTAGATATTTCCAACCAGTCCTCCAAGGAAGGAATCCGCATTGTGCTGGAATTGAAAAAAGGCACTGATGTAGAAAACTTAAAGAACCTGCTTTACAAGAAGACCAAGCTGGAAGATACTTTTGGGGTCAATATTTTAGCGGTCGCAGACGGAAGACCGGAAACACTGGGTCTGAAACGAGTGCTGGAGCATTACGTGGACTTCCAGTATGAGCTGGCCGGAAGAAAATATAAAACCCTGTTAAATCGGGAATTAGATAAAAAAGAGATTCAGGAAGGTTTGATCAAAGCTTGTGATGTGATCGATCTCATTATCGAGATCCTGCGAGGCAGTAAAAATGTGAAGGATGCCAAGGCTTGTCTGACCAATGGCGTGACAGAGAATATCAAATTCCGTTCCAAAGCATCAGAAGAAGAGGCGAAAATGCTTCGCTTTACGGAACGCCAGACACAGGCAATCTTAGAAATGCGTCTGCAGAAGCTCATCGGTCTGGAAGTGGAAGCTTTACTTAAGGAACACGAGGAAACCTTGAAAAAGATTGCATTCTATATGGAAGTGCTGGAAGATCACAAAGCCATGACCAAGGTTCTTTTAAAAGAAATGGATTCCTATAAGAAGGAATATGCGAAGCCGAGAAAGACCCTCATTGAAAATGCAGAGGCAGCAGTTTACGAAGAAAAGAAGATTGAGGAAGCTCCGGTCATGTTCCTGATGGATCGCTTTGGTTATGCGAAGACCGTGGATATGACTGTATATGAGCGTAATAAGGAAGCAGCAGATACGGAAAGCCGTTATGTGGTGCAGGTCATGAATACCGGAAAGCTGGCAGTCTTTACGGATACCGGAAAAATGCACCAGATCAAGGTACAGGACGTTCCGTACGGAAAATTCCGCGATAAAGGGATTCCAATCGATAATTACAGCAATTTTGACAGTGCCTCAGAGCGTGTGATTGCTGTGTTTGCATTAAGTGATATTGTAGAACAAAAACTTCTCTTTGTGACCAAAACCGGTATGGTGAAAGTAGTTTCCGGGGAAGAATTCAGCGTGGCGAAAAAGACCATTGCATCCACAAAGCTTTCAGATGACGATGAAGTGATCGGTGTATTTAAACTTAGCAGTGAAGAATTTGTAGTGCTTCAGTCAAAAGCCGGATATTTCCTGAAAATGGCACTTTCCGATATTCCGGAAATGAAGAAAACAGCTGTAGGAAATCATGGAATCAAGCTGGGAGCGAAAGACGAGCTGGAACTGGCTTATGTATTTGCAAAGGAGACGGCTCCGACCATTTCCTATAAAGAAAAAGAATTGGTCTTAAGCAGCTTAAAGGTTGCGGCAAGAAACTCCAAGGGAACGAAGAAGTAGGAGGAAAAAGAAGATGATCTGTATTCAAAACGGACTTGTATTTGATGCGGTAGAGGAAAATGCAAAAGTCAAAGACCTTTTGTTAGATCAGGGGAAGATCGTGAAGATTGGAGAAAATCTGGAAGTACCGGAAAACTGTGAGATCGTAGATGCTTCCGGACTTTATGTTTATCCGGGGTTTGTAGATGCACATTCCCATTTGGGAACGACCCAGAGTGCCATTGGCTTTGAAGGGGACGATACCAATGAAATGAATGATATCCTGACACCACAGCTGCGTGGGATTGATTGTATTCAGCCGCTGGATGAAACCTTTGAAGAAGCCCGCCAGGGTGGTGTGACAACGGTTTGTACAGGACCGGGCAGTGCCAATGTGGTAGGAGGAACCTTCCTTGCCATGAAAACTGCCGGAAAACGTGTGGATGACATGGTCATCAATGACTGCGTTGCCATGAAATGTGCATTTGGAGAAAATCCAAAACGCTGCTATAAGGATAAAAACAATTTCAGCCGTATGTCTACAGCAGCAAAATTAAGAGAGCTCTTATTTAAAACAAAGGAATATGATGAAAAGCTTCAGGCAGCAAAGGAAGATCCTTCTAAAAAACCTCCGTTTGATTTTAAACTGGAATCTATGCTTCCGGTGCTCCGTGGAGAAATTCCATTAAAGGCTCATGCCCATCGTGCAGACGATATTTTTACCGCACTCCGGATTGCAAAGGAATTCGGCGTAAAGATCACTTTGGAGCATGTAACGGATGGAAGTCTGATCGTGGAAGAACTGGCCAAGGAAAATGTGATGCTGGCGGTTGGCCCTTCTTTGGGGCATCGAACCAAATTTGAACTGAAAAACAAATCTTTTGCAACCGCAGGAGCGCTTGCCAATGCGGGATGCCATGTTTCTATTATTACCGATGCACCGGTTATTCCGCAGCAGTATTTAAGATTGTGTGCCGGACTTGCCGTAAAAGAGGGAATGAAAGAATTTGATGCCTTAAAAGCCATTACCATTCATGCGGCAGAGCATGCAGGCGTGGCAGATAGAGTAGGCTCTTTGGAAGTGGGAAAAGATGCAGATATCGTTTTGATGGACGGCTGTCTTTTTGAGAGTCAGTCCAATGTGGTTGCGACTTACATTGACGGAAAAAAGGTCTGGTAATCTTTAACGTAACAGGAGGATGTGAATTTTCACATCCTCCCATTTTTTTGCTTATGAATGAAATTATTTTGCCTGTTCAAGTGCAAGTGTCACAGTTGTGATATCACAAACTTCAGCAGGTCCGTAGTACTGAATTGCACCCGGATACTGGAAGCAGGTATCTACTGACCATTCTTCACGATGAGCTTCAAAATATTTGAATGGAGCACCGTCAAGCTCTACGAGAGCTTTTTTGATAACCGGTTTGTCTTCGCCATGTCTTCTTTCGATGTTCATCATCTTTGTGATTGGCATACCGCCTGCAACCCATTCACTTGCCGGAGCAGAAAGGTTGGAAACTTTTGATAAGTATCCGTTGTAACCGTACTGGATCAGCATGAATGCGTTATATCCTAAAGAGTAGCAGTAGTCAGCATCGAAGTTTGAAGGGAATGCACAACGTCCTTCATATCCTAAGAAATGATGAAGTGCGCTGAATTTTCCGTTGTAGGTACCAGCTGCTTTTCTTGCTGCTAATTTGTCAGCTACCAGTGCAGAGAATAATTTTTCGGATTCGATCAGGGAAACCTGTACGTTTCCGTGCGGATCTCTTTCTAAGAATAACTGCTGCTGGATTGCCTGTGGAAGAAGTGCAAATACTTCCATGGATTCTTTTGTTAAGCCGTTTTCGATGAATGCATATTTATCAGCCCATGTTGGGAGTGCATTGAATTCATCAGCTTTGCTTCCTGCAAGAAGTTCATTGATCTCATGAATGAGTACTGAGAATTCAGGAACGAATTCAACAACACCTTCAGGAATGATCGCAACACCGAAGTTCATGCCTTTTGCTGCTCTTGCTGCAACAGAATCAGCGATGTAATCAGCGATCTGGGAAAGAGACATTTTCTTTTCTGCAACTTCTTCAGATACTAAGCAGATGTTTGGCTGTGTCTTTAAAGCGCATTCCAGAGC
>CAZOJX010000140.1:0-3876 GCA_964580255.1 uncultured Lachnoclostridium sp. | reverse complement strand
CTGCGACCTCCTGGTCCCAAACCAGGCGCTCTAGCCAAACTGAGCCACACCCCGTGATGTGTTGACACTCTATGTGGTGTCTTTGCTTGCGTTCCTCAACGCAAGACATATATTACAACATAGGAATAAAAAAGTCAACACTTTTTTTCACTAATTTCTATAAAAATTTTGTCTCAAATTTAGGCACTTTGCCCTTTTCCAGAAAAAGCACCATATAACTCGGGCGCATCCCTGTCTGTCTTGGGTATGTCAGGCTTCCCGGATTCGCCACATACACCTCATTTTCGATCTCCAGAGCCGGTCTGTGGGTATGTCCGTAGAGAATGATGCTTGCACCCTGACGCACTCCTGCAGATCTTAATTTGTCAGTTCCTCCGTAAAGAAAATAGAAATGTCCGTGTGTCATAAATATGCGAAAGCCTTCCAGTTCAAAGGTAACCTCTGAATTTAGATCTGTCCAGAAGTCATTGTTTCCGGAAACCATTGCCACCGGACATTTGGCAATGGTACGGATATAATCTTCCGATCCTTCCACATCTCCCATATGACACAAAAAATCCGGTTTTTCTATTTCCAATGCTTCTTCCAAATAGTAATCTTTTCCGTGAGTATCGCTCACCAGCAATATCTTCATACTTTTGTTCCTTATAAAATCTCTTTCAGCTTTTCTTTCATCAGACGAAGGGCTTTTCCTCGATGACTCAGTTCATTTTTCAATTCCGGAGATAATTCCGCCGTAGATTTTCCATACTCCGGCAACATAAAGATCGGATCATATCCAAATCCGTTTTCTCCCCGTTCTTCGTGACCGATTCGTCCCTCGATAGTTCCGTAGGTTGTAAAAGTGCGTCCGTCCGGCAGCACTGCTGCGATGGCGCAAACAAAGCGTGCACTGCGTTCTTCTTCCGGTACGCCCATAAGCCGCTCTATCAGATTTGCATTTTTGATATGATAGGAAGTATCTTCTCCCATGTACCTTGCAGAATAAACCCCCGGTTCCTTATTTAAGGCATCAATTTCCAGGCCGGAATCATCCGCCAACACAATATCATCGCAAAGTGCCGCAATGGCTTTTGCCTTGATCACCGCATTTTCTTCGAAGGTTTCGCCGTTTTCCTCTACCTCTGCAAAAACTCCTGCCTCCTTCATTGAAAGGATCTCCAGACCCAAATCTGACAGGATCATGCGGATCTCACGCATCTTTCCTTCATTTCCTGTTGCAAAAATAATTCTCATAGGTTTCCTCTTTTCTAACGTAAATCTGCATACGCCTTTAAACAAATATTGTATTCCTTCGTTTCTTCTACATGTTCCCACAGGTTTCCCTGAAGGCTTAAATAGCCTCTGCCATCTGAAATATCTGCATTTTCTGAAAGCCCCGGAACCTGACATTCCACAGCAACCGGATATTCCGCATTTTCGGTAATGATCCGGACAGCCAGTGCAAAATCTTCTCCTGCATCGACCTCCAACGGTTTTTGAAGATCAATAGTGTAAAATCCTTCATCTTTCAATTTTCCTTTTGCAACCAGATATTTCTCCAAAAAGGAACGTTCGTCCAGAAATTTCGGAACTGCATAGATCTCATATTCCGTATTTTCTCCCGTTGCATAAAATCCGGCGGCCCGAACGGTTACATCTTCTTCCGCTGTGTATGCATTGGCAAACCAGGCGCCTTCCTGTCCATAACCGATCTGCGCCGTAAATCCGCACAGATCCGACTGAAAGATTCTGTCATAATTTCCGACATTATCAATGCGGCTGTAGGTAATCCCATACTCCCCGATATGGACGTCTTCATAGGACACATAAAAGGTTCCGGCATTACCAAATTCTTCTCCCCAGCTGTTCAGACACAAAAATGCACCGTCTTCCTGAACTTCTCCGGCAAAATTTTCTGCCGGATATGCATCGTCCCAGCCAATGATCACCACATCATGATTGCTGGGCTGCGTTCCCTGATAGCAGTAGGAATTAAATTCTTTCCGATAGTAAGGAGATTCGCTCAAACTTCCCTGAAAATCCACGTAGAGCGCCGTTTCCACTCCGCCGTAATGATATACAAATTCTTTGATTCTCTGATAATCCTTCGGCTGGGACTGCCTGATCTCCTGTACGTGAGCCGTTTCCTCCAGAAAATCCGGAGATTCCCCGTCAAATGGATCTTCCAGCTCTCCCACCGGTCCTTCCCACGACAGCAGATAGCCCATTGTCACCACATAGGAACCGCCTGTCACAAAGGAATTTCCAAAGGGATTATGAAAGATTAAATGATCTGCAGAATAAGGTCCTACAGCGTCTTCGTCCATGGAGCATTCCAGGGCAGACAATGCTGCAAACGCCCAGCATGTGTTGGTATCTCCCTGATTTCGCAGGATCGGCATACGGCCGTCTTCCATATAACTGTAAGCGGAGGGCAATTCCTGTTCCGGTTCCTCCGGAATTTCCTGAACAACCGGCTGCCAGACTTCATCGGTACACCCGACCGCAGTACTCAAAAGAGCAATCAGCGTCAGAAAAAACCACAATTTTTTCATTCCTTGTTTCCTTTTGGCGGTCTCGGTCCCATAAACTGATAAAGATAGGTTTTCATCATACCATTATAAATTTTTCGGTTCTTATCTGCTTTGCGGCCAATATATTTTTCCGCATCTTCATAGCTTGTAATCATATACATGGACCATGCGTCCAGTTTTTCAAAGGATTCTCCAATCTCCCGGTAAAGCTTCGGAAGGTTTGCTTTATCCTCAATACGTTCTCCATAAGGCGGATTGGTGATCACAAACCCATATTTTTTCGGGTGACGCAGATCTGCCACTGCCCGCTGCTGAAAATGGATCATATGATCCACCCCCGCATCAGCTGCATTCTGTCTGGCAATCTTCACCATTGCTGGATCAATGTCATACCCCTGGATATTTACTTCTACCGTATCATCTACCATTTCATTTGCTTCATCAACGGTTTCGTACCACAGTTTCTTTGGAACCAGATTCGTCCACTTTTCTGCAGTGAAATTTCGATTCATTCCCGGTGCAATGTTCGCGGCGATCATCGCTGCCTCGATCGGAAATGTACCGCTTCCGCAAAATGGATCCACAAAGATCCGGTCCTTTTTCCAAGGAGAAAGCAAAATGATTGCTGCCGCCAGCGTCTCTGTGATCGGTGCCTTGCTGCTCAGCAGACGATATCCTCTTTTATGCAGTGAAACGCCGGAAGTATCGAGTCCAATGGTCACTTCGTCTTTCATAAAAGTAACACGGATTGGATATTCTGCTCCGGTTTCCGGGCACCAGGACACCTTATAAACCGTCTTCATTCGCTCTACAATGGCTTTTTTCATAATAGACTGAATATCTGACGGGCTGAAAAGCTTACTTTTGATCGAAGCTGCTTTTGCTACCCAAAATTTTGCATCCTGAGGTAAAAATTCTTCCCATGGAAGGGCTTTTGTATTTTCAAATAATTCATCAAAGGTTTCTGCTTTAAATTTTCCCACCTTTAAGAGTACTCTCTCTGCGGTTCTTAAAAATACATTGGCTCTGGCAATTCCCTCTGCATCTGCAACAAAGGTAACTTTTCCGTCTTCTACCGAAGACACCTCATATCCCAGATCCTGTATTTCTCTTTTTAAGACAGCTTCCATACCGAAATGGCAAGGAGCGATCAATTCATATGTTTTCATGCTAATTCCCTCATTTTTCGTATCTTACAAACATCTTAACGGGCATTCTCCCCTCTGTCAATGAAAATAAGCTTCAATTCCGCCAACCACTGACATTGCATGATAGCCCTGTTCCTTCAATTCATTTGCTGCCTTCAGACTCAAGCCCCCTCTGTCACAATACAGGATCAAGGTTCGATGTCTCAGCAGAT
>CAZOJX010000139.1:0-3898 GCA_964580255.1 uncultured Lachnoclostridium sp. | reverse complement strand
ATCTCATCTTAATACTTGCTTTACCAAGCTGATAAGTTACAAACAAACCTACATTCTTAGCAGTCGGTTTTACTACGTCATATAAAGCAACCATATCCCTTGTCATTGATTTATAGATTTCATCAGTTTTAGCATCGCAACTCTCTTTAAGCGTATCTAAAATGAAATACTTGACACCTAAACTGGAATATTTTTTGATGAGTTTAATAACTATTTTTGCAGAGTATCTTTCAAGAGGGACAATCGTTATATTTCTATTCTCTTTTTTTTCTTCTAACCATTCTGCTGCTTTTCTCAAAGTTGCCAATGTTTCTTCGTCAAATTTACCATCACGCAATTTATATTTTGGCAATTCTAATTTCAATATGTTATTTGCAACCCATACAATCAGCTCTCTTTGAACCTTTGTCTGATCTTCCTCGTTTATAAATAAAACAAGTTTTTCATCATATTTTAAAATTGAAGGAAAAATATAATTCATGACTGTTGTAGATTTTCCAACACCAGAGTTTGCACCTAATCCATAGATATTGCCATTACAATTAAATCCGCCAATTTCTTTGTTTAAAATGTTGCAATTGTTCAATGGTAATCCGACATTCATACCACTATTCAGTTCATCAATAAACTCATTAATTCCATCACAAGCATTATATGTAGTAATTTCGTTTGCAGCATTGACGAAAATATGATTTAACATAGCTTCATATTCTTCATAAATATCGTCCAAACTCATATCAACAAACTCTTTGATCCTGTCGTATACAGGAAATTTATTTTTTAACATAAGTAACACAGTATTCCATTTACTTAGTTCATTTACATAACCACTAATATTTTCTACTTTTACATAATCTTTTGCTTTCTCTATAGTGTCATAACCACCATACTCATCATACTTTGCTTTTAATTTTGGATGTTTTTCAAGATATAGACCAATAGTAATATCATCTAAAACAGCCTTTTTTTCTTTGATTACAATGTCATATGCAATCTGCCAAAAGACTCTCCATGCGTTTTCTGTAAAATCTTCTAACTTCAACTGATAGTCATACATTAAATCTGGTTGACAGAAAAATATTGACACAATATTTGCTTCACAGCTTGTCTTATATTCTTTGACAGTTCTCGCTGCCTCTAACATTATTTCTTGAAATGGGGTAGGTTTCTTAGTTTTCTTTTGCTGTGCCAATGTTACCTCCTACCATATATTTTTCATTTTTTCACTAACTTCTGTAGTTTTTTTTTGATATTCAGCACCGCTATGAAATTGATTATCATAACTTGTCGATTTGAATTTTTCTTCTTTTTTCTTAGCCTGTTGTAATCGGATATATACATCGTTGATTTCTGGTTCTACCATTCTTACAATTAAATTGATTTTATGTGTTTCGTCTTTAATTTTGGTTTCGTTTTTCGTAAGATAATCTATGATTTTTCTCTTACATAGTTTAAACGCACACAGAATTGTGTAATCATCATAACAAGCTTCTGTTTCTATATTATTATTCGCAATATGCTGACCTTTTTTTAGCCCCTGTAATTTCAAAATCAAATACTTTGGTATCTTCATATTGTCGTCATATTGCAAAATTTCTTTCTTTACATATTCGCAAAGTTCTGTCCATTCTTTATTTTTCGGTTCTTTCTTTGCTCTAGCCAAAAAGCCACCTCTAATCTATTTGCTCTGGCAGATATACCAGAGCAAACATTTATTTTTATAATTCTTTTATGCCAACTGTAACTTAGTAAAATCAATTAATTCAGTTAAGTCTTCAACAGTCTGCATTTCAATTTTCTTTACATCAATTTTCTTTTCTTTAATAAGATTATTGATTTTACTGATAGCATCCATATTCTTATCTTCTTTAAGCTGTTTCATCATATCTTTCCATTCATTAGCAAGAGCTTCTGCTTTATCAGCTTTATCCACCATTGACTCAGTAGAGGTCTTTAAATCTTTTTTATAAGATGTCTTATTTACTTCTAAACCGTTCATTGAATCATAGTAGTCTTTCCAAATATCAAAGCATGGATTTTCGATATGCTGACCTACCTTTGTTACATTGGTTCTATCCTTAATAACTTCTGCCCAGAAAGATACATTTCCATCTTTGTCTTTCTTTGTGTAATGACGAAGAATTGTGTCATAATCAAACTTAACAGACTTGTGCATATCAGGTCTATAACCAATTACTTTCTTTCCATCATCGTCCTTGATTTCAACTTCCTGTGCTACAGATACAACATGTGTACCCTTAGAAGAAAGGTCAATTTTTGCTTGCTGAAGTTTCATATTGATAATCTTGATACGCCCCCACTGCTTAACACTGATACCTGCATCATCAACGTCTCCACCTTTCTTTCTTGCACGTCTTTCTTCGACTTCAGTTGCTCCAATCTGCATTGTGGCATAAAATTTAGTTTCGGAGTCAATAGAAAGCGTCTCAATCTTTCCATCGTATTCACCATCAATAAATGCGTCTAAGTCTTCTTCCAGTTCATCCAAGTCAGATGTATTATCTACTAATAATAAATTATTGTACGTCTTTCCGTTATTAAGATAAATATCTTTTCTTTCATAATGTGCAACACCTGTCTCTGAGTCGATACATGCTACTTTAGGAAATGTTAACTGAAATGTAGACTTACCACTACCTGACTCTCCATAACTTAAAAATTTACCACCGATTTTTGCCGTTTTTGCTTCTCTAAACATCTAATATCCTCCGTTAATTTATTTGATATTATTACGGTATAGTTAAAACTACACCGTAATATATAAGATTTTGTGTTCAATATATTTACATATTGTCTAACATCGCAAGCAAATCATCTTCTTCTGATACATCATCGGAATCTGCTTCACTACTTGTATCGTCTTCATCAGTTTCTACACCAACATCTTCAAGAGCCTGAGCATAGAAATACAAATCGGAATCTTCATATTTTGCCTCTTCTAAAGCAACTGTAGGCTTTCTATCATCATCCTGTCCAACATAAGTAATATCAGGCTTAGTAATAACCATTCTGCGTTCACGATTATTGCCACCGACTGCACACTTAGCCTTCGCTTCTTCTTCAGAATATAATCCCATTTCAATCAGTTCCTTGATGTCATCAGGAATATCATCTTCTGTAATATTTACAATTGCAGCACCTTCAATCAAATTACCTACTACTGTGAGTACATTGATAGTATTCTTCTTTTTAACCTTGAAGTATCTTTGTAACATTTTAGCTGTAATTTCAGGATTTTCATTGATTGCAATTTCAAATTGCTTTGGATATGTAACATTCTTCTTGATTGCTACTTTCTTGCCATCAATCTTTGGATTGCCTACATAATCAACAACATAAGCATTAAGCATCATCACGTTCTTTTCTGCATCCTTCTTACCAATACTGTTTGAATCAAGAAGGATTGTCTGAGTGAATGTAGCTTTAAAATCTGTTTCATCTTCTACCTTAGAAAGTACGATAGAAGTGATTTCTTTCTTAACAGATACATTCTCATCATACTCACTGTATCCAATATTACCCTTGACATTTACAATCATTCCATCTTCAAGATGTTCATTGAGGTATTCAACAGCATCATATGCACTAAGGAATTTCTTATAAACTGTCTTGCCTTTAACATCCTTTTCTACACCGACTGTAATAAATGATGTGTCTGCAATGGTGTCAAGAAGTTCTTCGTCAAATCTATCTTCCCATGCAATTTCAACCATCTTGCTCTTTCCGGCATCGTCTTTATCATCCTTACTAAAACCTCTAAGAATGTTGTCATCATCTGGGTAAAAACCTCCTCGCATTTCTCCATATACCATATTGCCATTACCACAATCAACACCAAGATACATCTGATTATCTGTCCAACCAGAATCATAGGTAT
>CAZOJX010000138.1:0-4064 GCA_964580255.1 uncultured Lachnoclostridium sp. | reverse complement strand
GAAGGCAATCAATTCCAGACTTTATTAGGTGTTACAGGCTCTGGTAAGACCTTCACGATGGCAAATGTTATAGAGCAACTTAATAAGCCGACTTTGGTAATAGCGCACAATAAAACTTTGGCAGCCCAGCTCTACGGTGAATTCAAAGAATTCTTCCCGGAGAATGCGGTGGAGTATTTTGTGTCCTACTATGATTACTACCAGCCGGAGGCTTATGTGCCGTCCACAGACACTTACATTGCCAAGGATTCGTCCATTAATGAAGAAATCGATAAGCTGCGCCTTTCCGCTACCATGGCGCTGGTAGAGCGAAAAGATGTGATCATCATTTCCAGTGTTTCCTGTATCTATGGTTTGGGTGAACCGGAAAACTTTGAAAAAATGGCCGTTTCTTTGCGTCCGGGAATGGAAAAGGATCGTGACGAGGTCTTAAGACAGCTGGTGGATATCCAGTATGAAAGAAATGATATGGATTTTAAGCGAGGCACTTTCCGGGTTCGGGGAGATGTGGTGGAGATCGTACCGGCCAATGAATCGGATATGGCAGTTCGAATCGAGTTTTTTGGAGATGAGATTGATCGCATTACACGCATTGATCTGCTGACCGGGGAGATTCGGGGAACTTTGGATCACATTGCAATTTTTCCGGCCTCTCATTATGTTGTACCGATGGAGCAGATTCAGCGGGCTGCAAAGAATATTGAAGCGGAGTTGGAAGAACGGGTTCGCTATTTTAAAGGTGAGGACAAGCTGCTGGAGGCTCAGAGAATCGAGGAACGAACGAATTATGATGTAGAAATGCTAAAAGAAACCGGATTTTGTTCCGGGATAGAGAATTACTCCAGACATTTAACGGGTGCAGAACCTGGAAAACCACCGGCAACGCTGATGGACTATTTTCCGGAAGAATTTTTGATCATCATTGATGAATCCCATATGACAGTTCCTCAGATCCGAGGAATGTATGCAGGGGATCAGTCCAGAAAGACGACGCTGGTAGATTACGGTTTTCGTCTGCCGTCTGCCAAGGATAACAGACCGTTGAATTTTTCGGAATTTGAAAGTAAAATTGATCAGATGATGTTTGTATCGGCCACACCGGGACCTTATGAAGCAGAGCATGAACTTTTGCGTACGGAGCAGATCATTCGTCCGACGGGACTTTTAGATCCGAGAGTGGAAGTGCGTCCGGTGGAAGGGCAGATTGATGACCTTATTGGAGAAGTCCATAAGGAAACCCAAAAAGGAAATAAAATTATGATCACGACGCTGACAAAGAAAATGGCGGAGGATCTGACAAACTATATGAAAGAAGTGGGAATTCGTGTCCGATATTTACATTCTGATGTGGATACGATGGAACGTATGGAAATTATCCGCGATATGCGTATGAATGTATTTGATGTTCTGGTAGGGATCAACCTGCTCCGGGAAGGACTGGATATTCCGGAAATTACGCTGGTTGCAATTTTGGACGCAGACAAGGAAGGCTTCCTTCGATCAGAAACGTCCCTGATCCAGACCATTGGACGAGCAGCCAGAAATGCAGAAGGACATGTGATCATGTATGCGGATACGATCACAGATTCCATGCGTCATGCACTTGATGAAACAAATCGAAGAAGAACCATTCAAGAAGCTTATAATCAGGAACATGGAATCACACCTCAGACCATTAAAAAGGCAGTGCGTGACCTGATCAGCATTTCCAAGGAGATTAAAAAGGAAGAAACACTTTACGGCGAACGGGATCTGGAGTCCATGAGCCGGAAAGAACTGGAAGCTTTGGCGGCGAAGATTCAGAAGAAGATGAAAAAAGCTGCGGCTGAGCTGAATTTTGAAGAAGCTGTGGTATTGCGTGACCAGATGATCGAGGTAAAAAAGGTATTAAACGACCTTTAAAGGCCAATGCTTCGGTGGAGATTGATTTATGAAAGAATTGAAAAATGAGAAAAACTATATCCGGATCAGAGGTGCAAATGAGCACAATCTGAAAAACATTGACATTGATATTCCAAGGGATGAGTTTGTGGTGCTGACCGGCTTAAGCGGTTCCGGAAAATCTTCCCTTGCATTTGATACCATTTATGCAGAAGGACAGAGACGTTATATGGAATCTTTGTCTTCTTATGCGAGACAGTTCCTGGGACAGATGGAAAAACCAAATGTGGAAAGCATCGAAGGGCTTTCTCCGGCCATTTCCATTGACCAGAAATCGACGAATCGGAATCCCCGCTCTACAGTGGGAACCGTTACGGAAATCTATGACTATTTTCGTCTTCTGTACGCAAGGATCGGAACTCCTCATTGTCCGAAATGCGGACGTGAGATCAAAAAGCAGTCTGTAGACCAGATGGTAGACCAGATCATGGAACTGCCGGAACGGACGAAGATCCAGCTTCTGGCACCGGTGGTGCGGGGAAGAAAGGGTGAACATGTCAAGCTTCTGGAACAGGCGAAAAAGAGTGGTTATGTGCGGGTACGCATTGACGGAAATCTGTATGAGCTGACAGAGACCATTCAGTTGGAAAAAAATCAGAAGCATAATATTGAAATCGTGGTGGACAGACTTTCGGTAAAACCGGGAATCGAAAAGCGTCTTGCGGATTCCATCGAAACGGTACTGAACCTGGCTGACGGTCTTCTTTTTGTAGATGTGATCGGCGGAGAAATGCTGACGTTAAGCTCCAGCTATGCCTGCCCGGACTGTGGAATCAGCGTGGAGGAGATTGAACCGAGAAGCTTTTCTTTTAACAATCCTTACGGTGCCTGCCCGGACTGTCTGGGACTTGGATATAAGATGGAATTTGACATTGACCTGATCATTCCGGACAGATCCTTAAGCATCAATGAAGGAGCCATCGTTGTACCGGGCTGGCAGTCCTGCAATGATAAAAAGAGCTTCACTAATGCGCTCCTCACTGCATTGGGGGCATTCTACGGATTTGATCTGGATACGCCTTTTCAGGATTATCCGGAAGATGTCAGAGACATTCTGGTTTATGGGACCGGAGGACAGAAAGTGCAGGTGCATTACACCGGACAGCGGGGCACCGGCGTTTATGATGTGGCTTTTGAAGGTCTGATCGAAAACTGCAACCGCAGATACCGGGAGACATTTTCAGAAAGCTCTAAGGCGGAATATGAGACCTTTATGCACATTACGCCATGTAAAAGCTGCGGCGGTCAGCGTTTGAAAAAGAGTTCTTTGGCAGTGACGATCTGCGATAAGAATATTCATGAGATTACTTCCATGAACATCCGAAAATTGTATGAATTTTTGGATGGCCTGACATTGACGGCACAGCAGCATCTTATCGGGGATCAGATCTTAAAGGAGATCCGGGCAAGGATTAAATTTTTGCTGGATGTAGGACTGGAATATCTCTCCTTATCCCGTGCCACAGGAACCCTTTCCGGTGGGGAAGCACAGCGAATCCGTCTGGCAACCCAGATCGGTTCCGGACTGGTTGGAGTGGCGTATATTTTGGATGAGCCGAGTATCGGACTTCATCAGAGAGATAATGATAAATTACTGGCTTCTTTGAAGCATTTAAGAGACCTTGGAAATACCCTGATCGTGGTGGAACATGACGAGGACACCATGTTTGCAGCAGACCATATCGTGGATATCGGACCGGGAGCAGGGGAGCACGGCGGAGAAGTCATTGTACAGGGGACGGTGCAGGACATTATGGCCTGTGAAAAATCGATCACAGGAGCATATTTGAGCCGCCGCAAACGTATACCTGTACCAGAGAAAAGGAAGACTCCGACAGGCTGGCTGACTGTGAAAGGGGCAGCGGAAAATAATCTGAAAGGAATCAATGTAAAGATTCCTTTGGGCGTTTTTACCTGTGTGACTGGTGTTTCCGGTTCCGGAAAAAGTTCCCTGGTCAATGAGATTCTTTATAAACGACTGGCAAAAGAATTAAATCGGGCAAGGACCATTGCCGGAAAACATCGAGGAATCGACGGAATCGATCAGCTGGATAAGGTCATTGATATCGATCAGTCACCGATCGGCAGATCACCAAGATCCAACCCTGCGACCTATACGGGCG
>CAZOJX010000137.1:0-4192 GCA_964580255.1 uncultured Lachnoclostridium sp. | reverse complement strand
TAAAAGAAGGAACAAGCCTTCCAATCGAATTACATACACACTATACTTCAGGTGTGGGCGGAATGACTTACTTAAAAGCAGTAGAAGCAGGCTGTGACATCATCGATACAGCAATGTCTCCACTGGCTATGGGTACTTCTCAGCCGGCAACAGAAGTTATGGTTGAAACTTTCAAAGGTACAGAATTTGATACAGGTCTTGACCAGAACCTTCTTGCAGAAATCGCAGATTACTTCAGACCATACCAGGAAGAATGTCTTGCAAACGGCCTCTTAAATCCAAAGGTAATGGGTGTAAACGTAAAAACATTATTATATCAGGTACCGGGCGGTATGTTATCCAACCTTGTGTCTCAGTTAAAAGAACAGCACGCAGAAGACAGATACTATGATGTATTAGAAGAAATTCCACGTGTTCGTAAAGACCTTGGTGAACCGCCATTGGTAACACCGTCTTCTCAGATCGTAGGTACACAGGCTGTATTTAACGTACTGATGGGCGAAAGATACAAAATGATGACAAAAGAAACAAAGGCAGTTCTGCGCGGTGAATATGGCCAGACAGTAAAACCTTTCAATCCGGAAGTTCAGAAATTAGCTCTTGCAGATGACGAAGAACCGATCACCTGCAGACCGGCTGATCTGATTCCTAACGAGCTCGAAAAGATTGAAGCAGAAATGGCTCAGTACAAAGAACAGGACGAAGACGTATTATCTTACGCACTGTTCCCACAGGTAGCAATGGATTTCTTCAAATACAGAGAAGCTCAGAAAACAAAAGTAGATGCAAAAGTTGCAGATACAGAAAACGGAGCATATCCGGTATAATCAAATAATAAAAGGGACGTCTCAGGACGTCCCTTTTTCATGTTTACGGTATGGTTTAATAAGATATTTCCTGTAAAAACAATCCCTTTGGATCACAAGGTTCGCTAACCGCAGCTTTTCCGGCGAAAATTTTTTCAATATCTTCCTTTTTTCTGGTTCCGTTTCCGATATCAAGCAGGGTACCGATTATTAAACGGGCCATATTGTGAAGAAAATCGTCTGCCTGAAGGGTGATCTGAATTTCTTCGGTATCACCATAGATTTCAATTTCCTGAATCGTGCGAAGGGTTGATTTGGATCTTTTGGCAGTGGAAAAATTTTTGAAATCGTGTTTTCCGATCAGATTTTGTGCTGCCTGCTGCATTACTTTGATATCAGGAGTTTTGAAGCAGTGATAGGTGTATTTTCTGTCAAAGACACTTGGGACTTCGCTGACCGTCATGCGGTAAATATAAGTTTTGGAAACGGCATTTAACTGGGCATGAAAGCGTTCCGGCATTTCCCTTACATCGGTAACTGCGATATCGAAGGGAAGATAACGGTTCAGATAATGTTTGATCTCCAGACATTTCATGGGACATTCGGTTTTGAAATTGACGATCTGTGCGTAGGCATGCACACCAACCTCTGTACGGCAGCCGCAAAAAAGCTCAAGATCCTTTTCACCGGTCATTTTTTCCAGTACTTCGAGGATTTTGTTAGAAACAGAATTATTGGATTCATTTTTTCCAAGACGTGCCCAGCCCTGATAGCGTCCGCCGTCATATTCTAAAGTTAATCTGATATTTCTCATATGGTAAATTCTCCTTAATTTGAAGTGAATATAGTATAACAAAAGAATCCGTTTTTTTCTACGTCATTCTTTGGAAAAGTGTCGGGAATGGGAAAAACAGAAAATCCAGAAAAAGGAGTGTTTGTGTTTTGAAAAGATATCATGTATAATGACAACGTGATAAAATCTGAGATAATAAAAATGAATGATAAATGGAGTTTGATCAATGAGCAGAGTTGCAGTGGTGGGCGGCGGAGCCGCCGGAATGTTTGCATCGATTTTTGCTGCACAGAACGGAAATGAAGTGCATGTTTTTGAAAAAAATGAGAAGCTTGGGAAAAAGCTGTTTATTACAGGGAAAGGTCGCTGTAATGTAACAAATGCAGCGGATATTGAAACCCTGCTGTCGAATGTGCGTGCAAATCCCAAATTTTTATACAGTGCTTTTTATGGCTGTTCCAATGATATGGTCATGGACTTTTTTAAAAAGGAAGGCTGTCCTTTAAAAGTGGAACGGGGAGACCGGGTATTTCCGGTATCGGACCATTCTTCGGATATTATTGCAGCATTGGAACGGGCAATGAAAAAAGCAGGAGTGAAGATCCATCTTCATCATGAGGTAAGATCTCTGGATGAATTGGCGGATTTTGATTCGATAATTGTTGCAACAGGCGGAATGTCCTATCAGCCGACAGGATCTACCGGTGACGGATACCGTTTTGCAAAAGAAATGAACATGAAGGTCACAGAACTTACACAGGGGCTGGTACCGATGAATGTCGAAGGAGAGATTCCGAAACAGCTGCAGGGACTTTCTTTAAAAAATGTAACAGCTGCGATCTATGACGGAAAAAAGGAACTGTACAAGGATTTCGGTGAAATGCTTTTTACCCATTTTGGGGTATCAGGCCCTCTGATCTTAACAGGCAGCTCCTACATTTCCAAACAGATCAAAAAGGGTCCCCTTCGTCTGGTCATTGACTTGAAGCCGGCACTTACGAGAGAACAGCTAGATGCCAGACTGCTGAGGGAGTTTGAAGAAGGAAAGAACAAACAGTTTAAAAATGTACTGGGAGGTCTGTTCCCGTCAAAATTGATTCCGGTCATGATCGATCTTAGCGGCATTGCACCGGAAAAGAAGGTGAATGAGATTTCAAGGGCAGAAAGAGAAGGATTTATCAGTTTGATCAAAGGATTTGAACTGAAAGTGACGTCCCTTCGCGGCTGGAATGAAGCAATCATTACCCGGGGCGGTGTTTCTGTAAAAGAGATCAACCCGTCTACCATGGAATGTAAGGAACATCCGGGCGTTTATTTTGTGGGTGAAGTGCTGGATCTTGATGCAAAGACCGGAGGATTTAACCTGCAGATCGCATGGTCTACCGCTTATCTGGCAGGAATCAGTGTATAAATCAGGAGGAAAATCATATGGGATATAGTGTGGCAATCGATGGACCGGCAGGTGCCGGAAAAAGCACCATCGCAAAGAAAGTAGCAAAAGAAAAGGATTTTATTTATATTGATACGGGTGCCATGTATCGTGCCATGGCGATCCATTTTTTAAGATGCGGGATCAAAGCTGAGGAATATGAGAAGATCAGCAAAGCAGTGGAAGATGTAAATGTTACGATTTCCTATGAAAATGGAGAACAGCAGGTTTTCTTAAACGGAGAAAACGTAACCGGTCAGCTGCGTACCGAAGAAGTGGGAAATATGGCATCAGCCAGCTCCGTAAATGGCGATGTCCGTCAAAAACTGGTGGAACTGCAGCGTAAATTGGCGGCAACAGCCAGTGTGGTAATGGACGGCCGTGATATCGGAACGGTTGTGCTTCCGAATGCGGATGTAAAAGTGTATCTGACAGCAAGCTCTGAGGTACGTGCAAAACGAAGATATAAAGAGCTTCTGGAAAAAGGTCAGGAAGCAGATCTTGCAAAGATCAAACAGGATATTGAAGAAAGAGATTACAGAGATATGAATCGTGAGATTTCTCCGCTTCGTCAGGCAGAAGACGCAGTGCTGGTAGATTCTTCTGATCTGACTATCGAAGAAAGTGTTCAGGCGATTTTAGATCTTATCAAATAGGAGCAGTTATGGAAGTAAAACTTGCAAAAACCGCCGGATTTTGTTTCGGTGTGAAACGTGCAGTGGATACGGTGTATCAGGAAGCTGAGAAAAATCATGAAACCATTTATACCTTTGGACCGATCATTCACAATGAGCAGGTAGTGGAGGATCTGGAACGAAATGGGGTTCTGGTGGTAAATACCACAGAAGAACTGAAAAAGTTAAATCCGGGTACAACGGTGATCGTCCGTTCCCATGGTGTTGGAAAAGCCGTTTATGATCTGATGGAGGAATGTGGGCTTCATATGGTAGATGCTACCTGTCCGTTTGTGAAAAAAATTCACCGGATCGTGGATCGGGAAAGCAGGGCTGGAAAACAGATCATCATTATTGGAAATGATAAACACCCGGAAGTAGAAGGAATCAAAGGCTGGGTTAACGGAACCGCAGTTGTGATCGAAAACTTCGAGGAAGCAAATGCCTGGATGGCTCCAAAGGATACTTCCCTGTGTATTGTGTCCCAAAC
>CAZOJX010000136.1:0-4241 GCA_964580255.1 uncultured Lachnoclostridium sp. | reverse complement strand
TATGTTCAAGGAACATCGGAGCATTGGTTAATGGATTAAACTGAATAAATGATTTTTTGCATTGACTCTACAGCGGTTGTAGTGTTTATAATGTTTCCATGGAGTGTGAAGGAGGAAACATTACAATGGAGAAAAATCTGACAAGTGGCAGCGTATGGAAAAATGTAATTCTGTTTTCGCTGCCATATTTATTATCGTATCTTTTGCAGACGCTATATGGAATGGCAGATCTGTACATCATTGGTCAGTTTGGAGTGGTAGCAGAAACAACGGCGGTTTCGATCGGTTCCCAGTTCATGCATATGCTGACGGTTATGATCGTGGGACTTGCCATGGGAACAACGGTATTTGTAGGACAGGCCATAGGTGGGGAGGATCGGAAAAAGGCAGCAGAAGGAATTGGAAATACGGTCATCCTTTTTATGCTGGTAGCACTGGTTATGACAGGAATCCTGACACTTTTGGTAAGACCGATCACCGGATTACTGTCGACTCCTCAGGAAGCAATGGAAGGTACGGTGGCATATTTGCGGATCTGCTTTTTAGGGATTCCGTTTATTACGGCATATAATGTGATCAGTGCCATTTTCCGGGGCTTGGGAGACTCGAAAAGTCCGATGTATTTTATAGCGGTGGCATGTGCAGCAAATATCGTTCTGGACATTCTGTTTATGGGTGTACTGCAGATGGGACCTGCCGGAGCTGCGTTAGGAACAACACTTTCCCAGGCGCTGAGTGTGGTGATTTCGCTGGCACTAATACGAAAAAGAAAAACGGGAATCACCTTCGGAAAAGAGGATTTTCGTCCGAAACGTCCGGTAATGGGAAGAATTTTAAGAATCGGTCTTCCGGTGGCATTTCAGGACGGACTGATCCAGATTGCCTTTCTTTTGATCACCATCATTGCCAATCATCGTGGATTAAATGATTCTGCAGCGGTTGGTATTGTGGAAAAGATCATCAGTTTTGTGTTTTTGGTTCCGTCTTCGATGCTTTCTACTGTTTCAGCATTGGGGGCACAAAACATTGGAGCCGGAAAACCGGAACGGGCGAAGGAAACTTTGTACTGCGGTTTGAAGATTTCTATCTGTTTTGGCGCGGCAGTTATTTTGCTGATGCAGTTTTTTGCAGAACCGGTCGTTTCGCTTTTTACAGACAGCACTACAGTAGCAGGTGCGGAAGTGGTACGGCTGGGAGGTCAGTATCTGAGAGGCTATATCTGGGATTGCCTCTTTGCGGGGATCCATTTCTGCTTCAGCGGCTATTTCTGCGCGGTGGGAAGATCTGAGCTGTCCTTTTTACATAATATCATTGCCATTGGACTTATGCGTGTACCGGGAGTTTATGTGACATCTAAGCTGTTTCCGGCTACGCTGTTTCCGATGGGACTTGCGACAGCGTCCGGTTCAGTAATCTCGGTGCTGATCTGCATTTTTGCATTTTCAAGACTGCGAAAGAAGGAAACTTGACAGCCGGCTTTGGTAGTGCATAATAAAAGAAAAACTAATAGGAGCAGAGTATGAATTTACAGAAAATATTTGATGAAACAGATTTTGTCCATACCAGCGGTACCAGAGAGGAACTGCAGGTGGCTGAATATTTAAAGGCGCAGTGCGAAGCGCTGGGAGCTTTGGCAGAAATTGAAAGCTTTCCGGTTGCCATGGGTGAGATTGAAGAAGCACATCTGTATGCAGACGGACAGGAGCTGACCTGCAAGGCATTTCACTGCTGCGGAAGCGGTACTGTGGAGGGACCGCTTTACTATATGCCGGGAACAGATCCGGTTTCTATTGCAGGTGCAAAGGATAAGATTGTTTTGATGGACAGTCAGGGAGTTACCTTTTTTACCTATCAGGATCTGATGAAGGCAGGTGCAAAGGGCATTTTATTCCAGTACGGAAATATCCACTATCCAAACGATGACATTGACCAAAGAGATCTTCGAAAAGCAGTCGTGGGAGAGGAAACACCGGTTCTTTGTGCAATGATCCATGCAAAAACAGCCATAGAATTAGTGAAAAATAAGACAAAAACGATCCGTCTGGAGGTTCGCCAGAAGGAATACGAAGGGGCATCCCACAATGTGATCGCAAAACTTCCGGGCAAACGGGAGGAATCGATTGTTTTGACGGCACATTATGATACCACCTCCTTATCCCACGGAGCTTATGACAATATGAGCGGCTGTGCAGGTCTTTTGGGCGTGATGGAACAAATGAAAGGGAAGGAATTAAACTACGGACTGACCTTCGTGTTCTGCGGCAGTGAGGAACGGGGGCTGTTAGGATCAAAGGCTTATGTAAAAGCTCATGAAGAAGAACTTTCCAAGGTGGCTTTGAACATCAATGTGGATATGATCGGAACCTACATGGGAAAATTCATTTCCTGTGTTTCCGCAGAGGAAAAGCTGGCCGGCTACATTTCTTATATGGGAGCAGAGCTTGGATTCCCGGTCAGTGCAAAAACCGGTGTTTATGCCAGTGATTCAACACCATTTGCGGATCAGGGCGTTCCGGCACTTTCTTTTGCCCGCATCGCAAGTGACAATGTGGCACCGATCCATTGCCGCTATGATTTGAAAGATGTGATGTCCATGGAACAGCTTCAGAAGGATATTGATTTTATCGCGGCGTTTACAGAGCGGTTTGCCAATGCGGCTGTCTGCCCGGTGGCAAGAGAGATTCCGGAGGATATTAAAAAACAGCTGGACGAATATTTATACCGAAAAAGAAAGGAAGCCTGATTTTTGGCTTGCGTTCTGCCTGCGGAAGTGATACAATAAGTAAGCTTTGTGTGAGGGAGTAGCGAGCGCAGACTCCTGCGTAACAAGTCAACATACTGGTCATTACGATCTGGCTTGTTTCAAATTGCGAGACTCACGTAAGCCTTTGTGCTGTACGTGGAGTCTATAGAAATATCAGTAAGGAAACCCCTGAGTATAGCATTTTGGCTGTACTCGGGGTATTTTTATTTTAACGAAAGTAGAGGATGAAAAATGAATTGGTATTTTATGTTTGTGTTTAACAGTGTGTTATTAGGTGTTGGTCTGGCGATGGACGCCTTTTCCGTATCTCTTGCAAATGGACTGAATGAGCCTGAAATGAAAAAGGCGAGAATGTGCGGGATTGCCGGTGTATTTGCTTTTTTCCAGTTTGCAATGCCGATGATCGGCTGGATCTGTGTTTCCACAATTTCCCAGTATTTTACGGCATTTCAGAAATTTATTCCATGGATCGCCCTTTTATTGCTGGGCTATATCGGCGGAAGCATGTTCTTTGAAGGACTGAAATCCAAAGATGGAGAGGACGAAAAGCCGGCGGTAGGATTTGCAGGCCTTCTGCTTCAAGGGGTTGCGACTTCCATTGATGCACTTTCTGTAGGATTTACCATTGCGGAATATCATTGGGCACAGGCATTGATCGCCTGTTCCATCATTGCAGTCGTAACATTTGTGATCTGCATGGCCGGTCTGTTTTTAGGAAAAAAATTTGGGACAAAGCTTGCAGGAAAGGCGAGTATGCTGGGCGGTGCTATTTTGATCTTTATCGGTTTGGAAATTTTCGTAACAAATCTGTTTTAGCCTAAAATGTCTATTACAAGAGAATAAAATGTGTTAAAATAGTAGTTTAAGAAGGAAAGAAACAGATGACAATATGGGGGAAATATGAAGATACTGGCTATTTCAGATGAAGAAGTAATGAAATTCTATGATAATTATAGGGATGGGATTTTTGATGGATATGATATGATCCTATCCAGTGGTGACCTTCATCGCAACTATTTAGAATTTATTGCTACAATGGCACATTGTCCGGTGTTTTATGTAAAGGGAAATCATGATGAAAGTTTTGAACTTCTTCCGCCGGGGGGCTGCGTATGTGTTGAAGACAGAATTCATGTGGTAAATGGCGTCCGGATTTTAGGTTTGGGAGGCTCCTACAGATACCGTAACGGAACGAACTTTTATACAGAAAAACAGATGAAAAAGAGAATTCGGAAGTTATGGTTTAGTTTATGGTATTATAAAGGATTCGATATTTTATTAACTCATGCGCCTGCTTACGGATTGAATGATTTGGATAATATTTCTCATAGAGGATTTGAGTGCTTTCTGGAACTGATGGAAAAGTATCGTCCAAAATATTTTATTCATGGACATGTACATAGAAATTATGGTATTTCCATTCCCCAGAAGGATATCTATAAAGATACGACAGTAATCAATGCCTGCGGTTATTGTG
>CAZOJX010000135.1:0-4273 GCA_964580255.1 uncultured Lachnoclostridium sp. | reverse complement strand
TAATCAAAAAAATCCACACGATACGGTGCCGGAATATTAGTGATGATCGCAACATGTTTCATAGATATTCCTCAATAACTGGTAGTTACTTTCTTCTGAATATTTTTCAATCTGATCTTTTTTCAAAATCATTGGCTGTTTCATGGCCTTTTGCAGCGCCAAAACCAAGTCTTCTACAGAACCCGGCAAAAATTTCCAACCAGTGTTTCCTTCAGCAATCAAATCCCCTGTATTTCCAAGGTTAGAACCAATCACCGGTGTTCCTACTGCATAACTTTCTGCAATCGTCATCGGAAATCCCTCATACCATCTGGTCGGCAGGATCAATGCCTTTGATTTTCCAATGATTTCCCTTGCCCTGGCGTTCTCCACAAAGCCTTTGAATTCTACATTTTTCAAAGAGTTTTCCTTTATATATGCTTTGCACCATTTTTCTAATGGACCGGTACCGCACAGAACCAGCTTCCAGTCTTCAACGTTCAGTTTTTTCCAGGCATGTAAAAGGAGAGCTACTCCTTTCAGCTTGTCCAGACGCCCCACATAAACGAACTGATTCTCTCGTTCCTGATAAGACAGGATTCTCTCAGCCTTTGGCACAAAATTCGGCTTTACAAACACCTTTTCTTCTTTAATCTGCTTTAAATTCAACAGCTTTTCTTTATTAAATTCTGTCAGACAGATATAATTCAACCTTCCGTAAGTCCCCAGCATCCTATGAATCCAGGTACTTAGAACACAGGCCAAACTCTGGATTCTGCTACCGCGATAACATTTATGCTTTACTGCACAGGTCAATCCTTTTTTCAGACAGTCTTCACAGACCTGCCCGTCCCGATAAAAAGTTGCTCCCGGACAAAGCATCCGAAAATTGTGAATTGTCTGCACCACCGGAATCTTTTTGGAAAATCCTGCATAATAAACGGACGGACTCACCAGATTCAATGTATTATGAACATGTAAAAGATCAATCTTCTCTTTTTCGATCAGCTTTCGTACTTCCCGATAGGTTCTCACCTGAAACACCGTTGAAAGCGGAAGCAGGAGTTTCTGAAATCGGGATAATGTTTTTAGTTCCGAATTATGTCTGGTATATAGCAAGACCTCATGTCCATGTTTTTCCAGCATTCTTTTCTCATTTTCAACTACCGTATCTTCCCCTCCGGGAATCTGGTAATAATTATGAACAATCAGAACCTTTTGCTTTTTATCAGACATTTTATTTTCCTCGAATTACTGCATTCCAGATAAATTTTGTATTTGTATAAAAATAACGTTTAAACAAACGCTTCGGCTCCTGCCGCAACCGATACAGCCACTCCAGATTTGCTTTCTGCATCCACATCGGTGCTCTGGAAATATTTCCGGCCAGATAATCAAAGGCCGCACCAACACCTACCATCATTCCATGGATTTTTCCCTGATGGGCTGCCATCCACCGTTCCTGTTTCGGTGCTCCCAGACCGATCCAGACAAAATCCGCCTGACTTTCATTGATCAGATTCAGAATTTTCTGTTCTTCCTCATCACTTAAAGCTCGAAACGGCGGACTGTACATTCCTGCAATCTGTACTCCCGGATAATGTTCCGCAAGATGTTTTTTCAGTTTTTCCAACGTTTCTTCTGTAGAACCGTAGAAAAAATGACGATATCCTTCCTCTGCGGAAATCTTTAAAATTTCTTTTAGATAATCCGGCCCGGTCGTTCGCTCCATGTCAGAAAATCCACGTTTTCTCCCTACGGAAGAAAGAGGACCTCCATCCGGAATCGCCAGGATTCCTCCGTTTTGCACTGCACAATATTCCGGATCATCATAGCTCATTACGGTTGTATGAACATTGGATACACATACATAGTTTCCCGATAGCTCTTTGACATGTTTCCTCGTAAATTCGATCAGCCATGGCATATTGATTGCCGCCAGATGAACTCCCATGATATTGCAGGTTGGTATCAATTTTTTATCAACTTTTGAGACAAAAGTATTTGTCATGATTCTTCAAATCCTTTGGTTTCGTCCACAATAAACGGCGGACGATTTCTGCTGGCATCTAATACACGCCAGATATATTCTCCTAAAATTCCCAACATGAGCATGATCAAACCTGAAGAACATAAAATTAATGCCATCAGACTTGCCCAGCCGGCAACATCTGCTCCATGAGTTAAAGTCTGAACAATGATCACAATGGCCCAAACAATCGATGCAAAAAAGAAAAGTCCTCCCATTGTTGACATGGCGCGTACCGGAGCGTAGGAAAAGCTCATCATCGAATCCACAACCAGCTTAACTTTTTTGCCTAATGTCCAGCGACTTTCGCCTTCCTCTCTGGCTTTTCTGTGGAAATAAACATCTGCCCTTTTAAAACCGACCCACATAACCTGCAGGGTCAGAGAAGAATTTTTCTCGTCTAACAATTCGATGACTTCGATGACCTGTCTGTCAATAAGGTAACAGTCACAGCCGCCTTGAGGCATGGATTTCATGATGAATTTTCGAACGATCGCATAGTAGAGCCCTGCAAAGAATTTCTTCATTGCCGGGTCATCACGTTCTTCACGAATGGCCATCACGACCTTATTTCCCTCTTTCCATTTTTCATACATTTCCAGGATCAGTTCGGAATCTTCCTGAAGATCTGCCTGTTTTGTCACTGCACAGTCACCGGTACAGTGATGAAGCCCTGCCAAAAGTGCCGCATGTTCACCAAAATTTCTGGAAAGCTTCACAAGTCGGACATTTGAATCCATTGCTTTGATCTGATTCATGATTTCCCAGGAATTATCCCCTGAGCCATCGTCCACCATAACAATCTCGTATTCACCGATTCTATGAAGGATTTTCGCTTTCATATCCTCATAGAGAGCCATCAATGTGTCAGAATTCCAGTATACCGGAATGATAATTGAAATCTTACTCATGATTTTCGATTACTCCCATTTCTTTTTTGTATTCTTCGTAATCTCTGATGTATTCATTTCCATTGTAATGCGTACTTGCAAGTACTAACAGAATAGAATCTTCTGAAAAGTCATACATATCCTTCCATACCATAGTCGGAATGTATAATCCCATCATCGGTTTATTCAGTTCAACCACCGCTTCACTATGTCCGTTGTCGATACGGACTTTCGAAGTACCGCCCACATTGATCAGGACAAACTCTGACTCTCTGTTGGCATGCTGACCTCTGATCACTTCACCATCAGAGCCATACATGTAAAAAACTCTCTCAATTTTGAACGGAATATGCTGCTCGCCTTCTACAACAACCAGTTTTCCCCTCTCATCTCCTAAATCAGCAAAATTCAACACTTTGCACTGTTCTGTTACGTGCTGCATGATATTCTCCTTTATTTATTATACAAATTCATTGATCGCAGCAATCACCTGCGTTTGTTCTTCCTCTGTCATTCCAACATACATCGGAATGGAAAGTACCGTCTTGGCATAGCTTTCTGTAATCGGGAAACTTCCCTCATGATATCCTAAATAACTGTACGCCTCTGATAAATGCGGCGGAATCGGGTAATGAATGATCGTTCCGATTCCTTTTTCGTCAAGATATTCGATCAGTCTGTCTCTTTCCTCACAGCGGATCACATACTGATGCCATACGGCAGTACAGTTTTCTCGCACCTGCGGAAGCTGAATCTTTGGATTCTTAATCTCTGCAGTATAACGTTCTGCAATTCTGATACGTTCTGCTTCCATTGCATCTGCGTGGGAGAGACGCACTCTTAAAAGTCCTGCCTGCATTTCGTCCAGTCTGGAGTTTGCCCCGACAATCTTATTGTAATAGCGTTTTTCACTGCCATAATTTCTAAACACTCTGAAATCTTCTGCTATCTTGTCATCATTTGTCACGATTGCTCCCGCATCTCCGAATGCACCTACATTTTTGGACGGATAGAAGGAGAAGCAGCCAATATCTCCAAAGGTTCCTGTCATCTTTCCATCAAAACATGCACCATGGGACTGCGCACAGTCCTCAATTAGACGAAGATTGTACTTTTTACATAAAGCCAAAACCTCGTCCATCTTCGATGCCTGTCCGTATAAATGAACTACTAAAATCGCCTTTGTTTTTTCAGTGATCTTTTCTTCCAGCTTCTTTGTATCAATGTTAAAATATTCATCCGGTTCAACGAAGATCGGTGTTGCACCGTTCATGGTAATCCCCATGACACTGGCAATATAAGTGTTTCCCTGCACCAGAACCTCATCTCCCGGTCCGATTCCTAAAATCCGGAATGCAATCCAAAGAGCATCCAG
>CAZOJX010000134.1:0-4314 GCA_964580255.1 uncultured Lachnoclostridium sp. | reverse complement strand
CCTACTATGGACCAAAGGATGCTCTGGAAAAAGAAGCGGCTGGCATTGCCATCGACAGCCGTAAGATCACAGCTGGCTGGCTTTTCGCCGCAACTGTCGGCGAACGGGTTGACGGACATTCTTTTATCGGAGACTGCTATGCCAAAGGAGCACTTTGCTGTCTAGGCGAACAGCCGCCGGCAAATGAGGAACACCCGTATATTCAGGTTTCTTCCACCTTTCAGGCATTAAAGGACATTGCAGAAGCTTACCGCAGCACGCTGAGCATTCCGATCGTCGGCATTACCGGCAGTGTCGGAAAGACCAGCACCAAAGAAATGATTGCTTCGGTCTTAAGCGTGAAATATCGCACCTTAAAAACCGCCGGAAACTTTAACAATGAAGTGGGACTTCCGTTAACCGTATTCCAGATTCAGGAAGATCATGAGGCGGCCGTATTGGAAATGGGGATCAGTGACTTTGGAGAAATGCACCGCTTAAGCAAGATCGCCCGACCGGACATCTGCGTGATCACAAATATCGGATACTGCCACCTGGAATTTTTACAGGATCGGGACGGTGTCCTGAAAGCAAAATCAGAAATCTTCGATTTTGCTGCACCGGGAGCCAAAGCCATTGTGAATGGAGATGACGATAAGCTCTGTACCTTAAAATCCCGCAAAGACCTTCTTTGCACCACCTTCGGTATGGATCCGTCAAATGATATTCATACGACTCATGTGGAAAACCTTGGTCTGGACGGACTGAAATGTGACATTTCCACACCGGTCGGAGATTTTTCTGCTCATATCCACATTCCGGGTATGCATATGGTGTACAATGCCCTGGCCGGTACCTGCGTAGGTCTTTCCTGCGGACTGTCTTTAGAAGAAATCCGTCAGGGGCTGGAACAGGCACAGACCATCAGCGGACGAAATCACCTCATTCACACCGAAGATTATACGATCATGGACGATTGCTACAATGCCAATCCGGTGTCTATGAAAGCTTCCTTAGATGTGCTGGCAACTGCTCTTGGCAGAAAAGTGGCGATCTTAGGAGATATGGGGGAACTGGGAACCGAGGAACGTGCCCTTCATCATACGGTAGGAGTCCACGCTGCACAGAAAAAGATCGATCTTCTGCTCTGTGTGGGAACCCTTTCCGAAGAAATTGTCCGGGGTGCTAAGGAACAGTCTCCTTCCATGCAGGCACTTTTATTTGCCACAAAAGAGGAACTGTTAGAGCAGCTTCCGTCACTTTTGCAGAAGGGAGATTCCATTCTTATTAAGGCATCTCATTTTATGCAGTTTGAAAAGCTTGTCAAAGCGTTACAATAAAAGATGAATCACACCTTAGGGAGGACAAAAAATGTTAGTAACATCAAAAGAATTGCTGTTAGATGCACAGAAAAATGGCTATGCCGTGGGTGCTTTTAACGTAGAAAACATGGAAATGGTTCAGGCAGTGATCGCAGCTGCAGAGGAGCTTCGTTCCCCTGTGATCATGCAGACAACTCCATCTACCCTGAAATATGCAGACGCTGATTATTTTTATGCCAATGTTGCATGTGCTGCAAAAAAAGCAAGTGTTCCTGTGGTTATGCATTTAGACCATGGCAGCAGCTTTGATCTTGCCATGAAAGCTTTTCGTGCCGGATATACTTCCATTATGATCGATGGATCTCACAGTGTTTTTGAAGAAAATATCTCCATCACAAAAGCAGTGGTTGACGCCTGCCACCCGGGCAATGTACCGGTAGAAGCAGAGCTTGGAAAGGTCGGCGGAAAAGAAGACGATCTTGACGGCGGAAACGGTGGTTACACAGAGCCTTCCGAAGCTGCTGAATTTGTAGAAAGAACAAACGTAGACTTCCTGGCAGTTGCCATCGGCACCGCTCACGGCGTTTACAAAGGAATCCCAAAACTGGATCTTGATCGTTTAAGTGAGATCCGCAAAGTGGTTTCTATTCCACTGGTACTCCATGGAACCTCCGGTGTTCCGGACGATACTGTTAAGGAATGTGTCAAACGAGGCATCTGCAAAGTTAATTACGCTACTGATCTTCGTATTGCCTTTACTGAAGGTGTCAAAGAAGTCCTGATGGAAAAACCGGACACCATTGATCCAAAGAAATATAACGCAGCCGGCCGTGAAAAGGTAAAAGCCTATGTTATGAGCAAAATGCTCGTCTGCGGCAGCGATCATAAAGCATAAAGATTTCATTAAAAAAAGTTCTTGCAAAACAAGAACTTTTTTTATCGTCTTTTTAAAACTGTCGAATCCGATCCTCGTCTTCCGTAGATTCCCGGATTTCCCTGATTTCCACTTCATAGGAATAGGAGTCATTCACTTTTACGTTAACCGTATCTCCCACCTTATGGCGAAGCAGTGCCTTTCCCAAGGGGGATTCAATGCTGATATAACCGTTCATGGAATTTCCCCGGATTGAGGTTACGATCTTATAGGTTTCCTCCTCCTCGTCCTCCGGAATATAAACGGTCACGATCTTATCAAGTCCAACCTCATCGCTTTTAGAATGATCCTCGATGACTTCCGCATTTTTGAGCATTTTTTCCAGATAACGGATCCTGCTCTCATTTTTATTCTTATACTGCTTTGCAGCCTTGTATTCGAAATTTTCGCTTAAGTCTCCATGAGCCCTGGCCTCTTTCACCGATTCCAGTGCCTCCTTACGGATTACCAGCTTCCGGTGTTCGATTTCGTCCTGGATCTTCTTCACATCTGCTTCTGTCAGCTTTTCATGCAACATAGATTCTGTCCTATCCTAGATCAGGCTACCTGCTGCTTCGTCAACAACAACGATTACATTTGGATGAAGCTGTAAAATAGATGCCGGAACCTGTGGTGTAACCGGTCCGAAGAATGCTTTCTTTACGATCTCAGCTTTGTCAGAACCGCTGACTACTACAAGGATCATTTTCGCCTGCATAATGGTGTTAATTCCCATGGTGTAAGCCTGTGTAGGAACATCTTCTACCTTTTCAAAGAATCTCTTATTTGCCTGGATTGTGCTTTCCTGTAAGTCAACACAGTGAGTTTCTTTTACGAATTCGTCTGCAGGTTCATTGAAGCCGATATGGCCGTTATGACCCATACCAAGGAGCTGAAGATCCTGTCCGCCAAGAGCCTTCACAACTTCTTCGTATCTTGCACATTCTGCATCTGCATCAGGGTTTTCTCCGTTTGGAATGTTCAGGTTTTCAAAGTTGATGTTAATGTGGTTGAACAGGTTTTCTTTCATGAAGTAATCGTAGCTCTGGTCATTTGTTTTTTCCAGTCCGCGGTATTCGTCCAGGTTTGCTGTTTTTACCTGAGAGAAATCCAGATCTCCGTTTTCATAAGCTTTGATCAGTTCTTTGTATGTTCCGATCGGTGTAGAACCGGTTGCAAGTCCAAGAACACAATCCGGTTTTAAGATTACCTGTGCTGCGATGATGTTTGCAGCCTTTCTGCTCATGTCTGCATAGTCTTTGGTTTTAATAATTCTCATATCAAATTTCCCTTCTTCCATTTGTTCCATATTTTTAGATAGTTTCATTCTAACATAGCCCCCCAAAAAGTCAACTGATCTGTTTCTTTTCCTGCTGCTCTTTTTTGATTTTCCAAAAAAATCGCCGGTTCACACACGAGGCGCAAACCGGCGGATTTTTCAATCAAGGAGTCTAATATTAACCTGTTAATATTTCTTGTAAATAATGTGTTAGAAGAGACCGATTGCTCCACCTACAAGACCGATTACTAAGAGTAAAGCGATACATTTTACAGGTGTCCAGCCTTTTTTCTTCATTAAGAAGTAGCACATTAATGTTAATGCTAATGGAATCATTTTTGGAAGAACGCCATCAAGAATGCTCTGGATAACGATTGGACTTTCGCCGTTTGCGATTTCAAGAGCAACTGTTGTTCCACCATAGTTAGATGTTAAAGCACCAACGATGAATACACCGAGCATAGAAGCTGCACGTGTGAATTCTTTAGCGTTAGCTGTTAAGATACCGATAGCTGCAGATCCAAGTTTGTAAGACCAGTTCATTAAGAAGAAACGAACTGCAAACTGAACTGCGTTGAAGATTACGAGGAACAGGATCGGTCCAAGGATAGATCCGTTAATCGCCATGTTAGAGCAGATACCTGCAGCGATTGGAACTAATGTGAACCAGAAAATAGCATCACCGATACCACCAAGAGGTCCCATTGCAGCAACACGTACGGCACGGATTGTGTTGATATCAGCTTTCTGCTGTTCCATTGATAAAACGATACCCATTACGAATGTTACTAAGAATGGATGTGTATTGAAGAACTCAAGGT
>CAZOJX010000133.1:0-4398 GCA_964580255.1 uncultured Lachnoclostridium sp. | reverse complement strand
TTTACTGATGATCTAACCTTCATGGGTAAATCCTCCTTCCCTTTGACTATGCTTTTACATGATATTCACGCCGCACTTCTCATGTTTTTGCGCACGCTAAGCGCAGTTCACGAATATTAAAAAATCATGCGTATACTATAGTAGCATACGCATGATCTGATTGCAAGTGTTTTTAGAAAAAAATTACAACTTTTTTTCTTACTTTTTTTACTTATCTCTCCAAATGATACGTCCTTTGGAAAGGTCGTACGGTGAAAGCTCTAAAGTAACTTTATCGCCCGGTAAAATACGGATAAAGTTCATGCGGAGCTTTCCGCTGATATGTGCTAATACGATATGTCCATTTTCAAGTTCTACTTTGAAGTTTGCATTCGGAAGCTTTTCAACAACCGTTCCTTCAATTTCAATAACGTCAGCTTTTGACATTTTAAATCCTCCTAAAATCAATCCTGTTTGGCAAGTTTTAACGCTCTTTTTACTTCTTCGTTGGTCCATGTTCTTCCGTCGGTAAGCTTTTCCTGTAAGATCTCAGGAATTTTGCAGACCGGCTGAATGTGTTTGCGTTTTTTCTCCTTCGGTCGTTCCATGGAACGATTTTCACCATTTACGAGAAAAACCTTTTCTCCTTCAGCTTTTAAGATCACGTACCAGCAGTCTTTATCGTGACCGGCCTTTGAAATCGCCAGCATTCCTTTTCTTAATTCCATAATTCCCTCCGGATTACTTAATAAGAGTCAGAATCTCCGGCTCGCCGTCTGTAATGAGCACTGTATTTTCATAATGAGCAGACAACGCACCATCTTCTGTTACAACCGTCCAGTCATCGTCCATCCAGCATACTTCCCATGTCCCGGCATTGATCATTGGTTCAATGGCAAGAGTCATTCCAGGCATCAGCTTAATGCCACGGCGAAGCTGCTTGAAATTCGGGATCTGTGGGTCTTCGTGAAGTGCTGTTCCGATTCCATGACCTACCAGGTCTCTTACTACACCATATCCAAAGCTTTCTGCATAAGCGCCGATCGCATTGGAAATATCATGAAGGCGGTTTCCTGCTTTCGCATACTTGATTCCTTCAAAAAAGCTCTGGCGTGTTACATCGATCAGCCTCTGTGCTTCCTCACTGATCTTTCCAACCCCATGGGTTCTTGCGGCATCAGAATGATAGCCTTTGTAGATCAGCCCGGCATCCAGGCTTACGATATCTCCTTCTTTTAAAATGTGGTGTTTATTCGGAATCCCATGTACTACCTCGTCATTGACGGATACACAGATTGATGCCGGATAACCATTATAATTCAAAAAGTTAGGAATACAGCCTCTGTCCCGGATCAATTTTTCGCCGAGTCTGTCAATATCTTTTGTTGAGATTCCCGGTTTGATGAATGCAGCCAGTTCTTCATGAACCTCTGCCAGCAATCTTCCGGCTTCTCTCATAAGTTCGATTTCTCTTGCTGATTTAATCGTTACAGACATAATCTTAAGCTCCTAAAATATCCACGATCGCGCAGAAAACAGCTTCCATATCCTGTGTTCCGTCAACGCTCTTCAATACATTCTTTTCTGAGTAATAGTCGATCAGCGGCTGAGTCTGTTCGTGATAAACGTTCAGACGTTTCTTGACAGTTTCCGGCTGATCATCGTCTCTTAAAATCAGGCTTTCTCCGCAGCGGTCGCAGATGCCTTCTGTTTTTGTCGGTGCATAAGCGATATGATATGTGGCTCCACAGCCAACACACGCACGTCTTCCTGACATTCTGTTAATAATGTTTTCATCCGGAACATCGACATCAATGGCATAATCGATCACTTCTCCCTTTGCAGCCAGTGCTGCATCCAGGCTTTCTGCCTGTGGGATCGTTCTTGGGAAACCGTCCAGTACACAACCGTTTTTGCAGTCTTCCTGTGCCAGTCTGTCAACTACCAGGTCTACTACCAGTTCGTCCGGAACCAAAAGTCCCTGATCCATATAAGTTTTCGCTTTTTTTCCAAGCTCTGTTCCGTTTTTAATATTTGCTCTGAAGATATCTCCAGTAGAAATGTGCGGGATCTGATACTTATCAGCGATCTTCTTCGCCTGTGTACCTTTTCCGGCTCCTGGTGCGCCTAACATAATGATCTTCATGTTTTAGTCTCCTTCTACAGCTATGCAGCAATCCGGTCTGCTTTTTCAGCAAAAACCAAACTGTTGTCATTATATACATTAAGCCTGTGTCGGGTGTTGTGTCAACACCCAACGCAGGCCATAGATACCATTAACGACTAATCGTTTAAAAATCCTTTATAGTGACGGTTTACTAACTGCGCTTCAACCTGTTTGATTGTTTCAAGAACAACTCCAACAACGATGATCAAAGATGTTCCACCGAAGGAAACGCTAGCACCAAATACACCGTTAAAGAAAATTGGAATAACCGCTACAATGATCAATCCGATTGCTCCGATAAAGATAATGAAATTCAAGATCTTTGCAAGATAATCAGATGTCGGTTTTCCCGGTCTGATACCCGGAACAAATCCACCCTGGCGCTTCATATTGTTTGCTACTTCTAAAGGATTAAAAGTAATGCTTGTGTAGAAATATGCAAAAAATACAACCAGTAAAATGTAGATCAATAAACCTACGGAATACCAAGGCTGTTCTAAACTGCACCAGTTCTGCTGAGATAATGCGTTCAGAACATGTCCTCCAACACCCTCAATGTTTGATTTTCCGATCAGCATCATAATGATGCCAGGGAAGCTCATCAGAGAGGAAGCAAAGATTACCGGGATAACCCCTGCAGTGTTAACCTTTAATGGAATATGAGTGGACTGGCCACCAACCATTTTACGACCCTGCATTTTCTTTGCATACTGTACCGGAATCTTTCTGACACCGTCCTGTAAGAAGATTACGAGAACGATTGTCAAAAGCACTACCGCAATGATGATCACAGCAGCCAGAACCGCTTTCGCTACTGACTGGCCTTTCATAAACTGATGGTAAAGTGTTACAAAGTCATCCGGCATACGGGATACGATGTTGATCAGAAGTACGATAGAGATACCGTTTCCGATTCCCTTTTCTGTAATTCTTTCACCGATCCACATTACAAGACAGCTTCCTCCAACAAGGGCAGCAACAACGCCTAAACCATTGATGAAGTTTACTTCCTGTAAGAGACCTTTGTTACCAAAGCCAACAGTCATCGCAACTGCTTCGATCAGTGCAAGAACAATTGTCAGGTAACGTGTGATCTTCTGGAGTTTCTCCTTACCGTCTTCTCCATCTTTCTGCATTTCTTCCAAAGCAGGAATTGCAATGGTCAAAAGCTGTACAATGATGGATGATGTAATGTACGGGTTAACACCCAGTGCAAATAAAGACATGCTGGAGAAAGAACCACCGGTAAATGCGTCAAAGAAGTTGAACGCACCATTGTTCTGAGCTGCAAACCATGCTGCAAAATAGTCCCGGTTAACTCCCGGAACCGGGAGCTGGGAACCTATTCTGATAACGATCAGCATCAGGAATGTATAGATCAGTTTCTTTCTAATATCCTCAACTTTAAATGCATTAATTAATGTTTTAAACATTAGATCACCTCGGCTTTTCCACCCAGTGCTTCAATCTTTTCTACAGCGCTTGCACTAAATGCGTTAGCCTGAACAGTGAGTTTCTTTGTAAGTGTACCGTTTCCTAAGATCTTAACGCCGTCTTTTGCGTTTTTAACGATACCCTGTGCGATCAATGTTTCTACAGATACAACTGCATCATTTTCGAATACTTCCAGTGCGCTTAAGTTAATCGCAACGATTTCTTTAGAGTTTCTGTTTGTGAAACCTCTCTTTGGAAGTCTTCTGTATAATGGCATCTGACCACCTTCAAAGCCTGGTCTTGGTGCTCCAGAACGAGCTTTCTGACCTTTGTGGCCCTTACCAGCTGTCTTACCATTTCCTGAACCGTGTCCACGGCCTCTTCTGAAGTTATCGCTCTGTTTAGAACCTTCAGCGTAATGTAAATTTGATAAGTTCATTGTGGCACCTCCTTAAACTTCTTCTACTTTTACTAAATGTTTAACGTGCCAGATCATGCCTCTTACAGCTTCGTTATCTGGTTTTACAACTGTCTGATGAAGTTTCTTTAAACCTAAAGCTTCTACAGTTGCTTTGTGTTTTGGTACAGCGCCGATTGGGGATTTTACTAATGTAATCTTTAATGTCTTTTCCATGTTCTTCTCCTCCTTAAGCCTGTACTTCTTCTACAGATTTACCACGTTTTCTAGCTACTTCTTCCGGAGTTTTAATGTTCTTTAATCCGTTGATTGTAGCAAGAACAACGTTCTGTTTGTTGTTGGAACCTAAAGATTTTGTACCGATGTTCTTGATACCTGCAAGTTCGATTACCGCACGAGC
>CAZOJX010000132.1:0-4480 GCA_964580255.1 uncultured Lachnoclostridium sp. | reverse complement strand
CTCCAGGCGGCTCGTTCATCTGTCCGAATACCATGGTCGTTTTATTGATAACTCCTGTATCTGTCATTTCGTGGAACAGGTCATTTCCTTCACGGGTACGTTCGCCTACCCCTGTAAATACGGAATATCCGCCATGCTCGGTAGCAATGTTGTGGATCAATTCCTGAATGAGTACGGTTTTACCTACACCGGCACCACCAAACAGACCGATCTTTCCACCCTTCTGATACGGGCAGAGAAGGTCTACGACTTTGATTCCTGTTTCCAAAACTTCTGTAGAAGTTGACTGTTCTTCAAATGCCGGTGCCTTTCTGTGGATTGGAAAATGCTTTTCACAATCCGGTGCCGGCTTATTATCAATCGGATCACCCAATACATTGAAGATACGTCCAAGGGTATTTTCACCAACCGGTACACTGATCGGGGCTCCGGTGGCAATCGCCTCCATTCCTCTGACCAGTCCGTCTGTCGGACCCATGGCGATACATCTTACAGTGTCATCACCAAGATGCTGGGATACCTCTACAACCAGCTTTCCCCCGTCCTTTAACGGGATATCGATAGCTTCGTAGATTTCAGGAAGTTTTCCTGAAAATTTGATATCCAGTACCGCACTGATGACCTGAGTGATCTTGCCAATATTTTTTTCTGCCATTTTTTCACTCCTTATGATACCGCGCATCAGCTGATCGCCTGTGCACCGGCAATAATTTCTGTCAGTTCCTGTGTGATAGAGCCCTGACGTGCTCTGTTATAATCTAATTCTAATTTCTGAATCATTTCATCAGCATTATTTGTTGCTGAATCCATTGCCTGCATTCTGGCGCCATTTTCACTGGCAACCGCTTCCTTCATTGCTCCGTAGATCAGACTGGTAATGTACTTCGGAATGATCATTCCAAGTGCAGTCTCCTCGTTCGGCTCATAATTCATCGGAACCTCTGCATGTGCTTCCTCTGTTTCCTTTTCCGGAATTTCTACCGGAAGAAGTCTTAACATGGTCGGGATATGCGTTACGGTATTTTTAAATACCGTGTATGCAAGATAGATTTCCCCGATCTCGCCCTTTTCAAATCTTTCCAAAAGCATCTCGCTGAGCTGTTTTGCATCGGCATACATCGGTGCATTCATTACTTCCGAAAGATCAGAAACGATCTCATAACCTTTGAGTTCCAAAGAATCACGCCCTTTTTTCCCGAGCGCATAGATTTCCGTCGTTTCCTTATCAAATAACGGATCGCCTGTGATCAATTTAACAATATTATTGTTATAGCCTCCTGCAAGTCCTCGATTGGATGTGATAGTGATCACTGCCTTTTTAGAGGATTTTCCGGACTTTAAATACGGGTGATCGATCGTTCCTGATTTAGAAAGCATGGTGGCAATGGTATCAAACATACAGTCGAAATACGGCTTTGTGGATTCCGCTTTTCCCTTCGCTCTTTGCAGCTTCACAGTGGAGACCAGTTTCATAGCCTTTGTAATCTGCTGAGTGCTGGAAATGCTGCCCTTTCGCCGCTTGATCTCTCTCATTGATGCCATAGTTTAAGCCTCCCTTTTAAAAGTTCTTCTTAAACGCTTCGATGGCTTCTACCAAGCGTGCTTCACATTCTTCTGACATTACCTTTGTTTCACGGATGCTTTCCGGAACATCGGCATACTGTGTCTTAACAAACTCCAGGAAACCTTTTTCAAATTCCTGAATCCGTTTAACAGGCACATCCAGAAGATATTTTCTTGTTACCGTATAGATCATGATGATCTGATCTTCAACTGCCATCGGCTGGTACTGCGGCTGTTTCAATACTTCCTTGATTCTTTCACCCTGTTCCAGCTTTTCCTTTGTATCTGCGTCCAATTCAGAACCAAACTGTGCGAAAGCTGCCAATTCACGATACTGTGCAAGATCCACACGAATCGGTGCTGCAATCTTTTTCATTGCCTTGATCTGTGCCGCGCCACCTACTCGGGAAACGGAAAGACCTGCATTTACCGCCGGACGGAAACCTGCATTGAACATTTCTGTTTCCAGATAGATCTGTCCGTCAGTAATGGAAATTACGTTGGTCGGAATGTACGCGGAAACGTCACCCGCCTGTGTTTCAATAATCGGGAGTGCAGTTAAAGAGCCACCACCCAGCTCATCATTTAATTTTGCTGCACGTTCCAAAAGTCTGGAATGCAGATAGAAAACGTCACCCGGATATGCTTCACGTCCTGGTGGTCTCTTTAAGAGCAATGCCAGGGTACGATATGCAGTCGCATGTTTGGACAGGTCATCGTAAACGATCAGAACGTCCTCCCCATTTTCCATCCATTCTTCACCGATAGCGCATCCTGCATACGGCGCGATATACTGTAATGGTGCCAGCTCACTTGCTGTGGAAGCAACCACAGTTGTATAAGCAAACGCATCATATTCTTCTAATTTTTTCACAATGCTTGCCACGGTTGAGGCCTTCTGGCCGATGGCAACATAAATACATTTTACACCCTTGCCCTTCTGATTAATGATCGTATCAATGGCAATGGCTGTTTTTCCGGTTTGTCTGTCACCGATAATCAATTCACGCTGACCGCGTCCGATCGGTACCATAGAGTCAATGGCTTTGATTCCTGTCTGCAACGGAGTATCTACGGATTTACGTGTAATAACGCCCGGTGCCACACGTTCAATCGGACGGAAACGATCTGTGTGGATCGGTCCTTTTCCGTCGATTGGCTGTCCCAGTGCATTTACAACACGTCCCAACATACAGTCTCCTACCGGAACTTCTACAACACGTCCGGTGGTCTTTACTGTATCGCCTTCATTGATATTTTTCTGATCGCCTAACAAAACGGCACCAACATTGTCCTCTTCCAGGTTTAACACCATGCCGTAGACCTCTCCCGGAAATTCCAGAAGTTCTCCCTGCATCGCTTTTTCCAGCCCATGTACACGGGCGATTCCATCTGCCACCTGAATAACGGTACCAACATCAGATACCTCCATCTGTCCGGCGTATTGTTTGATCTGTTCTTTAATAACGGAGCTGATTTCTTCCGGTCTTAAATTCATAGAAACTTACACCTTCCTTCTAAAAGTTTCATTATCCGACGGATAATGCAGCTAACTGCTTCGATAAACTCTTAAGCTTTTGTTTAATACTTGTATCAACAACACGGTCTCCAATGCGGATCACCATGCCGCCAAGTAAGGATTCATCCACTGTATAATTCATCTCCATGGATTGATAACGGGTGGTCTCAAGGAGTCTCTCCATAACTTTTATTTTCTGGGCTTCGCTTAATTCCTCTGCAGTAGAAACAAAAGCCACACCGATTCCCTGATATTCCTTCATCCTTCCGATGAAATATTCCAATGTCTTTTCAATCTCACCAAAACGGTCCTTTTGAATCATCAGCATAAGAAATCCTTCAAATTCCTTTGAAAAATTTCCGCCGAAGATCTTTTGACCGGTTTTGAACTTTTCTTCTTTTACGATCTGTGGATGCTTCATGAACTTTACAAGTTCCTCATTTTCACGGATGACCTCCAAAAATGTCTTGGCTTCTTCAAAAAACAGTTTTTCTTTCTGTTCTTCCAGCGCAAGATCAAACAAAGCATCCCCATAGGTTTTGGATACTAGCTTTGCCATGTGTCATCACCCATTTCTTTTAATGTATCCTCGATCAGCCGGTTTTTCGTTTCTTCGTCCATAGAAACCGTAACCATTTTTCCAGCCATCATGGCTGCAATGGCAACAACCTCCTGTTTCAGATCATCCATCGCTTTTTTCTTTTCAAGCTCGACCTGTACATTGGCATTGGCAATGATTCGTGCAGCTTCTTCTTTTGCTTCGTCTACAATGACTTTTTCATTTTTCAGCGCACGTTTTCTTGCCTGAGTTAAGATTTCTTCAACCTCTGCCTCTGCATTTTTGATCTTTTCGTCATATTCTGCTTTTAACTGCAGTGCATCTGCCTTTTCTCTGTTTGCGGTGTCCTTCGTTTCCTGCACCATTTCCTGACGTTTCTTTAACATGTCACGGACAGGATTGAACAAAATGTAGGACAGCAAAAGGAAAAGAACAAAGACTGCGACCATTGACAGCACAATTTCAAAGAGCAACTGGGCATCCAGTCCAAATAATCTCTCCAAAACACCGCCTCCTCTCTATTCGTCCTGTTACGCTTAGCTTAAACCACCTAATAATGGCTGTACGAATAATAAGATGAGGGCAACAACGAGTGAGTAAAGACCAGTTGTTTCCGCAACAGCCTGTCCAAGAAGCATTGTAGAAGTTACTTCTGATTTTGCACCCGGGTTTTTACCAACTGCGCTTGTGGCCATACCTGCTGCAAAACCCTGTCCGATACCAGGTCCAAGACCTGCGATCATTGCAATACCGGCTCCGATTGCGGAACAAGCTAAAATCAATCCTTCGTTTGTAATCTGTGTCATAATCATTTCCTCCTGATTTTTACTATAAAATAA
>CAZOJX010000131.1:0-4541 GCA_964580255.1 uncultured Lachnoclostridium sp. | reverse complement strand
ATCTTACATAATCCTTTACAGCAAACACATAACGTGTATTTTCAATCACTTCAGGACAATGATCCTTCAGCCATGCAAGCAAACTGACCGGCTGGCATGCTAAAATGTCCTGATATGTTTTTTCATAAACTTTTTTTGCGGTTCCGTCCTCTTTCCACTTTTTCACATATGCCCATGCTCTGGCATCTGTTGAAATGATTCCATGGTAAGAAGGCTTCCCGTCTTTTCCTACAAGGTAAAGACCTTTTCCGTGTCCAGAGAAGGATACACCTGCAATATTTGTCGGATCAATACCGCTCTTTTCTATGGCTTCCCGGATTGCCTGTGCATTTACCTGCCATAATTCTTCCATATCACGTTCTGTATATCCCGGTTTTGGTGTAAGCGTAACTGTCGGCACGCTTGCGACAGATACCTGATGACCGCTTTCATCAAAGATTGCCGCTTTGGAAAAAGTCCCCCCATTATCAATCCCCATCAAATATCTCATTGTGAAATCCTCCTGTTTTTACAATTAAAAGAAACGGGAGGTAACTCTGTTACCAGAATTACCTCCCTATTTCATAGAATTCTCTTATTCCAGTACAATTCTTATGTGATTCAACAGCGAACTACAGAACTGGAATCCATTCTGCCATGTTGTCTTTGTAGAATACATATGGTGTACCTGCAAGGATTGCTGTACCATCGCCGCTTGTGTAAGCTTCAAATGTTGTAGCTTCGTAGTCACGGAATGCATCCATAGCTACAGTTTCACCAGCTGCACCTGTAAATCCATCATAAACTGCTGCATAGGTAGCTGCACCTGCAGTTGCTCCTAAATGGATAACGTCCCAAAGCATCATGTATGGGCAAACAGATGCGAATGCGTCATCATCAGCGCTTGTAGGCATGAAGGACTGCATTTCTGAAGGAAGTCCAAGACCTGTTAATTTGATTGTGCTGTTGCTGTTCTTAAGAACCTGTCCAGCTGCTGCAATACCAACAGTTGTTGGGGAAATGATACAATCTACTTTGTTTTCAGCTACGAATGCGTTAGCCTGTGTTGTAGATTCTGTTAAGTCATCATTACCATATTTTTTGTCAAGTGTTGCAGAAACTTTACCTGCGTAGCAAGCGTCACCAAGTTCGTCTTCCATAGCTGCGATCCAGCTGTTCTGTACAGGAGTATCGATAGATGCAGAAAGAACGCCTAATACGATTTCATCACCTGTGTAAGAAGCAAGAGCATCTTCTACAGCAGCTTTCATAGCCGGGCCTTCGCCTGGGAAGTCAATGCCAAGTGTGATGAGAACTGCAGCCTGAACAAGGTATGCACCGATATCAGCTGTTTCAGCCTGGTTTGTATGGCATACACGGTAATCTGGGTTTGCTTCAGAGTCTACAGAAACGATTGGAATACCAGCTTCCTGAGCTTTTTTGAATACTTCATCGTATCCAGCATCGCCGTTTGTGGAAATTGTGATTGAAGCTACTTTCTGGGTGATCAATTCATCAAGCATCTGAACCTGAGCTGCAACTGTTGTTTCAGCTGGAGATGTGTAAGCTGTTTTTTCACCTTTTGCTTCCATGTATTCTGCAAATCCTTCATACATCAGGTCACCGAAAGAGTTACCTGTGGATTTGAACATGAATACGTGTGTTCCTTCCATGGAATCACTGCTTGTTGATGCTGCTGCACCGTCTGCTGCTGGTGTATCAGCAGCTGATTCTTTCGAACCGCCGCATCCTACTACGAGAGATGCTACCATTGCTACACATAAAAGTGCGCTTAAGAGTTTCTTTTTCATTGTAAAAACCTCCTTAAAATTTTATATAAATAGCTTTGCTACCTATATCAACTTTATCCGACAAGACAACGCTCCTATTTGAAACGTTCCTTTGCCTTTTTGGCATCTTCTGCCTGTTCTGCAAGCCAGATCTGTGTCTGCTCTTTGCATTTTTTCTGTAGAGAAGCAATCTTCTCCTCTGCTTTTTTCACTTTTTCAGCTTTTGCTGCTTCTGAAAGAGATGCATCTTTCTTTGCTGCAGCAATTTCTGCTTTCAGTGCTTTTACATCTGCTTCTGTTTTTACATTCAGTGCCTCAACGTTTTTGTTTCCTTTGTAAACAAATTTCAGTTTCAGATCAGCGATCAGTTTTTTGTTTACGTTCGGAATCAGAACCGCAATGATCAAAATCAGACCGGTAACGATCTTACGGCTGTTTGCATCAACGTTCAGAAGACCTAATGTATAGGTAAGGAATGTAAAGATAAAGGTTGCGATCACAGGACCATATACTTTACCTTTTCCACCATTTGTAGAAACACCGCCCAATACACAGATTGCAATGGCTGTCATTTCATAACCGGTACCCATCGTAGAGGATACGGAACCACCCATTCGACCTACGAAGAAGATGGAAGCAACACCACTCATGGCACCCATGATCATGAACACGATCAGCTTTGTCAATTTTACGTTAATTCCGGAATATTCTGCACAAGTCGGGTTATTTCCAATGATGTACAGTGTACGTCCGAATTTAGATTTCTGAAGAAGGAACCAGAAACCTACTGCCATTAAAAGGAACAATACCATGGCAATTGGGAATGGTCCAATGTTTCTCCAGCCAATCGCTGTATAAAATGCCGGGAAGTTCTTTAATACGTTAACATCAAGAACGATCTTCACGATTCCTCTGAACAGCATCTGTGTAGAAATCGTTGTGATAACGGCCGGCATACCCATATAGGATACGAAGAATCCGTTAAATGCACCGCATGCAACACCAGCTACGATCGCCATTAAAACAGATACGATCATCGGCATTCCTGCGTCCATGCAAAGTCCGGTTGCCATAGATGCAAAGATCATGGTAGAAGCTGCAGATACGTCGATATCTCCAAGCATCAGGACCAGGATCATACCAAGAACCAGCGGACAAACATCCATACCGGCCTGAATGATCGACTGAACCGTACCGGCTGCAAAGTAGAGATTTGGTTTCATTGCGATCAATACCACATTGATGAGCAGTAAGATGTAAACGAGTACCATTTCCCAAGATACTAAAAATTTAGATAATTTAAATCCCTGTTTGATCGTTAAGTCTCTTACAGGTACATTTGTCTTATTTTCACTCATTAGATTAATGCACCCCTTTCTTTCAGTGCTCTCTTAGCTGCTGAACGTTCTGTATAGAGGTTCATTACGACTGCCGCAATAATGATCGCACCCTGTAAAGCATCGGACCATACACTCAAGCCCGGAAGCAAACTGATAAAGTATGTAATGATGGACATTGCCAAAAATCCTAAGAACACGCCGTCAACTTTACCTTTTCCGCCGTTGATGCTGACACCGCCGAGGATACAGATAGAGATCGCTGTCATTTCATAGCCTTCACCGATTCCGTAACTGCCGGTTGCATAGTTTGCTGTGTAAAGCATTCCTGAAAGACCTGCTAAGATACCGCAAATGATCATTGCATAAAATGTAACTCTTGCTTCTTTAATACCTGCAACCCTGGAAGAATCCTTACTGGTACCGATCGCATAAATGCGTCGTCCGCTAGATGTATACTCCAGGAAGATATATGCAAGAATGAAAATGATCACAACAAAGATCAGGATTGTAGGGATTCCTGCGATTCTCTTTGTTGCAAAATCCTGATATCCCTGTGTGAACTGATGTGGGAACCACCACTGTCCACCGGATACAAGGAACGCAAGACCTCTGAAAATGTACATGGTACCCAGAGTTGCGATCATCGGAACCATTTTGAAGTAACCAACGATCAAACCGTTAAATGCACCGCAGCATCCGCCCAGTACCATGGATAACATTACCCATACTACTGCAGGAACACCTGTATTTTCAGCCATCAGTCTTGTACAGACAATACCTACGAAAGAAAGAATGGAACCGATGGAAATATCGATACCACCTGTTAAAATAACCATCATTTCTGCAATCGCAAGGATTCCGTAAACTGCGTTGTTCTGCAGCATGCTCACGATAGAGTTAAAGGAATACATCGATGGTGTTAAAATTTTTGCCATAACGAGGAGGACTACCAGAACCAGGCATAAGCCGAAGTTTCTGCTTTCAGTCACTTTTTTAACAAAAGATTTATTGTTATCCATGCTTAGTTTTCTCCTCCTTCTGCAGATTTTAAGGAATGTTCCAGAATCATTTCCTGTGTAAGTTCTCTATTTTCCATGATTCCTGAAACACGTCCGTTTCTCATAACGACTACACGGTCTGCCATACCGAGTACTTCCGGCATTTCGGAAGATACCATAATGATCGCATATCCGTTTGCAGCCAATTCATTCATAATCTCATAAATAGAATATTTAGCACCTACGTCAATACCTTTTGTAGGTTCGTCCAGGATCAGTACTTTCAGATCACGGTTCAAAAGTTTTGCAAATACAACCTTCTGCTGGTTACCGCCTGATAAAGAAGATGGCGGAGCAGAAATGTCACTTGCCTTTAACTGAATCTTCTGGCAAAGCTCAATGGCAGTTGAGATTTCAGCCTGCTCATTTAATGC
>CAZOJX010000130.1:0-4577 GCA_964580255.1 uncultured Lachnoclostridium sp. | reverse complement strand
TGGTTTTCACAGGTATGAATGGATGGAAAAAATGAAAGATACATATTCTTGTGCGGATAAGCCGGACAATTGGCCTGTTAATATTGCTGAGCAAAGTTTGGAAATTATCTCAAAGGCTTTAGATGACTTTGTGAAAAATCCAGGCTATATAACAAAAGAAAATTTAATATCACTTATTAGCGAGTATGACCTGAACGAACGTGCGTTTTTGGGTGAATACAGAATAAGCGAATATGAAGTGGCAAAGATAAATGAAATCTATTATAGTGGTTTGATGATATTGCTTCCGTCAGTACGTTGCTACTTATATAGCTTCGTTGGAGAACGAGCAAGAATGCAAAAAATGATGTCCTATACAATGTCGGCAATGGATGAAGAAGACTATGTTGGTATCAAGGTGTATGAGGACGGACTATGTCTTCCGTTAAGACTGTATTATTTTGCTTATCTTGCATATACAGTAGATAAAGATAAGCCATTTGCTGATAAAATTCTCGAAGTCGTTAATTCAATGCAGCATACCATTGAACCTGCAGATAGTATTTCGGATGAAGAAAAAGAAAAATGTTTATTTGAGCTTTCACGAAACTATACTACGATGCTCAACGATTTGAGTTATTTTCACGGGAACAAGAAGGATAATATATGGAAGTTTGATAGAAACGAACTGACGAAGTTGTTTGCATTGGAATCAAAGCTGATTAAAGTGACTTCGCAAAAGCCGACAGAACGGCCGCTTCTCGGTGTATTAATGACGCAAATCAGCAATTTTATTTTGAAATCTCGTCATAATTATAATGAAGACTATATTTGCAAATATGTATCTGAAGATGTTGCAGAGAGTAGTTACAGTAATCATGAAATATGGATGAATAAAATTGAAAATTTAAATGATGCTCGTGAAGGTCATGTGCTGAAGGAACTCTTCGAGGAAAAAGAATGGATAAAAGCCGATTGGGTACATAAACCGGATTTTACACCTGTGAGAAAATATTTTGTTTCATCGTTTGCAAAGTCATTAAACAGTGACGATATGTAAGACGAATATGGTGAAGTTGTTTTTGGATATAAAAATGATCGTATAGCTGATTTGATTTCACCATTGTATGAATATGGAACAGAGAAAAAGAAGGGTATCTTTTTTTCACAGGTGATGGCGTATGACGTTATATATGATAGGGAAGAAGCGAAAGAAGAACTCAATTATCTTTTCAGTGTTATCGAACTGTTTGATATGAATGATGCTGAAAAGAATGCTTTCCTACAGGAAATTCTTCAGTATTGGCTCCTTTCAATAAAAGACTCAGGATGGTCAAAAGAAAGAGAACGAAGATATGTCATTTTTCTGTATGATTCTTATGAGTACAAGGAAATGATAGTAGAGGATAATTTCTTGAAATTAAAAACATCCTTGTTTCTGCTACCGGATTTTGTGATTGGAAATCATCGAAAAAAGAATGGCGTGAAAGTGCAAGTTGATGCAAAAAGAAAAAGTCTATCATATATGAAGTATCTATTCTGCCATGATTGTTTAAATCGGGATTATGATGCTGTTGCCGGATTTGATAATGTGACTAGCTGCCCGATATGTTCAAGTAGCAATATTGAAATTGTGTATCCTGGAAGAACGAAAGAATAAAAAGATTGGATATAATGGAAAAAAGGGGGAGGCAGTAATATGACCAAGAATTATTCAACCCGCAATCCTCGTCCGTGACCTCCTCCCGAATCCTGTACACACCGTCCACGTTTGCGCGGACATCGTTACTGCATCTGCAGGAGGTCGGATCGCTGCAGGCCATCCACCCGCATACCTCGACGAGAACGAACCTGACCTCGTTTCTGTGCTTCGTGGTCTTGTCCGGAAACGGAACCCTCACCTACGAAGGAACGACCTATGAACTGTCAGCCGGGGACTGTGTGTTCATCGACTGCCGGAAAGCGTACAGTCATTCAACCGGGTATAACACTGCTGATAACAACAGCTGTGGCAACAATACCAGTGTGAACAACACCAGTATCAGCACACCCACCTGTGTAAACGAGACTGCCTGTGAGAAAGACACTGCGACTTCCCAGAGCCCCTCCACTTCTCTCTGGTCCCTCCAGTGGTGCCATTTTTACGCCCCGTCCCTGCCTGCTATCTATGAGAAATATAAGGAGCGTGGCGGCAGCCCGGTGTTCCATCCCGATGATTCCTCCCCTTTTACTACCATCCTCACCGACCTCTACACTCTGGCATCCTCTTCCGATTATATAAGGGATATGCGGATCAACGAATCGTTGTCCGCCCTGCTTACATTGCTTATGGAGCAGTCGTGGCATCCAGAGAGCAAGACGGTGAGCCGGAAGCGACTGGAACTGGTAGAGATAAAGAATTATCTGGACGAGCATTATACAGAGAGAATCGTACTGGATGATTTAGCCGAGAGATATTACATCAATAAATACTATCTGACAAAAATCTTCAAAGAGACCTACGGCAGTACGATCAATGGGTACATAATAGCAAAGAGGATCACACGGGCAAAACAATTATTGAGGTTTACCGATATGACGGTAGATGAGATCGGAAACGCTGTGGGCATGGGAGATGCGAATTACTTTAGCAGAACGTTCCGGAAAGTGGAAGGGATCAGCCCAAGAGAGTACCGGAAGCAGTGGTAAGAGAGTGTGAGATTCGTTGTGGCTCACATACATATAGTTTGCAACGATAGAGAAAATACGGATGGTAAAAGTGAAAGAACCAGTAATAATTGAAACAAAGAAATATGAAGATTTCCGGGGATGGCTATCTGTGTCGGCAGAGGACTTCCATGTAGTCCAGATCAACCAAGGTTACAGTCGGAAGAAGTTCACACTGCGGGGGTTGCATTACCAGGAAGGTGAACACAGTCAGGCCAAGCTGGTATCCTGCCTGCATGGGAGCATCTTTAATGTGGCCGTGGATCTGAGGCCCGGAGAAACTTACGGTCATGCGTATGGAAAGATTCTGTCTTTTGAAAATCAGAAGCAGATGTACATTCCGAGAGGCTTCGCTCATGGTTACCTGACTTTGGAAGATGATACCTTGATGCAGTGGTGCGTGGACAACGACTTCTGTGCAGAAGCAGCGAGAGCTGTGCGATACGATTCAGATTTTATCTGGGAAAGCGAGAGCTGGCCAGAAGGGGAGTACATTGTTTCGGAGAAAGACAGGAATGCGGAGAAATTTCCATTCTCTATTGCCAAGACTAAGTAATGGTGGTTTAATAAAAATACACATAAAACTGAATCGAGGTATCATCTTATGCCCAGAACCAAAGGAAGCAAAAACCGCACAAAAATCGACTTGGATGCACAGATTGCAAAGTTGCAGAAGGATAAATCTCTCTTAGAAGAGGGCGTAGCTAAGACAGTTGCTCAGATTGAGGAGCTAAAGACAGATATCAAGTCTATGCGTGAATCGTTGAAGCCGCAGAAAGCTGAGATTAAGCAGGTCGAAAAGGAAATCGCCAAGCTTGAGGCAAAGAAAGCCAAAGCAGAGCAGAAAGCAGCTGAAGAAGCGAAAAAGTCGGAAGCCGAGGCTGTGGTTAAGAAACTGCTGGCCGGCGGCATGAGTGCTGATGAGATCCTTGAAAAGCTGAAATAATATAAGCCGGGGAAAATTCTGAGGGAATGAGCTGTGTAGGGAGAAACGGATGTCAGAAGAAATCCAAAAAGCGAAGCGCGGCCGACCGAGGAAAAAGCCTGACTATGACAGAGCGGAACAGATCAATAATCTGTTGGAGAAAGCGGTAGATCTGTTTGGTGAACCGTTTGATGACAGGAAAGAACGTTCAAAAGATGCTCCAAGTATCCGAGATGTGGCGAATTCTATGGATACGACATCGCTAAAGATTCGGAAAATTCTAATTACCACAGGGCATTATAGTACTGAACTCAGCCGGAAGGTACAGAGGCTGTATGAAGCAGGGTACAGCATCCAGAATATTATGAAACAGACGGGTTTGAAGAGAGCATCTGTTCATGCGTACTTGCCTTATTCCAGAGGAAGTTACAACCTGTCTGAACCGACATTGCATGCAGAACATGCGAAGAACTTCCGAAAGAGAAAAAAAGTCTGTGAAAGGCTTTGTCGGAAATTAAATTCACCAGACGTAGAAGAATATCTGTGGGATGCAATTGTGGCGTTTGCAGACTATCCGTTTAAGACTGAAACTGGTCTGTCCATGAAGTACACAGTGGAAGGTGGAGAGATATTCTTTAATCGGAAAGAGAAAAGCGTTACACGGGCAACTGTGATGAGAGCATTCAAGCAAGCACGACAAATTCAGAAGGCAGAGGGTTATGTAAGTGGCCCAAAGAAGCTGGGAACGTTTGGTGCAAGCTATCTGTATCCGATTTTTCTTCGGATTGGCGTGTGCTCAAGCAAGACCTCGCTTAAAGATTTGGGTTAAATATAAGCCGTGTGGACAAACTGAACTCCAGAAGTTCACACGGTTATTTTTAGAGGTGCAGATTAGGGAACCTCTGAATAATTCGCTATACCCGTTTGGAGCCAATACGAACCCCGTCTCCAGCATATTCATGATACC
>CAZOJX010000129.1:0-4583 GCA_964580255.1 uncultured Lachnoclostridium sp. | reverse complement strand
TGTTTCCTCTCCGGTCGTTCTTTATTTATATTTATCTTACTGACCGTTCATCATGAAGTTGATGAGCTTGTCGATGTCTTCTCTTTCATATGCGATGAGCTCTAATTCCGGAATTTCTCCATTAGAGAAAATGTTTGCCATAGATACGTACTGGCATAATTTGGATTTGAGATTTAATCTGTCGCCTTCGCCTGTTACTAATTCAATTTTTCCTTTGCAGGAATCTACTGTTTTGAAAAATCCGTCAATGTTTTTAATGTTTGTTACTTTCATTTCTTTTCTCCTTCTCTGCGGGCAGCGTTTCTTCTTTCTGCGCTGCATGTCTTTTATCAATTTCTTTTCTACGCTTTTGATTATAGCATTGTCACCAAAATTTTCAAGCGTTTTTTGTGCATTATCACAAGTTTGTGGATTTTACACTGTTTTTGTTCTTCCCCCAAAATGTTTTTGGAAATATTTGCTACTGAACCTTTAAAATACGGTTTTCTGTAATCTCGATCCTCCCTTCTTTGTAGAGTCTTCCCACTGCACGTTTAAATGCATTTTTGCTCATCTGAAACTCTCTCTGGATAATTTCCGGTGAAACTTTATCATTGAACGGCAAAACTCCGTCAAATTCATCGATCACTTTCATCACATATTCCGCATCTTCGTCCATCTGAAGGTGTGCTTTCTGACGAATACTCAGATCCAGTTTCCCGTCCGGCTTCACAGCGGTAACACGGGCTTCCACCTGATCTCCGATGGCATATTCCCCATGAAATTCTCTGGCCGGGATCAATGCAGAATAACGGTTATCTACCGCTACAAAAGCACCAAAGTTTTTGCTGATCTCATAGATCACTCCCGTAACCTGCGCTTCTTTCTCATACGGAGATTCCTTTTCCAGATATTCATACACATTCATCGTAGCACAAAGACGGTTGCTCTTATCAATGTACATGGCAACCAGCACTTCTTCACCGGTACGCACCCGTCTGGTCTGCTGTTTGAACGGGAGGAAAAGATCCTTTTCCAGACCGCAGTCCAAAAATGCTCCGATCTTTCCTACTTCTTTGACCGTTAAAACTGCCAGTTCACCCAGTGTCAGCTTCGGCACTGCCGTCGTTGCGATCAGACGGTCTTTTGAATCTCTGTAAATAAATACTTCGATCTTTGTCCCTGCTTCTGCTCCTTCCGGAACCTGTTTTTTCGGAAGAAGAACCTTGTCGGTGCTTCCTGCTTCTTCTGCAAGATATACTCCAAATTCAACTTTTTTTACGACTTCCAGCGTCTGTTTTTTTCCTAATTCAATCATGTTTTTCGTCCTCTCTTAATCTATCCTTTTCTCTCCATTTTCCCTGATCCGGCCGGAAAATTCTACAACCGTAAACGGATTTTGTTCCTTATCTTCCAAACTGATCACTGCCTTTTCGTCGGTAATCCAAACTCTCGGACAGATCTCATCACCCAGCACTGCGGATCGTTTGTACTCCGCTCTCATCTGTGCGATCTCAAAGCCTTTCGGAAGATATGCACCGGCCATTTTGACATACTGGCCATTGTTTACGTGATGATTGCTGTCCAGATGACTCTTTTCCACCGGGAAATGAGCTTTTTTTGTCATTTCCTCCGGCAGGGAAATCTTACGCTCTGCATATTCCATTTCGTATTTCGGCTCCAGCGTATAAAGTTTTATTACTTCTTCATCAACCCTTACCGGGCGTCCGTTTTCTGCATTCAGATAAGACCACAGACTGTTGGCATATGCCAGTACCCGTCCGTCCTCTCCGTACATTATGAAATTACGTTCTCCCAAAAATCTCTGAAAGCTGTACGGCCAGGTACCAAGCCGGATCTTCTCTCCCAGCTTCGGGTATTCCTTAACGACGATCTGCCAGGAAGAAAGCACCCACATACGGCCTAATCCTTCCAAAATTTCCATTCCATTTCCAAGATCCTCTGACTGAAATGTGCTGCTGTCCTGAAAATAATTTAAAATACTGTCCAGTGTCAGACGCTTATCTTCTCCAATTTCGCTGAACCGGACTCTGCTGTCCCATGTGTACATATGTCTCCTCCTGTCTGTACAAAAACAGTATACATGAAAATCCAAAGTTTTCCTACTAAAATCTTTGGAAAATTGTGAAATGTCCTTTGACTATCCCTACTGAATTTCTTATACTATATTTTATAAGAATATATATTTACGAGGGGGATTCTTATGAAGTTTGATCCGCAAAAAGACATCAAACGAATCATTGTCATCGTGATTGCTTCGTTTGTTATGGCCTTAAATATTAAAACCTTTGTCCGTACCGGCGGACTCTATCCGGGCGGTGCAACAGGACTTACGATCCTGATCCAGAGCATCGGTACAAAATTCTTCCACGTGGAGCTTCCGTACACGATCGTCAATCTTTTGCTGAATGCTTTTCCGGTCTATATCGGTTTTCGATTTATCGGAAAAAAATTCACTTTATTTTCCCTTTTGACTATCGTGCTGACCAGTACTCTGACCGATATCCTTCCATATTATCCGATCACTTATGACACATTGCTCATCAGTATCTTCGGAGGGATCATCAACGGTGCGGCCATCAGTCTGGTACTTTCCGTCGATGCCACTACCGGAGGAACCGATTTTATTGGCATTTACCTTTCCCAGAAAAAAGGGGTTGATTCCTGGAACATGGTTCTTGGCATCAACGCATTTATCCTTGGCGCCGCCGGGATCTTATTCGGCTGGGACAAGGCTTTGTATTCTATCATTTACCAGTATGCTTCCACTCAGATGCTGCATATGCTTTATCAGAAGTTCCAGAAGACAACTCTGTTTATCGTTACGAACAAGCCTCAGCTTGTCTGTCAGATGATCAAGGAGATCACTCACCATGGTGCTACGATCATGGAAGGGGAAGGCTCCTACGAACATCAGGAACGCAGTGTGGTCTACTCTGTGGTTTCCCGTGGAGAGACTGAAAAAGTTGTACACATCATTCGTCAGATTGACAAAAAAGCATTTATCAATACGATCAAAACGGACTCTGTTGCCGGAAGATTTTATCAGGCACCAACGGATTAAACCGCTGGTGCTTTCTCATATCTTCATTTCTCGCTCAGCGAGAGGCTTTGACGTTTTACGGGCTGTGATATTTTATGAGAATTTTGTATGCTGAGATTACAGATTACGAGAAAACGGAGGGTATCTTATGGAAAATAAAACGATGGGAAATTTTATCGCTGTTTTAAGAAAATCCAGAGGCATGACACAAAAAGAACTGGCAGAACTTTTAAACGTTTCAGACAAAGCAGTCAGCCGCTGGGAACGGGAGGAAAGCATGCCGGATATCGGTCTCCTGCCGATTTTAGCAGATATTTTTGAAGTTACCTGTGACGAGCTTTTGCGGGGAGAGCGCCAGCCAAAAGCCGACCGGGAGGAAGCACCGCAAAAACGGGAACACAGGATTCACCTTCTCCTGAAGCGCCGAAAAAACAGATTTCAGGCCTTTTCCATTCTGCCTTTGGCACTTTCTCTTTTGGGATTCCTTTTGGCTATATGCTTTAATTTTCTTTTGCACAGGGCAACCATAGGATTTTATGCAATGCTTTTCGGACTTCTTCCGGCATTCTTTTTCCAGATTGCGCTCTATTTTTACTTTAAAGGAGAATGTGACACTGATGATCTGAACAGCCCGGAGGTTTTCCGTTTTCAAAAAATGCTCCGTGACCGGACAGTGAGAACCTGCTGTCTGTTTGGAGTTCTGTTTGGTTTTTGCCTGCCTCTGCTTTTGTTTGGACAAATGGATTATTTTGATTACATTGCCGCCCTGTCGGAAACCATGGCTCTGGAAGGCTTCATTGCAGATACAGAAACCACTGCCTATACAGGTCTTCCTTCTCTCGGAACTGTAGCGATCGGTCTTAACGCAGATACCTGGCTTTGGCAGGGCAGCATCGGAGCTTTTGTATTTGCTTTCATTGGTTTTCTCACAGACTACTTTATAAGAAGAAACGATGTCAGAAAGCAACGCTATCAGACCACCCCGGAAAGCTTTCAGCACTATCAGAAAATCTGTCTTTCCCTCGGAAAACATCTGCTGCTTCTGGTTATCCTCCTTTTTGGCACCTGGAAGGCTTCCGAAATGCTTCAGCAAAAACTGGAACCTCTCTTTCTGACAGAAACAGTACAGTTTGATAATTTTGAAGATTTTAAGAATTATATGGAAACTCCTCCGGAAGATATGTACAAGGGTATCATTGAACTTCGGCAGCAGTTAAACAAATATCATAAAGAAGTCTACGATGAGGATGGCACTCTCCTTTGTGAATATCGCCAGTTAAATGATCATGTCACAAAGATCACTTACGGCAAGGATCACAAACTGCCGATCAAGGTTTACGTTGAAGCAGATGTTTCCGCAGCAAAGCAAAAAGTGGAAGATTTTATGAAGCTTCGCCCGGTACTTCTGGCAGCAGAATGCGGCGTTGTACTTTTCCTGTTTTTCCGGAAACAAAAAACTCAGTAGAAACATTCTACTGAGTTCTCTTAGCAGCGCTACAAGGATTCGAACCTTGAAATGACGGAGTCAGAGTCCGTTGCC
>CAZOJX010000128.1:0-4787 GCA_964580255.1 uncultured Lachnoclostridium sp. | reverse complement strand
GAGAACTTTGGCTCTGCTCCATAAAAAACTTTGTACCTCATGTCATATCCTCCTTTCGCACAATTAGTTACCGGAAATTTATGCCTATACAACTTATCTCTGGTATCGAATCCATCTGCAATCAAGGCATAACTATAATGAAGCAATCCTTCCACCGCCTCTGCGATATCTTCTCTCGCAACCTCTCTGACCGTTTTCACAATCATGCACTCTGGTTGCGTTTCCCCATACCACAAATACAAAGTTGCTTTCCTTATTTTACTGGTGGTATACATTCCACTGATTTCTACATTGAACCCGTTACCAAAATCTCGGTAAATAACAGGCTCAAAATCTATGGTGCATACCTTATACTCTTTTCCAAGGCTCTTGCACAAAGCCTTGATAGCTGCATCTTTACTAGCCATATCTAATCTCTCCTTTTTATTTTTTAGTGGTCGATACTTCTAAAAAGTGGTCGCTTAGGTGGTCGATATTTTTCCATCGACCACTCCACATCCCCTGTGTTTATACGGATTTTCGCATTTTAGTGGTCGAAGTGGTCTTATTTCTAACTCTATAATCACAATTTATATTTCAATTTTTTTATTGAAAAAATATCTCTTACATTTTCAATTTTTCCTGAGAAGTTAAAATTGCGACCACTACGACCACTAAAGTCTTGCAAACTTTGAAAATACTGACTTTTTCGGGTGGTCGTTGTGATTATTTCGACCACTGTTACGACCACTTCGACCACCAATTTATGCAAGAAAATCACTGTCATCATATCCATAGGCTGCTGCATACTCTTTCTTGCATTCTTGCATCAGTGTAAAATCCTTATAAAAAGTACCACTACTGCGCTTTACAATCATGTCCTCAAAGGTTATTCCCAGATGGTCAGCAAGTTTTGTACGAAATTCCTTATAGGTCTTGGCAAAGCCATTGTTGTTATCCCGACACCATTCCTTATAGACCTTATAAATCTTACCTGTGGTACAGGCATCGGTAATCTTTCCATCTACTCGCTCACACATACATTCTTCAAAGAAGCTGATGATCGTGTTGTTTTCCATCCGGTATTTCTCCCTTGCCGCCACTACACTATCCGGCTCGGAAAATCGGTAGCCGTTTTTAATCACTGTCTGCAACGATTTCACAGCCTTATAAACAATGCCATCTCGCTCGGCATACATCTTATCCAAAAGTTCTTTATCCTGCTTTTCCAACGGGATTACATTCGTACATTCCACAACCATAATGCGGTTGTATACCCATTTGCCATCATCACCACCGAATTTCGGCAACCTATTCATACAAAACCACAGCAGGCCATTGTATGTGAACTCAAATCCCTGCTGACCTTTAAATTCTGAAAAGAGACTGTCGCCACCTGTCATCTTCTTAAAGGTTTTCAGTTCATCTACGGATAAAAAACTCATATCGGAACTTCCGGCAAGCCTTGTTCCATAAACGGCACCCGTACCAAAGCGGGCTTCAATTTCCTTTAAATCAATACCTATAAAATTCCCTCTACCAAGCAGACGCTCCACAAGACTTTTAAGCTGTGATTTTCCGGTATCTCCATCTCCCACAAGAAACAGCGCCTTTTTCATACGCCAGCCTTTTACATTGGAAATGCACACTCCTATAAACTGGAGTAATAATTCCTGCACTTCCTTATTCCCATTGGTAAGAGTATCTAAGTACCCATCAAACACAGGTGTCTGCGTCTCTGTCCCCTGCCAGTTACATGGAATCTGAACGGTAGAAAGTATTTCCGGTGTGTGTGATTCTAAAGATATTTCTTCTTCCGACACCCTAAGAAGTCCGTTCTGAAAGTTGATGATGCTTTCATCTGCATTTAATTCATCCTGCCCTACATAATTTAGGTCTGTATTGATGTGCTGCAGAGTTTCTGTAACCTTACTCATCTTTACTAGTTCCTCGTCATACTCTGCGATGTACTGCTTAATGCGTCCCATCATCATGTTGTCTGCATAAAGCTTGTAATAGCCATCTTCATAGACATATTTCAGAAGTGCCTGCTTTCCATTGTCCCTTACAAGAACATACTGCATATGTTCTCTGACATACTTTGCAAGAAGTGGAACACTGATATAAGGTTTATGAGTCTTTTCATCAAACTTGATGAATCCCGGATGTTCCATAACTGATTTATGGAATACTCCGTGACAAGCCTCAATTCCCAGTGCTATCGTGGCTTCACGATAATCGTCACGTTCCCACTTATCTCGGTACAGTTTCGATTCCCGGAACACCTTATCAATTGCATTCTCATCCGCACCTACCCGAAATGCAATCATGGCGCAAAGAGCCGCATCCGCTTCGGATTGTGAACCATAATCAGAGGTATCTCCTTTGTCATACAGTTTTATAAACTTCTCTGCATTTTTCTGCTTACGCAAGGCTGTCACCACATCAAACAGCATCCCTTCGGAATCATCAGAGGTACTTTTATTCCCTTTCTCAGGTCGTTTCATATCCTCCTGTAATGTTCCAAGAACCGCAATTGTCCCCTCCACAAGAGGTAAGTCATTAATGACATTTCCTGTAAAAGTAGCAAATCGGTTTGTGATACTTCCAATATAAAGTTCCACTCCGTTGCCGGGATTCTTTTGATAATATTCACAGCTTAATGTATGACGCTTTTTCTTCTCGTCATATACAATAGGAAGTTTCCCGCTATCGCAAGTGCCAAGAATATGGATTCCATTTCCGCTTGGAGAATACTCTGCATAGGAATTATGCCTATTAAGAAGTTTCTGCAATAACGGGTCTGACATCTCCCTATGATCGATATCCAAAAAGTACACATCTTCCGGCACCTTAAAACCAAGACCAGATGCACCACACTTCTGCATGGCAGCATAGGCTTCATCATAAGTAGCCCATGTATCTTGGTACTTTTCATCCGTACCTGTTGTTCCTCCGTAAGCTGAAAATGGAACTTTCGTCATTTTGCCATTCGTTCTCGGCATGTAGTTCCACAAAAGCCATATCTTTCTCTGTTTCAATTCTTCTATGGTAATCTCACTCACGTTCTCACCTCCTCCCGCTGTATTTGTTTCTTCCTTTACTCATTAACTGCATTTTTCAGTAGCCACTCCCTATAAGCCTCTACCGGAATCAGAATCCGAGTACCAACTCTTATGGTTGGAAAGCTCGGTGTCTTAACCAATTCGTATGCTTTTGGAAGACTAATGCCCATGTGCGCCGATAACTCCTGCACACTCATCGTTGTTTTTTCCATAATCGCTCCTCCATTTCTGTAATAATGTTTTAGTGTCCAACTCTCAAAACTTGCTGTCACAACCACCGCTCTGGTAGGCAGCCATCTTGGCAGTATGCTGTTTCACTCATTTTGATGATGGGATGAAGTTGTCAAGGTACATAATAGGTTTTGAACAATTTATCTGTTCTCTATTGTTTTCAAGAGTATTGTACGATATAATGTAACCGTAATCCAATTTCTGACGGTTACACTTTTGGTTAACATTTAACGATAGGGGGATAGCAAAATGCCTTACAATTGGAATGGAGAATACGTTCCGTCAAAAGCAGACAGAACCACAGATATACTGGGACATAAAGAAGTGGGCGGCATCGGACAACTTGTTTATCATGCGACCCGTTTTAAAGAATATGACACCGATCATTTTGGTAGTGAATATTGTGCTTACCCGGTTTGCGATGCAAAGCATCCACCGGAGTTTCCAACGGATGCGTCCGTATCCGGCTTGGAGCTACTGTCAAGCCTTTGCAACCTTGCAAGCCAAATCGATGATTTTGAAAATAAAACTCCGTATGTAACCTTAATCCTTGATTGGTGTAAAAAATATATGCATCCATACGCCATAGACTTTATATATGAAGATTTGAATGATGAAAAATTTGATATCAACGATTTTGATATAGAAACGCTTGAAAAAGAATGCGTCTTTTCCATTGATGAATTTATGAAAGACTTAGGACATTTGTATGTTACCTATCTCTTCTACCGGGCATTAGAGGGTATCTGTATTGCCGATGAAGAGGCTGCCTACCACTTTTATAAAGAAGGAAAACATTTTGAAACCACTTCCCATTTTGAACGCTTTAAGTTCTATCCAAGGGAAGTTCCGGATTTAGATGTCAGTTCCGCAGGTGGAGACATCATAAAAGAAATGCAGATTTATGGGGAATATGAAAAAGAACATCCACATGAAAAAGCACCCGAAGGCGAATTTGGTTCTGAGCCATATGATAACTATGAAGAACTCCGGGACATTTTATTAGACCGTTTCCCGGATGTAAAGATGAGATTAAAGATAAACCCAAAGACAGGCAGAATGGAATTATCCGCTGACGCTCATTCTGTATTCGACATCGCATGGTGTACCTTTGCAACCATACTCGCCCAAGCACCCGCCCCGGAAGACATCGGAAAAGAGGAAACTTTTTCAGAAGGTATCGTTATCTCCTGCCGCCACTGCAAAAAGTTCTTTGTCCGTAGAAATAATAGGCAGGAATATTGTGATAACCCTACTTGTCAAAAGGCTCGCAAGGTACAAAATCAACGTGATTATAGACGCAGAAAACGCATAAAAAACGCTCAAAAAAGCAAGAAAAATTCACAAAAATCATGACAAAATGGCAAAACCGTATGGACTGCATATCACTGCATTCCATACGGTTTTCTTTGATTTCATATTATTATATTTTCCGCTATAACACGGATGCTCGGGGGGAGTCCCCCTGTTCAATTTCGCGAAAATTCGTGTGTGAGGGGGCGCCGGTCTTTA
>CAZOJX010000127.1:0-4842 GCA_964580255.1 uncultured Lachnoclostridium sp. | reverse complement strand
AAGCAATCAAAATGTTCAGCGAAATGGAACTGAACTCTACAGGTGGTCTTTCTAATAACTCCAACGGTATGCCAAAACACATCAGACCAATTATGGACTCTGCATTAGTAGCTATGGCTATGATGAACGGTTTAACTTCCGCAATCGTAAATCCATGTGATTTAAGACTGATGGAAACAATTAAATCTTGTGACATCTTCAAAAATAACACACTTTACGCAGATTCTTACTTAGAAATCTAATCGTAAATGCTGTAACAGACCGGCAGGAACAGTTTGTTCCCGCCTGTCTTGTTATGGCTTTTTTTATAAGAGTTGAAGGAGAAAAGGAGATATCATGGCAAACGTAATTTTCAAATTTGAAGATGGATCACAGGTGAACGCAAGTGCAGCACTCGGCGAAAATCTTCTGGAAGTGGCAAGAAAAGTAAATGTGGCGATTGATGCCCCATGTTCAGGAAATGCTTCCTGCGGAAAATGTAAAGTAAAATTTTTAGGCGGGGAACTGGATTCTAAGAAAACCCGTCATATTAGTGAAGAAGAATATAACGACGGATGGAGACTCTCTTGTGTAAGTACGATCACAGGAGATGTGGAGGTGCTGGTACCGGACATCGCATCTGCTTATAAGAGCAGAATGAAGGTGGCAGATTTAAGCTCTCCGGAAGAAATCCGGATTTTTGATAAAGCAACTGAAGAAATTAAAGCGGCAGGTGTGGGATTCCATAACAGCTTCGAAATTCTGGAAGTTCAGATGGAAGAACCGACTTTAGATGACACTATGCCGGACAATGAACGTCTTGTGTGGGCGTTAGAAGCACAGACTGGGAAAGAAAACATTCGTTTATCCTTTGTCGTACTTCAGAAAATGGCAAAGGTCTTACGTGAAGGTAAGTTTCATGTAAAGGTGGTTGCCACAGTAAAAGAAAACGAAGTATTTGTTTACGATATTCTCCCGGCAGAAGATGTGATTGCAGCAGGACTTGCAATCGATATCGGTACCACCAGTGTGACCGGTGTGATCGTAGATCTGATCAGCGGAAAGATCCTTGCAAAGGCTTCTTCCGGAAACGGACAAATCCGCTATGGTGCAGATGTTATCAACCGTATCATTGAGCAGCAGAAGCCGGGTGGTGTAGAAAAGCTTCAAAAAGCCATTATTGATGAAACCATCAATCCGATGATCTTAAATATGTGCCGTTCAGCAAAGGTTTCACCGAAATCCATTTACAGCATGAGTATTGGTGCAAATACGACCATGAACCACTTGCTGGTAGGTGTAGACGGGGATCCGATTCGTATGGAACCGTTTATTCCGACTTTCTTTGAAACAAACAGCATTCACGGAAGGGATCTGGGACTTAATATTCACCCGGATGCGAGAGTGATCATTGCACCGAATATCGGAAGTTATGTGGGCGGAGACATTACCGCAGGTACCTTAGTCAGCATGGTATGGGCAAAGGAAGAATTCAGCCTGTTCGTTGACCTTGGAACTAACGGAGAACTTGTTTTCGGAAACTCTGACTTTATGATGAGCTGCGCATGTTCTGCAGGTCCTGCATTCGAAGGCGGTGACATTTCCTGCGGTATGCGTGCCACAGACGGTGCCATCGAAGCATGTACCATCGATCCGGAAACTATGGAGCCGACCTATAAGATCGTAGGAGAAGAAGGAACAAAACCGGTTGGTTTATGCGGTTCCGGAATCATTGATGTGATTGCGGAGCTCTTTAGATGCAAGATCATCGGCGCCAACGGAAAATTTGTCCGCGAAGGGGATAGAGTCCGTCATGATAAATACGGAATCGGCAGCTATGTGCTGGCAACCAAAGAAGAAGCGGGCAGTGTAAAGGATATTGAGATCAATGAAGTTGACATTGATAACTTCATTCGTGCTAAAGGAGCGATCTTCTCAGCGATTTATACGATGCTGACCTCCCTGGACTTTGATGTGTCCATGATCGAGAATGTCTATGTTGCCGGAGGTATCGGAAGCGGTATCAATATGCAGAATGCAGTGAACATTGGAATGTTCCCGGATATCGGTGTCGAAAAATATCATTACATCGGAAACTCCTCTCTGGCAGGCGCATATGCTATGGTACTGTCAGAGGAAGCAGAAGAAAAGGTATATGAGCTGAGCAAAAATATGACTTATATGGAACTGAGTACCACACCGGGATATATGGATGAGTTTGTGGCAGCATGTTTCCTTCCGCATACCAATGCATCATTGTTCCCAAGCGTAGGGTAATCTTTAACTTGGAAAATGATAAAAACAGAAATTATAGAAAGAGACGTTTCGTCCAATGCAGACAGAAAACAAACAGATAGAAAATAATAAAGAAGAAAAACCATTTGAATATTATCTGGCAAAGTATGAAAAACTGGATCCGAAGGAGGTTTCCGAACGCTGTCAGATTCCTTATGACGAAGAAAAGAAAGAGTTTCAGGTTCGTCTGATGGGATTTGAATACGGCATCAGTTTTCCGGAGTTTCACATTACCCCGAAAACTGAGAAGGAAGATGCTTATCTGATTCTTATGGAAAATATTCCGTCCAGAACCTTTGTCATGAGATATTTGATCGAAGGAAGATGTGCAGTAGGAACCGGAAAATATATTACATTTCGTGAAGTGCCGACCTACGGGGAACTGTATCTTCAACCGTTTACGGGAAGATGCATTTCCAGACTGACTTATGGCTTTGGCTATAAGCTTCCGAAGTTCAAAGATGCCATGGAACGACTGGGTGCCACACCGATCAAAATGGGAGATGTGGCGTATGAATTTGAATTGATCAATCATTATCATATGCGTTTTATCTTTTGGGAAGCTGATGAGGAATTTCCGCCGTCAGCACAGATCCTCTATGAAGATAATTTCTTAGGCGGATTTTATGCGGAAGATATGGTGGTGGCAGGAGATATTTCCATCACAACCGTAAAAGGTATGATTCGATAATTAAATATCGACATTGACAAAAATTTAACAAAAGCACTTTACAAAAAAATGGTTAATGTGTATAATACAAGTATGTGATACATCAATCACAATAGTGATTTTGATGTAATTATATAGCGAAAAATTAAAATCATGAGGCATGAAAGGGGATTTTACAATGGGATTCAAATCTGACATTGAAATCGCACAGGAAGTACAGATGCAGCCGATCACAGAAGTTGCTGCAAAGGCCGGTATTGATCCAAAATATCTGGAACAGTACGGTAATTACAAGGCAAAAATCGACTACAATCTCTTAAGAGAAACAAACGCAGAAGATGGAAAACTGATCCTTGTAACAGCGATCAACCCAACTCCGGCAGGAGAAGGAAAAACAACAACAACTGTAGGTCTTGCTGATGGTATGCAGAGACTCGGCAAAAAAGTTATGGTTGCACTGCGTGAACCGTCCTTAGGACCTGTATTCGGTGTAAAAGGCGGCGCAGCAGGCGGCGGATATGCACAGGTAGTTCCAATGGAAGATATCAACCTTCATTTCACAGGTGACTTCCATGCAATCGGTGCAGCAAACAACTTACTTGCAGCAATGATCGACAACCATATCTTCCAGGGAAATGAATTAAACATTGACCCAAGAAAGATCACATGGAGAAGATGCGTTGATATGAACGATCGTCAGCTCCGTAACGTAGTAGATGGTCTTGGCGGAAGAACAGACGGAACACCAAGAGAAGACGGATACGATATCACAGTTGCATCTGAAATCATGGCTGTTCTCTGTCTTGCAAGTGACATCACAGACTTAAAAGAAAGATTATCCAGAATCGTTATTGGTTATACATACGGAAAACCATCAGAACAGAAACCGGTAACTGCTGGTGATTTAAATGCACAGGGCGCTATGGCAGCACTCTTAAAAGATGCATTAAAACCAAACTTAGTTCAGACACTGGAACATGTACCTGCAATCGTTCACGGTGGACCATTCGCAAACATCGCTCATGGATGTAACTCCGTAACAGCTACAAAGATGGCTCTGAAATTAGCTGATTATGCAATCACAGAAGCTGGATTCGGTGCTGACCTTGGTGCAGAAAAATTCCTCGATATCAAATGTCGTATGGCTGGATTAAAACCAAGCGCAGTTGTTATCGTAGCAACCGTTCGTGCATTAAAATACAACGGCGGTGTTGCAAAAGCTGACTTAAACAACGAAAACTTAGAAGCTCTTGAAAAAGGTCTTCCAAACCTGTTACAGCACGTTGACAACATCAAAAACGTATATGGTTTACCATGTGTTGTTGCAATCAATGCATTCCCAACAGATACAAAGGCAGAACTTGACCTTGTAGAAGCAAAATGTAAAGAACTCGGCGTAAATGTTGCTCTTTCAGAAGTTTGGGCAAAAGGCGGCGAAGGCGGTATCAAGTTAGCTGAAGAAGTATTAAGATTAGTTGAAGAACCAAACGATTTCCACTATTCTTATGAATTAGAAGGAACCATCGAAGATAAACTGAACGCAATCGTTAAGAAAATCTATCATGGTAACGGCGTTGTTCTGACAGCAAATGCTCAGAAACAGGCAAAACAGTTAACAGATATGGGCTACGGAAACCTTCCGATCTGTGTGGCTAAAACACAGTACAGCTTCACTGATGACCAGACAAAACTGGGTGCTCCAAAAGACTTCGAAGTTACTGTACGTAACTTAAAAGTATCTGCAGGTGCAGGATTTATCGTTGCATTAACAGGTGAGATCATGACAATGCCAGGTTTACCAAAAGTTCCGGCTGCATGCAAGATCGATGTTGATGAAACAGGTAAGACTTCGAAGTTACTGTACGTAACTTAAAAGTATCTGCAGGTGCAGGATTTAT
>CAZOJX010000126.1:0-4868 GCA_964580255.1 uncultured Lachnoclostridium sp. | reverse complement strand
AGATACTAAGCAGATGTTTGGCTGTGTCTTTAAAGCGCATTCCAGAGCAACGTGAGAAGCACTACGTCCCATAACTTTTACGAAATGCCAGTATTTCTTAGCAGAGTTTGCATCTCTTTCAATGTTACCGATGATTTCGCTGTATGTTTTTGTAGCGGTATCGAAACCGAAAGAGCATTCGATATCTTCGTTCTTTAAGTCGCCGTCGATGGTCTTCGGGCAGCCGATTACCTGAACGCCTGTGTTGTGTGCTGCGAAATATTCAGCGAGAACAGCAGCGTTTGTGTTGGAATCGTCTCCACCGATGATTACAACAGCTGTGATGCCGTGTTTTTTGCAAACTTCAGCAACGATTGCGAACTGTTCTTCAGTTTCTAATTTTGTTCTTCCGGAACCGATGATATCAAATCCGCCGGTATTTCTGTACTGGTTGATATATTCATCATCGAAAACAAGGTAGTCGTCTTCGATCAGTCCGCTTGGACCGCCCTTGAAGCCGAAAAGTTCGTTTTCAGGGTTTGTTGCTTTTAAAGCATCATATAAACCGCAGATTACGTTGTGACCGCCAGGAGCCTGTCCGCCGGAAAGGATAACACCAACGATCTGTTTCTTTGCTTCGGAAGTATTCTGTCCTTTCTGGAAGGTAATTTCCTTTTTACCATAAGTATTTGGGAAAAGAGCTTTGATCTTTTCCTGGTCAGCTACGCTCTGAGTTTCAGCGCCTTCGTTTACACAAATGTCAGAAATTCCGTTTCTTAACATTCCAGGCAGCTTTGGAGAATACTCATATCTAGCTTTCTGCAGTGATGAAATCTTCATAACTAAATCTCCTTTGCTATTTTTTATTATATACATTTCTAGATTTTGCTACATTTGTAGATTCTAATACATTTTTTCAAAAAAGTAAACCGCTGTTAAAAAATCATTATTTCGTCTGATGGGTATCCAAAAGCTTTTTGATCTTTTCTGTCGGATCCTGAACGCAGGAAATAGAAATATCATGGTTTAAGGAATCGATGATCATAGCCAGGTATTTACTCATATCAGCTTCCACATAGTAAGGTTTTGTCAAAAGTTCCGGGGAACGGTAAGTCAGGTTGGTAGTTACGACGCTGGAAATGTAGCCTTTTTCGTAATATTCATCGAATTTTTCAAATCCGTCAGTGAACAGGCCAAAGGTCGTACATACAAAGACACGTTTTGCACCACGTTCTTTTACCTGTTTTGCAACATCTAACATACTTCCGCCGGAGGAAATCATATCGTCAATGACGATGACGTCTTTTCCTGCAACGTCGTCACCTAAAAATTCGTGGGCAACGATCGGATTTTTTCCGTTTACGATGGTAGAGTAGTCGCGGCGTTTATAGAACATTCCCATGTCAACACCGAGAACGTTTGAGAAATAAACGGCACGTCCCATAGCACCTTCGTCCGGAGAAATGATCATCAGATGGTCATTGTCCAGAATGATGTCAGGATTTGCTTTCAAAAGGCCTTTGATAAACTGATAAGGCGGCTGGAAAGAATCAAATCCACTCAAAGGAATGGCATTTTGTACACGCGGGTCATGGGCATCAAAGGTAATGATGTTAGAAACACCCATATCTTTTAATTCCTGTAAAGCATAGGCACAATCCAAAGATTCCCGTTTGGTACGTTTGTGCTGACGGCTTTCATAAAGGAACGGCATGATCACGTTGATTCGTTTGGCTTTGCCTGTTGCGGCAGAGATGATACGTTTCAGATCCTGGTAGTGATCGTCCGGAGACATGTGATTTTCATGTCCGCAGAGTTTGTAAGTTAAGCTGTAATTGCATACGTCTACGAGAACGAAAAGGTCTGCACCGCGAACAGATTCACGAAGCTGCCCTTTGGCTTCACCGGAACCGAAACGAGGGCATGCACAGTCAATTTTGTAACTGTCCTCCTCATATCCTGCAAAGTGAATGTTTGCTTTGTGCTCATGATCTCTTTCAACACGGAAATTTTTGATGTGCTGATCGATCTTATCCCCTAATTCCTTTGCGCTGTCTAATACGGCAAGCTTTAACGGACCTACCGGAATCGTACTGTTAAATTGGTCATTTACTGACATAGCTTCCTCCCTTGAGTTCTTTTCATAAGCTGAAATAATGAATTGGTTTTTCGACAAAGTCATACCTAATAAATTCTATCATTCGACATATATAGAGTCAAGACAGAAGTTGATTTTTGAGAGCAAATATATTATAGTAAAATCGTGTAATTTTACAGTGGGGAGGGTGTGCCTTTCTCACACAGAAGGAAGAAACAGGTGAAAGAATGAAGGAACATTTACATGTGATCGCAAGTGTAGAGCCGGGCAGCATTGCTGAAGAGCTGGAGCTGGAAGCCGGAGATATCTTGTTAAAGATCAATGGAAATACAATAGAAGATGTCTTCGATTATCATTATATGATGAATGAAGAATATGTAGAGCTCCTGGTCCGTAAAGCAAACGGAGAGGAATGGGAGCTGGAAATTGAAAAGGAATTTGAGGAAGATCTGGGCGTTTCCTTTGAAAACGGAATGATGGACGATTACAGACACTGTACGAACAAATGTATTTTCTGCTTTATCGACCAGATGCCGCCGGGAATGCGTGACACTCTTTATTTTAAAGATGACGATACGAGACTTTCTTTCCTGCAGGGAAATTACGTGACTCTGACAAATCTAAAAGAAAAAGATGTGGAAAAGATCATTCGCTATAAGCTGTCTCCGATCAATATTTCGTTTCAGACAACCAATCCTCAGCTGCGCTGCCAGATGCTGCATAATCGATTTGCTGGTGATGCACTGAAGATTGCAGACCGGCTGGTGGAGGCCGGAATTACGATCAACGGACAGATTGTACTTTGTAAAAATTGGAATGATGGTGAGGAACTGGAACGATCCTTAAAGGATCTGTACAGGTATCTTCCGCAGCTGCAGAGTGTTTCGGTGGTACCGGTAGGACTCAGCAAGTTCCGGGAAGGTCTGGAACCGCTGGAGCCATTTAATAAAGAAGATGCCAAAAGAGTCATTGCTCAGATTGAGCGATGGCAGAAAAAAGCCTATGAGGAATTTGGCGTTCATTTCATTCATGCAAGCGATGAATGGTATCTTCTGGCTGAAGAACCCCTTCCGGAGGAAGTCTCCTATGATGGATATCTTCAGCTGGAAAACGGCGTGGGCATGTTAAGACTTCTGGAAACGGAATTTTCGGAGGCACTGGAGCAGGCTGACGGCGATACAAAGGAAAGAAAGCTTTCCATTGCAACCGGGAAACTGGCAGCACCGTTCCTTAAAAGGTATATGGAGGAACTAAAATTAAAATTCCCGAATACAGAGGTGACAGTATATGACATTACCAATGAATTTTTCGGGGAAAGGATCACAGTGGCAGGATTGATTACAGGCCAGGATCTGAAAAAGCAGCTTTCCGGCAAAGCGCTGGGAGAAAAGCTTCTTCTTCCATGTCACATGTTAAGATCCGGTGAAGAAGTATTTTTAGACGATATTACAGTACAGGAACTTTCGGAAGCATTACAGATTCCGATTGAAATTGTTGATTCCGATGGTGCAGTTCTGCTGCATCATGTGATCAGATAAAAGAAGTGAGGTAGAAAAATGAGCAAACCAATCGTAGCGGTGGTAGGAAGACCGAATGTAGGAAAATCTACATTGTTTAATGCATTAGCAGGAGATAATATCTCCATCGTAAAAGACACTCCTGGTGTTACACGTGACCGTATCTATGCGGACGTAACCTGGCTGAACCATAATTTTACATTGATCGATACCGGCGGTATTGAACCGGATTCCGGAGATATCATTCTGTCCCAGATGAGAGAACAGGCACAGATCGCCATTGATACGGCAGATGTGATCATTTTCATGACAGATGTAAAACAGGGACTGGTGGATTCTGACGGTAAAGTGGCAGATATGCTGCGCCGTTCTAAAAAGCCGGTGGTACTTTGCGTAAATAAGGTGGACAGCTACCAGAAATTTATTGCAGATGTTTACGAATTTTACAACCTGGGAATCGGTGATCCAATGCCGATCTCCGCAGCAAACCGTCAGGGAATCGGTGACATGCTGGACGAAGTAGTAAAACATTTCCCGGAAGGATCAGAAGAAGCAGAAGAAGATGAAAGACCGAAGATTGCAATCGTTGGAAAGCCGAATGTAGGAAAATCCTCCATTATCAACAAACTGACAGGAGAAAATCGTGTAATCGTATCTGATATTGCAGGAACAACCCGTGATGCCATCGATACGGACATTGTTTACAATGGAAAGGAATATGTATTTATCGATACGGCCGGGCTTCGAAGAAAGAACAAGATCAAAGAAGAACTGGAACGTTACAGCATTATCCGTACCGTATCTGCCGTAGAACGCGCAGATGTCGTGCTGATGGTCATCGATGCCACAGAAGGAATTACAGAGCAGGATGCTAAGATCGCAGGAATTGCTCATGACAGAGGAAAAGGTATCGTGATCGTAGTCAACAAATGGGACGCTATTGAAAAAAATGATAAGACTATTTATGAATTCCAGAACAAGATCCGAGAGACATTGGCTTACATGCCTTATGCAGAGATGGTATTTGTTTCCGCAGTGACCGGACAGAGACTTCCGAAGCTGTTTGAGACCATCGATATGGTTATTGAAAATCAGACCCTCCGTATTGCGACAGGTGTCTTAAATGAGATCATTACCGAAGCGGTAGCACTGCAGCAGCCGCCTTCAGACAAGGGAAAACGTCTGAAAATTTACTATACGACACAGGTATCCGTAAAACCGCCAACATTTGTAATCTTTGTGAATGACAAACAGCTGATGCATTTCTCTTATAC
>CAZOJX010000125.1:0-4872 GCA_964580255.1 uncultured Lachnoclostridium sp. | reverse complement strand
CCCTGGACACCCTGATTAAGAGTCAGGTGCTCTACCAACTGAGCTAAAGGTGCATCTGTCTGCATTTTTTCAACGCAAGAGTTATTATATACATTCCATTAAAAAAATGCAAGTACTTTTTTCATTTTTTTTAATTTTTTTGTAATTCCGTTTTAGCGGTCTGCGATCAGCTTACAGATCGGGTTTCCCATAGAGGAAAATTTCTGCTCATATTCCGTCATAATGTTTCCTTCATTCATAGTTTCATGATGATGAAGGTCAAAGGTATATTCTACCAGATTCCAGCCGGCTTCCTTAACGGATTCCAAAGAAAACTCAAACAAAGGTCTGTTGTCTGTCTTAAATTCTACCTTTCCGTCCTTTTTCAGGATCTTATCATATCTGCCAAAGAAGGTGGTGCTGGTCAGACGTCTCTTTGCGTGACGGTCTTTTGGCCATGGATCAGAGAAATTCAGATAGATTCCGGACACTTCTCCCTCTGCAAATACTTTTTCAATGTTTTCTGCGTCCATACGGATAAAAACCAGATTTGGAAGCGGTGTTTCTTCCTGATCCATTTTCTCCAATGCACGAAGCAGAACACTGCTGTATTTTTCAATCCCTACATAATTATTTTCCGGGTGACGTTTTGCCAGTTCCATAATGAACTGACCTTTTCCCATACCAACCTCGATATAAACCGGGTGGTCATTTCCAAAGATCTCATGCCAGGTTCCGGCTTTGGTTTCTTCCTCATGTACAACATAGTTACTGGATCCGATCACTTCCCGGGATCCTTTGATATTTCTTAAACGCATAATCGTTCTTCTCTCCTTTTTTCAATATCCACATTCTACACCAAACAGGGCGAAAAGAAAAGCATTACTATTTTTTCTGAATTTTCAGACAATTCACAGCCATTTTTCACCATTTTTTGACATCGAAATTGTCAACATTTTTTCTCAAAAACATATCCACATTTATGAACTTTATCAAAAATTAACAAAACATTTGTTTCAAAAAAAAATATGTAAACTGTCAAAATTCCATTTTTTTGATGTGGATAAAGTGGATAACTTAGTTGATAACTCGAAATTTACCATATTTTTCACATTTTTGATTGTGGATAACTTTTTTTCAATTTTTTGAAGTTTGGACATTTTTTTTCGACAATTTTTTTTCATTGTGCAAATTGACGATTCCTATTTTTTCGTCCACATAATTTATCCACACCGGGGTTGTGGAAAATGTGGATTACTTTTCCACACTGTCATTTTCCCCTAAAGCAAACTTTTCCACTGCATAAGCGACACCGCTTTCCTCATTGGATAAGGTAATAAATGTCGCTGCTTTTTTCACGGATTCCTTTGCATTTTCCATGGCAACTGCTACCTTTGCAGCCTCAAGCATAGCCAGATCGTTATCCGAATCGCCGCACGCCATGGTAAGCTCCATCGGCACGCCCAGACGCTCTGCCAGAATCCGAAGTCCGGTTCCCTTACTTACGCCTGCTCTTGTAAATTCCCAGTTATGAAATCCGCCGCATAAATAGTCCACCTGTGGATAACGATCCAGAATTGCCGCACTTTCCGCCCTTCCAAGACAGGTGCCGTCTTCCAGATAGGCAAAATTCAATGTGGTTTTTTCAACCTGTTTTCCACAGTTTCTTAAATAATCCTCCAGATCGTCCACAAAGATTCGGGTCTTTTCAATGTGCTCATGAAGGGATTCCGGCATACCCATTTTTCTGATAACCGGACGCACAGAATTCGGCGCATATACCAGCCCTTCCAAATAAATATCATAATAAATATCCAATGTTTTCAGTTCCCGAAGAATCCGGCAGACAAGCTCATTGTCCATACAATCAGAAAAAACGCATTCCTGATTCGGCAGCCGGTAAATTCCGGAACCATTTCCTGTAATTGCATAACGGACACCTACCTCATAGAGCAGCTGGATCGGGAGCTCAGAATATGCCCTTCCTGTCGCAACCGCCACTGCGACACCTGCATCGGTCGCTCTTTTTAATGTTTCCCTGTCTTTTGGGGAAATCTCTCCTTTTCCGTTAAACAGCGTTCCGTCCATATCCAATGCGATCAATCTTACTTTTTCCATTTTTATTCTCCTTATGTTTTCCCTTTTATGACAAAATACAGGACCGATATTTCTATCAGCCCTGTACTACTTATTTCCTATATTAGAATATACGTCTTACTGCAAGCACCTGTCTGTAATTTACCGGAGAGGTAAATTTAATGCCTGTTCTCGCTGTACTTGCATGTACAATGGTGTTATTTCCTACATAGATTCCTACATGGCCAGAATAGCAGATAATATCACCCGGCTGTGCATCTGCCAGAGAAACTCCATAACCAACGCTTCTTAATGCACTGGAGGAATGAGGCAATGATACACCAAAGTTTGCATAAACACTCATAACAAAGCCGGAGCAGTCCGCACCGTTTGTTAAGCTTGTTCCGCCATATACATATGGATTTCCCACAAACTGGCTTGCAAAGTTTGCAACTGCGCGGCCTGAAGAAGATCCTGCAGAATTTCCAACACTCTGGTTTTTGGAAGAACCGGATTTCTTTGCAGCTGCAGCATTGGCTGCCTTTCTTGCTGCTTCTTCTTTTGCAAGACGAGCCTGTTCTTCTTCCTTGGATTCTGCCTGTACATAATCTGTACGAAGTGTTACATAATCAATCGATACCCAGCCGTCACCTTCTTCGATGGAAACCTTTACCCAGCCTTCCACTTCTTCTTTTACGACCAGTTCTTCCCCTTCCGGAATCAAGCCCAGGATCGCACTGTCTGTACCGGCTTCTTCACGAACACGCAATGTTTCTGTGATAACAGTCGCCATTCTCGTGCCAACCTCTTTTGCAAGCGTTTCCGCTTCTTCGCCGACTGCCACATATTCTTTCTTTACATAACCTTCTTTAATCGATCCGGAGGAAATTTTATACCATCCATCTGCTTCTTCTAAAACCTGTCCGGCAGATTTATCGTATAACTTTCCTACGATTTCTTCTTCCTCACTTGGACCTTTTCTCACATTGACATAGTCATTGACTTTTGCAATGCAGATGTTTTTCGTAACCGCTGCAGCATCTAAATATTCCTTGATCTTGATGTCTGCATTGATGGTATTTTCCTGGTAGTTTTCCAGGGCACTGGTGATTCCTGTACTTCCTCCCAGACTCAATGATGCAGCCTTTGACTCCAGGCTTCCTGCAAAAAGCACCGTCGCGGCTGCAAATGTATAAATCAAAATTTTACGTTTCATGTGTACCTCAATTCATTAACGATTTCCTGCGTTTATTACAAAAATGTTACAACCATCATAACAATTCTGTCTTTTCTTGTCAATCACTTGTAAAAATTAACAGAAAAATACCCATCTGCCTGTTTCATTTTTTGAAAATTGGCTGTTTCCTAAATGCTGCTTTTCTTCTATACTATTACTTAGAAAACATTGAAGGGAAATCAAACCATGCATGATCACAATCAGCAGAAAAAAATCGCACTTATCAATGATCTTTCCGGCTTCGGCCGATGCTCGATCTCAGTAGAGCTTCCGATCATTTCTCATATGAAAATACAATGCTGTCCGCTGCCAACTTCCATTTTCAGCAATCATACTGCTTATGACAGCTTCTTTTTTGAAGATTTTACGGCTCAAATGGTTCCTTATATAGAGGAATGGAAAAAATTAGGACTGACCTTTGACGGTATCTGCTCCGGTTTTTTAGGCTCTGCCAGACAGATTGAGATCGTACAGCATTTTTTGACATCCTTTAAATCCGATCACACCATTGTAATCCTGGATCCGATCATGGGCGATGACGGAAAAGCTTACACTACCTATACAGAAGAACTCTGTCAGAAAATGAAGCATCTCGTTCCTTACGCAGACATTATCACACCGAATCTGACGGAAGCCTGCATTTTGACAGATACTCCCTACAAAAAAAATTGGCGGTTAAAGGAGCTTGCCGAACTGACGCAAAAGCTGGAACAGATGGGACCGAAAAAGATCGTGATCACCGGAATCCCTCAGGGCAGCTACATTGCCAACTACTGCTGGGAATCCGGCAAGGAACCTTCTGTGATCAAAACCCACAAGGTGGGTACCTCCCGCTGCGGCACCGGAGACATTTTTTCTGCGATCGTGGCAGCTGATGCGGTCAATGGCGTAGAATTTTATACTTCTGTCCGTAAAGCCTCTTTATTTATAAAGAAATGCATTCTCAAATCCATAGAATATGATATTCCTCTTAACGATGGTGTTTGTTTTGAGGAACTTCTCTATCAGCTAAAATAATTTTAAATATTTTCAAAAAAGGGTTGCAATGTCAGCCCTTTTATTTTATACTCATATCAGTAACAGTTATTGTTTTCATTTGAGAAAGGAGGATTCATGGCAGTATTAAAACGCAGCCGGCAAAGAGACTGTATCAAAGAGTTTCTGATGGGAAGAACCGATCATCCCACTGCCGACATGGTATATGCTCATGTAAAAGAAGCTTTTCCGAATATCAGTTTAGGAACCGTTTATCGGAATCTTTCGCTTCTTTCAGAAATCGGCGAAATCAAAAAGATCACCTGTAACGGCCCGGATCGATTTGATGCCAATACCATGCCACATTACCACTTTACCTGTAACTGCTGTGGACGAGTTGAAGACCTGGAGTTTCCTCAGGAACCTGACTTTTCCGGCCTCGTACCGGTAAATTTCAGTGGGATCATTGAACAGGCAAATTTAGATTTCAGTGGAATTTGTTCAGCATGTATCAAAAAATCCTAAATGGTAAAAATAATAGAAAATACCATTGACAAAAGTAAAATTTATGATATACTAAAATCAGTAATAATTACTATTATTAC
>CAZOJX010000124.1:0-4944 GCA_964580255.1 uncultured Lachnoclostridium sp. | reverse complement strand
TTTTCCGGGATCGGGCGGGACTCAATCTTGTTCATATTCAGATCATTATAAATAAAATGGGACAAAATATTATAAAGACTTCCGCTGGTGTGAGGTACTTCAAAACAAATACTGATCTTATCCGCATTTTTTTCATAAATCTTCCGGTTGGTCACTATGATAAATCTGGTAGAATTTGTCTTTCCATGACAGATTCCTTCCTTCAGGATCTTCAGATCATAGTATTCTGCCGCCTGACGGCTTCCGATGGCAGCTCTTGTCTTATCCTGACTGTCTTTCACCTGCTTTACTGCTACCGCAGTGTTATTCACACTGATCTGCTTCCATTCCCTGCATTCATCCAGGAATTTAGAACACTGCATCAGTGCCTGCGGGTGAGAATAAATAGTCTCAATATCTGACAGCTCCGCTTCCGGCTGTCCCATCAGCACATGGTCAATGCTGATCACTTTTTCTCCCACAATATAATTACTGTATTCCTTTAAGAGATCATAATTATCACTGACAATTCCTGCTGTAGAATTTTCCAGCGGAAGCACCGCATAATCCGCTTTTCCTTCCCGGATCGCCTCCATGGCGTCACGCCAGCGTTCTACATGAAAACAGTCCGCTTCTGCTCCAAAATATTCCAAAGCCGCCTGATGTGCATAGGCTCCCTCCAGTCCCTGATAAACCACACGCACATTTTCTTTTTCCAAAGTGTCCACACATTCGAAATCCAGACTGCTGCTGACTCCGTTCTGTTCCAGCAGCTGATACTGCAGTTTCCGGCTCATGGCCATCACCTGCTGAAACAGTTCCGTCACTCCATGCCGATTAAATTCCGAATGAGCCAGTTCGCCGAGTGCCTTTAATTTGCTCAGTTCCCTTTCTCTGTCCAAAACCTTTTTTCCGGTTCGGATCTTATATTCTGCAACCTCTGCGCAGATTTCCATACGCTTTTCAAAAAGCTCCACCATCTGCCGGTCAATTTCGTCAATCTCATCTCTTAACACAAGTAAATCCGTCATTTTTCTTTTCCTCACTGCATCACGTTGAATGGTAACAGTATATACCCAATTTCCTGTTTTTTCAAACATATTATTCTAAAAGTCGGGCATACTTCCCTATATGAAAAACAAATTTATCCTTTGCGGCGCAATCGGCTGGTGCGCTGAAATTCTCTGGACCGGTCTCCACTCCCTATTAGACGGCCGCTTCAAGCTGATCGGTCAATCCTCCCTCTGGATGTTTCCGATCTATGGCTGTGCTGCTCTGATCGGTCCTCTTTCCCGCCTTTACCGCCGGTTTGGCACCTTTACCAGAGGGCTGATCTACATGGTGCATATCTTTTTTGTAGAATTTGTCACCGGAAGTTTCCTAAAAAAACTGGGAATCTGTCCGTGGGACTATTCTGCAAGTCCCTTTCAGATCAATGGCGTGATCCGCCTGGACTATGCACCCTTATGGTTCGTGTTGGGGCTCTTTTACGAAGCCCTGTTTCAAACAGAAAAAAGGCCGATTCCTTAAGAATCCGCCTTTTTTCTTTATTTCCGCTATTTTTTTTCTTTTCTTAATCTGCCGCGGTATTTTTCCTCACACCATTTGCAGCGGTAAATTTCTCTGCGCGGGTCTGTCAGTACAAATACCTGCTCCAGCTCCTGTTCGATTGAAGTAATGCAGCGTGGATTTTTGCATTTTACCACATTGACTACTTCCTTTGGAAGTTCCAGAGTTTTCTTTTCCACGATTTCGGAATCCTTGATGATATTCACTGTAATTCTGTGATCGATAAACCCAAGGACATTCATATCGATAAAATCTATCGGACATTCAATCTTCATGATATCTTTTTTGCCCATTTTATTGCTCTTTGCATTCTTGATAATGGCAACACAATAATCCAGTTCATCTAAATGCAGATATTTGTAAATATCCATACTTTTTCCGGCCTGAATGTGATCCAGAACAAAGCCTTCCTGAATTGTACCTACATTTAACATGCTACACCTCGATTCCCAGTAATGTGAGGATCAGTGCCATACGCACATAAACTCCATACTGCACCTGCTTAAAATATGCTGCTCTCGGATCATTGTCCACTTCTACAGAAATTTCATTGACACGAGGAAGCGGATGCAGTACCAGCATATCGTCCTTTGCCAGTGACATTTTTTTCTTATCTAATATGTAGAAATCTTTCAAACGGATATAATCTTCTTCGTTGAAGAAACGTTCTCTCTGAACGCGTGTCATGTAGAGAATATCCAGCTCCGGCATAACATCTTCGATATGTTCTACTTCCTGATAAGGAATTTTCTGAGCGTCCAGAACATCTTCACGAATATATTCCGGAATTTTTAATTCTTCCGGTGAAATCAGTACAAATGAGATCCCCTCATAGCGTGACAATGCTTTGATCAGGGAATGAACCGTACGCCCGAACTTCAGATCGCCGCAAAGTCCGATCACCAGATGATCCAGACGTCCCTTTAAGGAACGGATCGTCAAAAGGTCTGTTAAGGTCTGTGTCGGATGCTGATGTCCGCCGTCTCCGGCATTGATAACCGGGATTGACGATACTCGAGACGCCACCATCGGCGCTCCCTCTTTCGGGTGACGCATTGCACAGATATCTGCATAGCAGGAAATCATGCGGATCGTATCTGATACGCTCTCACCCTTCGCTGCAGAACTGCTGGCCGCTGATGAAAAACCAAGTACATTACCTCCAAGGTTCATCATGGCTGCTTCAAAGCTCAGTCTCGTTCTTGTACTTGGCTCATAAAACAGTGTCGCAAGTTTTTTTCCGTCACAGGCATGTGCGTATTTCTCAGGATTTTTTTCAATGTCACTGCCAAGTTCTAAAAGCTTGTCCAGTTCTTCCACCGAAAAATCCAAAGGAGTCATTAAATGTCTCATTGGTACCTCCTAATATTCAATTATTCTCAACTATATAGAATACACCATTCGCAATCGTTTTTCAAGTCCAACGTTCCTCAAAATCCACGCTTCCGGGAAAAATATTCCCCCAAAAATTCACCGCTAGTTTGTCGTCACATGGACATCCAGCTGATTAAACGGAATTTCAATTCCAACCTCATCAAAGGCTTCTTTCACAGCCTCTGTCAGCCGGAATTTTACTTCCCAGTATTTTTCTGTAGGCGTCCACACCCTCAGCAGCATATCCACTGCACTGTCCCCCAGCTCATACACAGCTGCCATCGGTGCCCGGTCTTCCTCTTTTAAGGTATCCGCGTCCTCATTTCCCAATCTCCGTAAGATTTCCTTCGCCTGTTTCATATCACTCTGATAAGAGATTCCCACATGAATGTCCAGGCGTCTGATATCTGCCGCCGTTACGTTGATCAGACTGTTATCCGCCAACTGACCGTTCGGGATCACGATCTTACGGTTGTCTCCGGTTGTTAATGTTGTATAGAAAAGCTGGATTTCACTGACCGTTCCTTCCAAGCTGTCCTGAACAATATAGTCTCCCACTTTAAAAGGCTTTAAAAGCAGTAGGATCACACCGCCTGCAAAATTTGACAGGCTTCCCTGCAGGGCAAGTCCGATCGCAACACCTACCGAACCGATTGCCGCCACGATGGAGGTTGTCTGTACTCCAAAACGCTGAAGAATACTCAGTGCCAATACAATATACAACGCATATTTTACAAAGGAATCCAGAAACTGGATCAGTCCGGTATCTGCATTGTTTCTCTCCAGAGATTTTCTCAGGATTTTTCTGATCCAGCGGATCACCTTCATACCGATTGCCAGAACTACAAATGCCAATGCCACCTGCAGTATAAAATCCAGAAGTCTCGGCAGCAGGTCTTCCAGCCACTGATTAAATTTTCCCAATTCCTTTTTCACTTCTTCCGCATCTGCCAAAGTCAGGGCAGTTTCTGCTGCAAATAAGAATTTCATATTCAGTTACCTCATGCTTCCCCGAGCATCTGAAGAAATTCTTCTTCTGAAATGATCGGAATGTTCAGTTCCTTCGCCTTTTTGTTTTTGGACGAATTTGATGTTGTGTCATTATTGATCAGATACTGTGTCTTTCCGGTCACACTTCCGGTCACCTTCCCGCCTCTGGCCTCGATCACTGCCTTCACCTCGTTACGGTTGGCAAAATGCTCTACACTTCCGGTAATAACAAAGTTCATTCCCTCAAAGATCTGAGCTGTACCTGTTTCCTCCGGTTTTTCCAGCGTGATTTCCTGTAAAAGTCTGCCAAGGCTTTCTTTATTTTTCTCATTTCTAAAATATTCCTCGATGGATCCGGCGATCACTTCACCGATTCCGTCGATGGCAGATAATTCCTCCACAGAAGCTTTTTCCAGTTCTTCAATCTCATAATGATACTGCTTTGCCAGCACTTTTGCATTGGCAACGCCGATATTCTGGATTCCAAGTCCGTAAATCAGCCGAGGAAGCGTTGTTTTTCTCGCTTTTTCCACACTTTCCAGCAGATTATTACAGGACTTTTCCCCAAAGCCTTCCATTTTTTTGATTTCTTCTGCGTATCGTTCCAGCTGGAACAGATCAGCAAATTCATGGATAAAGCCTTTTGCAATGAATTTTTCCAGGGTAGCTTCCGAAAGGCCTTCCATATTCATCGCATCCCGGCTGACAAACAGGGTAAATGATTTGATCTTCTTCGCCTGACATTCCGGATTGGTACAGTACAGTGCCTTTGCATCGGCAATCTGACGGATTTCCGTTCTTCCTCCGCAAGTCGGACATTTTTCCGGAATCGGTGCAAGACCGCTGCGAGTTTTATTTTCAGCGATCTGAGGAATGATCATGTTGGCTTTGTAAACCTCAATCCGGTCTCCGATGCCAAGCTCCAGTCCTTCCATCACACTGATATTATGCACAGAAGCTCTGGAAACCGTCGTTCCTTCCAGCTCTACCGGTTCAAAGATTGCTACCGGATTAATTAAGCCGGTTCTCGAC
>CAZOJX010000123.1:0-4949 GCA_964580255.1 uncultured Lachnoclostridium sp. | reverse complement strand
CTACTCTTGAAGTGCAAAACAGCTCTCTTGAAGCTCAAAACAATTCTCTTGAAGCACGCATCAAGGAATTGGAAGCACTTCTTGGTGAACAGATTAAGAAATAAAGCAACTTTCAAAAAAGGGGCTGCGCATATCGTGCGCAGCCCCAATCATTTTCCCCTTAAAATTTTATTTCTTTTCCTTCCTTGAGCCATTCATGGAATTCAGCTGTAGCCGCAAATAAAACATCTCCTGCAGAATTTAATGCAGTTTCTACTGAATCCTGAATCACACCAATGATAAATCCAACACCTACAACCTGCATTGCAATATCATTTGAAATTCCAAACAAGGAACATGCCATCGGAATCAGCAGCAACGAACCGCCCGCTACACCAGATGCGCCGCAAGCTGCCAGCGTTGCCAGTACACTTAAAACAATCGCTGTAGGAATATCCACAGAAATTCCCAAGGTGTGTGCAGCTGCCAATGTCATAACGGTAATGGTAATGGCTGCCCCGTCCATATTGATGGTCGCTCCCAATGGAATTGAAACCGAATACATATCCTTATCTAATCCAAGCTTTTCACAAAGCTGCATATTTACCGGAATGTTCGCAGCAGAACTTCTTGTAAAGAACGCTGTGACACCGCTTTCTTTTAAACAGCGAAATACCAACGGATAGGGATTTCTCTTTAACAGGAAAGCTACAATCAGTGGATTCACCACCAGTGCAATAAACAGCATACAGCCAACTAAAACTGCCAACAGTTTTCCATAGCTTGTAAAGATTTCCAGACCGTATTCAGACACAGAACTGTATACCAGACCCATAATTCCGATTGGTGCCAGATTAATGATCCAGCGAACCACTGTAGAAACGCCATCAGAAATCTCTGTCAGAATATTTTTTGTACTGTCTGACGCACCTCTTAATGCAAATCCAAACAACAGCGCCCAGGTCAAAATACCGATATAATTCGCATTGATGATAGAACTGAGCGGATTTGCCACAATATTGTTCAAAAGATTTGTCAGCACTTCCCAGATTCCGGCCGGTGCCGTTCCCTCTGCTGCGCCGGCAAACTGTAATGTAATTGGAAATGCATAGCTTGCAAGTACCGCAGCCACAGCTGCTAAAAAGGTAGTCACCATATATAATGTAATTACCAGTCGAAATTTCTTACCGATTCCAACACTTGCTTTGGCAACAGAGCTGATCACAAGTACAAACACAAGCACCGGAGCTACCCCTTTTAATGCCCCTACAAACAGACTTCCAAAAATTGTTATAAATGATGCCTGCGGAACAAAAAGTCCCAAAATAACGCCAATCACAAGTCCGATGGCAATCCGCACGATCAGACTTAAGCTGTTCAGCTTCTTAAGTAATTCAATCATAAAATCATTTCTCCTTCGTTTATCCACGTTTTCCTCGATTTTACCAAACATTTTGCCAAAGTGCAACTTTAATCTTGTAAATTCTTAAAGTTTTAGTGGTAATCAGCCACGCAAAAAGCGGCCGCTTTATGATTTCATAAAGCAGCCGTTTTTTAACATTCTATTTTTTACATCTTATTTAAAATATTTTACACCGGATTCAAACAGCTTCAGATCCTGTTCACCGTAAATATTGATTGCTACAGAATCTCCCCGTCTTTCGGAATGTGCCATCTTTCCTAAGACACGGCCATCCGGGCTTGTGATACCTTCGATGGCTGCATAGGAACCATTGATGTTCCATTCTTCGTCCATAGATGCATTTCCATTTAAGTCCACATACTGGGTTGCAACCTGACCATTAGCAAAGAGCTTGTCGATCCATTCCTTGCTTGCTACGAAACGGCCTTCGCCATGGGAAGCCGGGTTACAGTAAACACCGCCAAGTTCTGCTTCCTGAAGCCATGGGGATTTATTTGTCACAACCTTTGTATAAACCATCTTGGAAATGTGACGGCCAATGGTATTGTAGGTCAATGTTGGCGAATCGCTGGTCTGTCCTACAATTTCTCCATGCGGTACCAGTCCTAATTTGATCAATGCCTGGAAACCGTTACAGATACCGAGTGCAAGTCCGTCTCTTTCATTTAAGAGTTTCATTACTGCTTCTTTCATCTTTTCATTTCTAAAAGCAGTTGCAAAGAATTTTGCAGATCCGTCCGGTTCATCTCCTGCAGAGAAGCCGCCCGGGAACATAATGATCTGGGACTGGTTGATGGATTTTTCAAATTCATCTACTGATTCTCTGATGTCTTCTGCGGTTAAGTTCTTAAATACCTTGACAATGGTGTCTGCACCGGCACGCTCAAATGCTTTCGCACTGTCAAATTCACAGTTGGTACCCGGGAATACCGGAATAAATACGGTTGGTTTTGCTACTTTATGTTTACATACATAAATGCTGTCTGCTTTGTAAAGCGGTGTTTCCACTGCTTCTTTTCCGTCTACGGCAACAGTCGGGAATACATCTTCCAAAGGTTTCTTCCAGCTGGTCACTGCTTCTTCATGAGTGATCACTGCATTTCCGTAAGAGAAGTCTTTTTCTGTGACTTCACCGATCAATGTATACTGAATAGAAAGTTCTCCCACCTGATCTGCCGGAACTTCTGCAACGATGCAGCCAAAGCCCGGTGCAAATGCATCTCTTGGATCCACATTGGCTTCGATCTTCACCCCAAGACCGTTACCAAATGCCATCTTGCTCACTGCACTGATCACACCGTGAGAATCTAATGCGTACGCAGATACAATCTTTCCTGCCTTGATATCTTCATGGAATTTACCATACTGATCCATCAGATAGCCATAATCCGGAAGGTCATAGGCATCTTTTTCAATGCTTAATAATACCAGTTTGTTTCCGGCCTTTTTCAGTTCCGGAGTGATCATGGTCTTATCGCTTGCCACATCTACCGCAAAAGATACCAGTGTTGGCGGAACATCGATCTCATTGAAGGTTCCGGACATACTGTCTTTTCCTCCGATAGATGGAAGTCCAAAGCCCATCTGTGCGCTGTAAGCACCTAAAAGTGCTGCAAACGGCTGACTCCAGCGATGAGGATCTTCTGTCATTCTGCGGAAATATTCCTGGAAGGTGAAACGGATCTTGCTGTAATCACCACCGGATGCAACAATCTTCGCAACAGATTCTACTACTGCATAGATTGCACCATGGTATGGGCTCCAGCTGGAAAGATACGGATCAAAACCATAACTCATCATGGTCACGGTATCAGTCTTTCCTTTTAATACCGGAAGTTTTGCTACCATCGTCTGTGTTTCTGTCAACTGATATTTTCCGCCATAAGGCATCAGTACGCTGCCGGCACCAATGGAGCTGTCAAACATTTCCACCAAACCTTTCTGGGAGCATACGTTTAAGTCTTTTAAAGTATTTAACCAGGCTTCTTTTACGTCACCTACTTCTTTTCTTTCGAAATATTTGTGGTCTTCTCTTGGCATATCAACTGCAACGCTTGTTTCCTGATGTGCGCCGTTGGTATCTAAGAATGCTCTGGAAATATTAACAATGTCTTTTCCTCTCCACTGTAATACCAGACGAGGTTCTTCTGTTACCACTGCAACTTCTGTGGCTTCTAAGTTTTCTTCTGCCGCATAAGCCATAAATGCAGCAACATCTTTCGGATCTACGACCACTGCCATACGTTCCTGGGATTCAGAAATCGCAATTTCTGTTCCGTCAAGACCTGCATACTTTTTCGGCACCTTGTCAAGATTGACTACCAATCCGTCTGCCAGTTCTCCGATGGCTACGGAGACACCGCCGGCACCAAAGTCATTACACTTTTTGATCAGCTTGCTGACTTCCTCGCGACGGAATAATCTCTGGATCTTACGTTCTGTCGGTGCATTTCCCTTCTGTACTTCTGCTCCGCAGGTTTCGATGGAGCTTTCTGTATGAACTTTGGAAGAACCGGTTGCACCGCCGCAGCCGTCACGTCCGGTACGTCCCCCCAGAAGGATGATGATATCTCCCGGATCAGAGGTTTCACGGATGACTGCCCGTCTTGGAGCCGCACCCATGACAGCACCGATCTCCATACGTTTTGCAACGTAATCCGGATGATAGATTTCTTTTACATAGCCGGTTGCAAGACCGATCTGGTTACCGTAAGAACTGTAGCCGTCTGCAGCACCTGTAACCAGTTTTCTCTGAGGAAGCTTTCCTTTTAAGGTTTCTTCCATGGATTTAGTCGGATCTGCTGCACCGGTCACACGCATTGCCTGATATACATAGGTACGTCCTGACAGCGGGTCACGGATAGCACCGCCAAGGCAGGTGGCAGCACCACCAAACGGTTCGATCTCTGTCGGATGGTTATGTGTTTCATTTTTAAAGTTTACAAGCCATTCTTCTACCTGTCCGTCCACTTCTACAGGAACAACGATCGAGCAGGCATTGATCTCGTCAGATTCTTCCTGATCCTGTAACTTTCCTTCTTTTTTCAATTTTTTCATTGCCATCAGGGCAAGATCCATGAGACACACGAACTTGTCCTTGCGATCTCCGTAAACATCTTTACGGTCTTTTAAGTAAGCTTCGTAGGTTTTTACGATTGGCTCTTTATAGTAGCCTTCTCCAAAGGCTACATCTGTCAATTCTGTAGAGAAAGTAGTATGACGGCAGTGGTCAGACCAGTAAGTATCCAATACGCGGATTTCTGTCATGGACGGATCTCTTTTTTCTTCTCCGTGGAAATAGTTCTGTACATGCTGGAAATCCTTAAAGGTCATGGCAAGTCCTAAAGAATCATAAAGTTCTTTTAAGTCTGCTTCTTCCATCTCTTGAAATCCATCAAAGATTTTTACATCTTCCGGATCTTCAAATTTACTTACTAAGGTTTCCGGTTTCTCAAGCCCTGTTTCTCTGGAATCTACCGGATTGATACAGAAAGATTTGATGGCAGATAACTGTTCCGCTGTAATAGCTCCTTCGATCACATAAGTC
>CAZOJX010000122.1:0-4989 GCA_964580255.1 uncultured Lachnoclostridium sp. | reverse complement strand
CCTTTAATACAAAAGGCTGCCGCAGACGCGACAGCCCGATTTTCTTTTAAGTTTCTTCTAGCAGAGGAACTGCATGATGTAAGCAACTATGATACCGCAGAAGTTACCAATTGCAGCACCAAATACGCCCATTAAAACACCAATTCCTGCATATGCTGAATTGTACGCAGAGGCAACGATCGGTGCAGATGCACTTCCGCCGATGTTTGCCAGAGACGCTGTAGAAACCATGCAGAGATCCCAGTGGAATAATTTAGAAAGCACGAAATATACCACTACATGAATAACTAAAACAACCAATCCTGCTACGATCCACATCGGTGCACTTACCAGATCTGCCAGGGAAGCCTTGGAAGCCAGTAAGGAAACAACCGCATACAGGTAAAGACCGGAAAGTTCTTCTACTGCCGGAACTTTTCCAAGCTTTGTCTGTGCACATGCAAGACCAAGTAAAGTTACAAATACGGTTGTCATGGTGCTTGCACCAAACATATCCAGACCAACTGCAACCAACCAGCCGTTTAACACACCGCCAACCCACTGAGAAAGTGCGGAAACTGCCAAAGATACACCTACAAGGAATACCCAGTCAGCAGTAGTTGCTTTTTTCTTTTCTCCGTGTGCTTCTGCTTCTGTAGCTTCTGCAACTGCCTGAAGTTTTGAAGTGTCTGCTTTCACTGCTTTATCCCATTTTCCGGCATGTTTTACCATGATCAAGAGTAATGCGATCCACAGAGAATAAAATACAGTATCTACTGCAAGAGCACAGCCGTAAGCACTCGGATCGATTGGGAATGCTGCTTCCAGCGCTGCCATGTTTGCAGAACCACCGATCCAGGAAGCACAAAGAGCTGCCATTGCAGGCCATGCAAATTCACCGCCGCCAAGAGCACCTTTGAAAATAACAAATGCAATAATAAATCCAAGCATAATGCTGACAGAACCGCCTAAAAAGATGGCAACCATACGTCCGCCAAGCTTTGCAAGTCTTTTAATGTCACAACGAAGCAGCATGACAAAGATCATTGCATAAAGCAGATTGTTTTTCAGATTGGAGTACGCTGCCTGCGCACCACTGTCTACAAAGTTAAAAAGACCTGCTGTACAGAAGATCATATTCAGCACGTAAATCCATACCAATGGCGGTACATAGTTAAATACCTTTTTTAATACTGCTGATTTTGTGTACTTTTCTGCAAAAAGCAGAACACCTGCCAAACACATCAGAAATGCGATGTAGGTAAAACCGTTACTAATCATATCCTTTTCTCCTCTTATTACGATTTTCTTTTGTGTCATTTATGTTTTTCACATAACTCCCTATGCACAAAACTTATAAAAAATTATACTTTAATACGCTACCATTGTCAAGTTTTAACAAATACTTCTCTCTTTTTTGTAGCAAAAATGTTCAAAATCCGACAAAAAAGAGAGGGCTTAACGCCCTCTCCGGTTTCTATTTTATTTTGCTGTAATGTTACATATTGTCCTCTTACTCTACGATTACAGAAACACCATCCGGTATGACGACAGTATGGGCTGTTTCGCCCTTTCTCTGTTTTGCCATCAAAAATGCTTCCTCCAGAGAAGCTGCTGTTTCCAGCTTCATTTCTTCCGCTGTTTTTCGGAAGGCCTCATCGCAGATCAGAATGACCGGAAAGCTGCTCATAATACGAACAAGGATCTGTACTTCCCACTGATCCGGCTCGGTTTCTTCCTGACTGCGAGTCTGAATCTCTTCATATAACGCCTTTGGGGTACTGCAGTCACAAAGGGCATGATACAGGTCTTCTCCGCCGCTTCCGTCGCTGCAGCTGGCACACATGATCAATACTGCATCTTCCGCTGCCGCTGCCTCGGCTGCCGTCAGTCCTTTCACTGCCTGGTAAAGGTTCTGATCCAGCGGCGCTCCGCCATTGGAAGTGATCACGATCTCACCCTTTTTCTGTGGCTTTACACGGCACCGTTCTTTTAAAAATTCCACGCCTTTGGCATGGGCATATTCCGGATGTCCCGCAACTGCCTTTACGATCTTCTTTTCCTCATCTAATACAACATTTACAATAAAGGCAAGCTTTGCCATCTTCGCTGCTGCGATCATGTCTTCATGGATCGGATTTCCGCAAAGATTCCCGGTACGGGCTTTTGGGCTGGAGATAAATCCCGCACAATGATTTCCAAGCACCGTCTGATAGCCGCATACACCCGGAAGCACGCTCTTTCTTCCTCCGGAATATCCCGCAAAAAAGTGCGGTTCGATAAATCCTTCACTCAGCAGAAGATCTGCTTCCGCTGCCAGTCGGTTGATCACCAATGATGCACCTGACGGAAGGGTTCCGATTTCCGTCAGCATATCCTCTTCCCTGCTTTGGTGAACATAGATTTTTTCCTTTTCTACGATCTCCAACCCGAACTTATCGATCAGTTCCTCCCGGGTCGTTGGTCTGTGCATTCCTGTGGCAATAAGCAGTGTGATTTCCGCCTCCGGATTGCCTTTTCTGATTTCAGCAAGCATCGGGGGGATGATGTGTTTGCTCGGAACCGGACGTGTATGATCGCTGCAGATAATGGTAATCTTCTTTTTGCCCTTGGCCAGCTCCATTAATCTGCCGCTCTCGATCGGCTCTGCCAGTGCTTCCTCCACAAGTGCTCTTTCCGCCTCTTTTTCTGCCTTCCGGTGCTGTGTCGGACACAGCACCTCCGGCGTATGTTCTTCCGGAATATCACATGTTAAAAATGTATGTTTATATGGAATCTTAATCTTCATTGCAGGCTCCTTAGATTCTTGCTACGCCTGTATCTCTTGCTGCTTTGGCTACCGCTGCTGCAACTGCCGGACCGACTCTCTTATCAAATGCTTTCGGAATGATATATTCTTCATTTAATTCTTCATCTGTAATCAAGCCTGCCAGTGCTTCCGCTGCTGCGATCTTCATTTCATCATTGATATCCTTGGCACGAACATCAAAGGTACCTCTGAAAATTCCAGGGAATGCCAACACATTGTTGATCTGGTTCGGGAAGTCACTTCTTCCTGTAGAAATCACTCTTGCGCCGCCTGCTTTCGCATCATCCGGGAAGATTTCCGGTGTCGGGTTGGCACATGCAAAAATAATTGCATCGTTTGCCATTGTCTTTACCATTTCTGTCGTCACTGCGCCTGGTGCGGACACACCGATAAATACGTCTGCGCCAACGATCACATCTTTTAATGCGCCCTGTTTTTTGGTTTTGTTGGTAACCAGTGCCATTTCTTCTTTCACCGGGTTCATGCCTGCTTCACGGCCTTCATAGATCGCACCGTTTCTGTCACAGAGTGTAATATCTGCAAATCCGGCTTTTAAAAGGAGCTTGCAGATTGCGATTGCTGCAGCGCCGGCACCATTCATTACGATTCTTACTTCTTCTTTTTTCTTTCCAACAACCTTTAAAGCATTGGTCAATCCTGCCAGTGTAATGACAGCGGTACCATGCTGGTCATCATGGAAGATCGGAATATCACATTTTTCTTTCAGTTTCTTTTCGATTTCAAAGCATCTTGGTGCAGCGATATCTTCCAGATTGACACCGCCGAAGGAACCTGAGATCAGATAAATGGTATTTACGATTTCATCTACGTCCTTGGATTTGATACACAGCGGAAATGCATCTACATTTCCAAATGCTTTAAATAAAACGCATTTTCCTTCCATTACAGGCATACCTGCTTCCGGTCCGATATCTCCCAGACCAAGGACAGCAGTTCCGTCTGTTACAACAAGACACATATTTGCTCTGCCTGTCAGATCATAGGATTTATCAATATCCTTCTGAATTTCCAGACAAGGCTGTGCAACACCCGGTGTATAAGCCAGAGACAAATCATCCTTTGTCTCTACCGGCACTTTATTTACAACTTCGATTTTTCCTTTCCATTCTCCATGAAGTCTCAAAGACTCTTTTGCATAATCCATTTTTATTCCTCCCGATCAATAATTTCCGCGGAACATTTTTCCGTCGTTTGCAAGTTCATAACCTTCAAAATAGCTGCCGAAATCCATTTTCAGATATGCGCAGAGATCAGCCAGTTCCAGCATGGTATTGTCATTTACCGGAATACCTTCTTCCATAGCTCTCTTTGTTGCCGCAACCTCTTTTTCTCCATGAGTATAGATTCTTTCTTTTCCTTCTGCTTTCGGGCTTTCACGAAGCTCCTGCATATAGTCTGAGAAGTGTTTCCGGATTGCTTCAGCATCACCAAAGATCTTCGGATCAATGGCAATAAATCCATGACAGATTCCTGTCTTGTCCGGGAATGTACAGCAATGTGCACTGGTTACGCCAAGAGAAAGAATCGAACTAAAAATCTCACAAAGCATACCATAGCCATATCCCTTATGGCTTCCGCTCACCTCTTCATTTCCGCCTAACGGCATAATGCCGCCGCCGTTTTTCGATACGATATTTGCCAATACATCCGGTGCATCATTGCTGGCATGACCGTCTTTGTTCAGTGCCCAGCCGTCCGGCAATGGTTTTCCCATTTTATTATACATTTCCAGTTTTCCTCTTGTAACAACCGTTGTTGAGCTGTCAAAGAAGAATGGATATGGATCTGCCGGCATTGCAACTGCGATCGGGTTGGATCCCAGCATTGCTTTTCTTCCGAAGGTCGGTACCATGATAGCTTCTGAGTTTGTACAGGACATACCGATCAAGCCCTGTTCACTTGCCATTTTTGCATAATATCCAGCGATTCCATAATGGTTGGATTCCCGAACGGTAACGATTCCAACACCAGAGGTTTTTGCTTTTTTAATGGCTGTTTCCATTGCAAAATGTCCGATCAGCTGTCCCATTCCGTTGTGTCCGTCGATAACCGCTGAAACAGGTGTTTCAAATACGATCTCCGGTTTTGCATCCAGATGGATCGTTCCTTTTTCCAATCCTTTGTGGTAACGCACCATTCTTTGCATTCCATGACTTTCAATTCCATAAAGATCTGATGTT
>CAZOJX010000121.1:0-5033 GCA_964580255.1 uncultured Lachnoclostridium sp. | reverse complement strand
CACCTTCCCCAAAATAGCTTTTGCTGGCATTATAAGATTCCAATGTACCGATGGTCACATAATCATTTTTTTCCAGGTCCAGCTGCTCGTCACACACTGTAAAATAGTTCCAAATGCCGTGTGCCGTCTGATAGGACCTGCATTCGATCACTTTTCCGGCCGCTTTCAGCCGTTCCAGCTGCTCATCATTCACGAAAAAATATTCTTCCCCGTTTCTCTCATTTGCGCGGATCGGCCGCGTCGTATACATTACGATCTTTTTTAATCCCAATGCTTCCTCCGAAAGCAGCTTCTTATAAAAAGAATCCTTTCCGGTGGAACTTTTCCCCATTAAATAAAATATTCTTCCCATGATCGCTCCTTTTGTTAAATGCTGCAGATCAGGATTCCAACCAGGATCAGACCCATTCCCAGGGCTGTTTTTTTATTGATCTTTTCTTTTAAGAAAATGCGTCCCAGTACTGCCACAAAAACATATCCCATGGCTTCGATCATCGGTCCGATGGACAACGGCACATATTTATAGGAATACATGGTCAGGAAAGAGGATACCAGGAAAATGCTGTAAGCCCCGATGACCAGTGGATTCATATATTCCTGAATGATATTTTTATAGGTTCTGTTTGCTCCCTTTTTCAGAAGGATCTGAGAACAGGAAGAAATAAATACGCTGAAAATAAACAGCAGGATAAAAGTATATTTATTGTTCATTGTTCGTCACCACCATATAAATTCCTACGAGAATGATCGCACCTCCGACCAGCGTCTTCCATGTGATCGTTTCATGAAACATCAATGCGCCCCAGATCATTCCCCAGATAATGGTGACCCCTTTGTTCGCATAAGCTACCGTCAATGGCATATATTTTAAGATTCTCTGCCATGCAAGGGCATAGAAAAATAATAAAAATAATACCAGACCATAAAATAAGAAAAATTTGAAGGAAAACATTTCCTGTGCTGATGCCATTTTAGAACATACACTCTCCAAAGAGTACATGAACAAAAGCGCATGCAGACATAAAATGACTTTCCAGTTTGTCTTTTTTTCCAATGTATTTGCCTCTCTTTCTTCTATTGATCTACATTCTCCGGTTTGTGAAACTGATAAACTGCATAAGCAGCTTCATTGGCACCGAAGATCGTTTCTACCCATTCTTCTTCTACATTTAAATATTCTTTCAGACATTTCAGCTGATAATTGTGAAGCATGATCACATAAGTATTTTCATCGGTGATGGTCTCCGCCACATTTTCTACCCCATGAGCCTTCAGCTTTTCCTCATAATGAGGACAGTAGGCCGTCCAGTCTCCCAGGGAAATATAATTGATATAGTCCGGCTCCGTATTTTTGATGGTACATTTTCCGTAGAGCTCTGTCATCGTTGCAATGTCCATATAATACAATCGATCCGGATCCTCGGCGCAATATTCCTTAATGGTCTGAACATCATTATACCAGGCTGTTTTTGCAATATTATCATGCAGGTAAGTCTTTAGATTTCCGGCTGCAAGCAAAAACAATAGGATAAGACCGGCTCCCTGCCAGAGATTTTTCCAGTTCTTCCTTTCTTCGTGTTTCTCCTGACAGGAATTGAAAAGATAGATCTCATAAATTACCTGTAAAAATACTGCCAGGAAGATCAGGCTCATAGTCATCTGGATTCGCTCAATGGCTCTGCCCCAGTAAGTGAAATAAAGCCAGATCACACATTGTACCCCGCTTTGGATTCCCAGATAAACTGCCAGCGGATATTCTTTTTTCCACAAAAGCCAGATCAGAAGGATCGCAGCAGCTGCCAACGGCAGTGTATTTTTAAGACCGTACTGATTGGTCAGAAAATCCTTTACAAATGTTTTGACAGCCTCCCCTGCCTTACTAACAAAGGTGATTCCCTGTGTTTGCTCCAGTTCTCTGCAGGCTTCCAGATACTTCGGGAAAAATTCCTTTGGAAGATCTCCTAACACCGTATAATCATAAACCCGCAGCATCTGATATTCTTCTAAAGAAATGCCGTACGGCTCATACAATTCCGGATATTCCTCATAAGGAAGCAGATCGTAATAATCATACACATCTGTACGCACTTCAAAAAATTCCCGGAATTCCTTCCAGCCATCTTTTGCATAAGCAGCTCCATTGATCAGGAAAAGCACTGCTGTCATGGCAAGTACCAGAAACGGTGTGACGATGGTCAATCTCTCCCGATCTTTTTTTCCGAAAATCTTCCACAAATATACAAGTCCCGTTGCCGGAACAAACATATAAAAAATATTCGGCCGAATACAGAATGCAAGATTTGTCAAAAGGAAAAACACCAACGTATTTTTCCAGCCGGTCTTTGATACGGCATACCAGAAAACTGCGGCCATACCTGCAAAAGCAGCCGTTGTGGTATAAGTCAGCTGTACATAAACCTTTAGCCAGACTGCCAAAAATATGCCCAGCGCTGCACTAAGCAGCAGCACCTTATTTTTCCGGCTTTTCGCAAAGCTCTGCACACGATACAGGATCGTTCCCAGAGAAAATATCTGAACGGCGATCAATGTGATCCCGTACCAGTTCAATTTTCCGGTTAGTTCATACAGCCTGCTCAAAAACCAGGTAAATCCGAATGTCATCTGAATTCCATAGCTTTCCGGTTTTCCGGTAAACTGACCGGAAACGATCTCTGCAATCATACGGTCATCATTGGTGGAATATACGATTGGAATCCATCGCTGGATCAAAAGGAATGCAGTTGCTGCCAAAAGCATACAGCCTGCAAATTCCGCTATTTTTTTCTGATTTTGATTCATCACTAACCTTTTTACACCTTTGCAAATTTCATTGTAAATTTTTATATCTATTTGTAAACTTTAAAATTTCTTATGCTTAATTTTTCGCTTCTGTGATCTTACGTGCCACATAAACACCGCTTGCAGAAGCATGGGACAGAGAGTGGGTTACACCGCTTCCGTCTCCGATGATATAAAGTCCCGGATGCTTTGTCTCCAGATTTTCGTCCAAAGCAACCTCCATGTTATAGAATTTTACTTCCACACCATAGAGCAATGTATCATCATTGGCTGTTCCCGGCGCAATCTTGTCCAGCGCATAGATCATTTCAATGATTCCGTCTAAGATACGTTTCGGCAGTACCAGACTCAAATCTCCCGGTGTTGCTGCCAATGTCGGACGAACCAGACCTTCCTCGATACGGGTCTTATTACTTCTTCTTCCGCGAACCAGATCACCGAATCGCTGAACAATAACACCGCCTCCTAACATATTGGAAAGACGTGCAATGCTTTCTCCATATCCGTTGCTGTCCTTAAACGGTTCTGAGAAATGTTTTGCAACCAAAAGAGCAAAGTTAGTGTTTTCTGTATGCTTTGCCGGATCTTCATAGCTGTGTCCGTTTACAGTAACAATGCCGTTGGTATTTTCATTTACAACCGCTCCGTATGGGTTCATACAGAAGGTTCTGACGTTATCTTCAAACTTTTCCGTACGGTATACAATCTTGCTTTCATAAAGCTCATCTGTCAAATGAGAGAAGATCACAGCCGGAAGCTCTACACGCACACCGATATCCACACGATTGGATTTTGTCGGGATATCAAGATCCTTACAGACTGTTTCCATCCATTTGCTGCCGCTTCTTCCTACAGAAACGATACATTTTTCACTGGTGTACACCTCTCCTTTGGTATGAACATGATAGATTCCATCTACGATTTCCAACTGTTCCACCGGTGTATCAAAATAGAAATCCATTTTTTCTTTTAATTCTTTATAAATGTTTTCCAGTACCACGTAGTTAATGTCAGTTCCTAAATGACGAACAGAGGCATTTAAAAGCTTCAGCTTATTCTGCATACAGATCTTGCTGAACTGGGTACCTGCTGTAGAGTACATCTTTGTGCCTTCTCCGCCGTAAGCCATATTGATCTCATCTACATATTTCATCAGATCCAGAGCTTTGTTCTTTCCGATATATTCGTAAAGAGTACCGCCGAAATCATTGGTGATATTGTATTTTCCATCAGAAAATGCACCGGCACCGCCAAAACCGCTCATAATTGCGCAGCTTTTACATTTGATACAGGATTTTACTTTATCACCATCGATAGGACATTTTCTTTTTTCCAACGCATGTCCTGCTTCAAATACTGCAATTTTCAGTTCAGGATCATTTTTGATCAATTCATATGCTGAAAAGATTCCTCCCGGGCCTGCTCCTACAATAATTACATCATACTTCATTTTTATTCTCCTTTAACAAACACAAAAAAGGGAAACTGCATATCAGTCTCCCCTCATTTTCCACTATATGCAATTTATTATACCGCAGGATAGGATTTTCTGTCAAGAAAATGGACATTATTCTCCCTTTAAGATCACCGGAATCGCCTGATGATGAACAGCATTTAAAAAGGTATCGAATACATCTGCGGTTTTTATTTTCAGACTGGAAGTATTGACACAAGGGTGACAACCCAAATATTCCCCCTTTAAAACATCTTCATCAACAAGCAGCTGTACATGATTCTCATGATCATTCATCAATCCCATCACACTGACGGCACCCGGATGAATATCCAGATACTTTTCCATATCTTCTGCTGATGCGAAAGACAATCTTGCACTGTTGATCTGAGCGGATAATTCCTTCGTCTTAAAAGGCTTATCTCCAGGCATCATTAACAAATAGTAATTCGTTTTCTGTCTGTTACAAAGAAACAGATTTTTACAGATCAAAACGTCCAGAATTTTATCAATCTCGTGACATGCTTCCATTGTATCTGCATGACCATGATCTGTACGCAGATAGCTGATTTTTAAACGATCTAACAGATCATACACTCTGATTTCCCGTTCCTCTCGTCCTGAACTATCCGCCGGACGTCCCTGATATAATTCCATTTTATCTACTCCTTTGTAAACTTACATTTTTATACAAAAAAAAGAAGCAATGGAATGTTCCATCACTTCTTCGTGAAGCATCGGGGATTCGAACCCCGGACAACTTGATTAAAAGTCAAGTGCT
>CAZOJX010000120.1:0-5084 GCA_964580255.1 uncultured Lachnoclostridium sp. | reverse complement strand
ATTTGAAAAAATTCCCCTTTTCAAATCACAAAAAGGGACAGTCTGATGACTATCCCTTTAAAACAAGCACACTATTTTAAGATTTTACATTAAAGTCTTAACGAATTCTTTTGATGGGCTTGGGATCACTGCATGATCAAGCAATGTTCCTTCTTCCTTTAATAATTCTACAGTTTCTTCTACTGCTGCTTCTACTGCTGCAACGCTTCCTGTCAGAAGAACGTAGGATTTACCGCACATACCACGGGCTACACGAATTTCAAATACGTCAACCTGTGCAGTTTTTGCTGCATGGTCAGCTGCAACGATTGCTGATGCACCGGTAAAGGTTTCTACTACACCGAGTGCTTTTACATCGTCAATTTCTGCTGTACATGTCAGCGCTTTAAAAATTGAATCATGTGGGTTACCAAGTACAAAATTGTCAATGAGCTGTTCCGGATACTGTGCTAAAGCAGCATCTACAGAAACTCTGACTGCACTTAAGTCACCGCTGAATAAAATTATAAATTTACCTGGACAAACTGTCTGAGCCTGAATGAGCTCAACGTCCGCTGTTTTTACGATCAAGTCCGCAGCCTTAATACCAGTGGAGACAGTTTTGTATTCTACCATTCCGATTGCCTTACTCATATTCTCATCTCCATTTATGCTTTAATAGTTACGAAGTTTTCAGTTACTGCAGTCACGGTACCACTGATACTTGCATGAATAGAAGTTCCGAGAGCACCTTCTGGCGGAGCAGCAATTCGCTGACCAACTGTTACAACGTCTCCGGTCTTCACGATCGGGCTGCAAGGAGCACCAATGTTCTGACGCATTGCAAGTTTTACTTCCTTGAAGTCGCCATTATAGGACTGCATTGGAGCAGGCACATCAAAACGATGTAATCCAAGACGATTCACTAATCTGTGTTCCGGTACTCTGCGTTCCTGTCTCATGGAATTTACCGGTTTCATTTCTCTTGCTGGTGGTTTAATGCCTTTTGCACGTAAACCTGCTTTATAAGCGTCCAGTAATCTTCTCGGTGAAAGATCCTGGTGGCAGGAATACATTTCGCATAATCCACAGGATACACAGAAGAAGGAATTCAAAAATGGATCCACATCATAAGTAGTTCCGTTTGCGATCGCTCTCATAAATTCATGTGGTTTGATTGCCTGACCGATGAGATTTCTCGGGCAGAGCATTGTACACATAGAACACTGAGAACAAACAGACATTGCATTACGGATATCCAGCTTATTTGTTCTCTGTCTCTTTGTGATCGGAGGACAAGTTGGTGGTAATACAAGGATCGCTTTTGTAGTTTTTGTAATGATATCGTTCATAGAACAGATACGGCCTGTCATAGGACCGCCCATGATCATTACAAAATCGTCTGTTGTTGTACCGCCAGCCAGGGCAACTGCATCTTTTACAGAAATACCAACTGGCACATGTAATGTTACAGGATTCTTAACAAGACCTGCAACTGTAAGGAATTTGGATGTTACATTTTCGTTGGCTGTCACTTTTTTGTAAATGTTCAATACAGTTTCAACGTTTACTACCACACAGCCCTGTGTGATTGGGATCTGTCCCTGTGCAACAACTTTTCCTGTTACTTCATAGATTGTGATAACTTCATCACCTGCCGGATAAATGTCCGGTAAAATATGTACGCGTACTTTGTCATACTGACTAATACAGCTGTTGATTGCTTCAATAGAAGCGGTATAGGACTTTTTAACTGCAATAACGCCCTCTTTGGCTCCCATTGCTTCTGTCAACATCTGCATTCCGGCACAAATTTCATTTGTGTACTCTACCAGAAGCTGTCTGTCGACTTTGATCAATGGTTCACATTCTGCAGCATTTAAAATCACTGTTTCTGCCTGGTCAGAGAGTTTTGCATAGGTCGGGAAACCAGCTCCCCCTGCTCCTACAACGCCGCCATCTAATAAAGCTTTTTTGATATCGTCTAAGTTCATTTGACTCACTCCAACTCTTATGATTGCTCAGATCACATTTTCAGCGATCCGGCACTAATCCATGATGACAATTTTCTGTGGATCGTCTACGATTCCGACGATACACGCATCTACTGGAGAATCCTGGTTACCACAGCCAACACGTGCTGCACTTCCTTCTGCAACCAGAACAATGTCATTGTTTCCGGCACCTACAGGATCTACTGCCACGATTCTTGATTTTTCATCCCCCATTTTCATGAGAGGTTCGATAATCATAAATTTACTTCCAATCAGATTATCATTTTTTCGTGTACAGATTACCGTACCGACTACTTTCCCAATGATCATAGTTTCCTCCAAAGCTTCATTATTTGTAATTTCGTTATTTGATCAGAATCCCCATATCTTTGCCGATGCCAAGACCGTTCGCTTCATCGGTATCAATGTGCATTTCCAAAGTAAATGTCGGATCAACACGAATGATCACATCTTCCATGACTCCGCCTTTTTCTGTATCGAATCTAACCTTTACAGACTGTCCATTGGTCACACCAAATCTCTTTGCGTCTTCTGTAGACATATGAATGTGTCGTTTTGCAACGATACAGCCTTCTTCTAAATAAACAACGCCTTTTGGTCCTACAATGGCGATCGGAGCAGATCCGCCGATTTTACCGGATTCTCTTACCGGAGCTTTCACCCCAAGTCTGATGCAGTCTGTCTGAGACACTTCTACCTGAGATGCTTTACGACATGGTCCTAAAATTCTTACATTTTCAATGGCACGCAGTTTTGTTCCAACCAATGTTACTAATTCGTTAGATGCAAACTGACCGCCCATCAATTCTTTTTTCTTTGTCAGCTGATATCCTTTGCCGAACAGTTCTTCTACATGTTCCTGTGTCAGATGTACGTGACGGGCAGAAATTCCGATTGGAATTCTTTCTTCACATACGGTTCCGGTACTCTGATCTTTCAGCTGATCAACCACCAATTTGGTAATTGCCTGAACTAATTGTTCCTGCTGCATAGAGATTTCCTCCTGCTATTTATTTTACCTGTGGAAGGATATTTTCAACGTCACCGTGTGGTCTTGGGATTACATGAACAGCGATTACTTCGCCTAATCTTGCTGCACTTGCGCTTCCGGCTTCAACTGCTGCCTTAACTGCTCCAACATCTCCACGTACCATAACACTTACAAGACCGCTTCCGATTTTTTCTGTTCCAACTAAAACAACGTTTGCTGCTTTTAACATTGCATCTGCTGCTTCGATAGATGCGATCAAACCTCTAGTTTCGATCATTCCTAATGCCTGAAGTTCCATGATATTCCTCCTATTGGAACCACCGGTTTATTTCAAAAACCCGTGTTTCTTCATACTCATTTCTATAAGCTTCATTGTTTCTTCGTGTGGATTTGCGATGATCGCAGATGCCACGATTTTCCCTTTTGCATTCAGTTTTGCACTTTCCACAGCGGCTGTCACTGCAGAAACTTCGCCCTGAATCACACAGGTAACAAGGCGTCCGCCAAGCTTCTTCTCCCATGTCAGGAATTTTACTTCCGCAGCCTTCAGCATCACATCAATGGCTTCCACTGCATCTGTAAAATTTGGTAACTCAATTAATCCTATTGATTTTGCTTTCATACGCATTCCTTCAACTTAACGTGGCTTACAGCGGTCAAATGACCGCTGTGCCAAAGTTTACTACAAAGTTAATTATTTGATTACTGGTAAGATAGATTCAACATCACCGTGTGGTCTTGGGATTACATGTACTGCTACAAGTTCGCCAAGTCTGCTTGCTGCTGCTGATCCAGCTTCTACTGCAGATTTAACAGCTCCAACGTCTCCACGAACCATAACTGTTACAAGTCCGCTACCGATTTTTTCTGTTCCGATTAATTTAACGTCTGCAGATTTAACCATTGCATCTGATGCTTCAATTGCTGCTACTAAACCTCTTGTTTCGATCATTCCTAATGCCTGTAAATTCATACTAATATCCTCCTGTGGGCTTTGCCCTGAAATAATTTTTTATAGTTTTGTCTGAAGACCCTTTGATCTGTTCAGACCCAGTATATCTGAAAATCTAATGTATTTCCAGATTAAATTGCGCTGATCTTCAACATTTTTTCCGTTTCCGGATCCGCCGAAGAATTTAAATATTTTGTAACGACTCCGGTAATGCTCTTTGCTGCTGCTTCTGCCGCATCCAATGCACTTGTTACATCTGCAACCGGTCCTCTGATCTTTAAACACATAATGAGCGGAACCGGGAGTGCATCTGCATTTGCCGGTTTGTTTTTATCCAGCGGATCGATCGTTACATTTCCGGCTTTCGCCGCTGCATCAGCTGCTACCAGAGCTGCCACGCAGCCATATACTTCTAAGTAGCCTACTGCCTGCTGAGCCATACCAACTCTCCTTATTCGTTAATGATAGCGATCTTAAGACCTGCCATAGCAAGATTTGTCTTATGCGCTTCATTAATATCTTCCAGTTTGAATCTGTGTGTAATGAGCTTGTGGATTGGAAGACCAATCTGTTTTGCACTCTTTAAGAAATCAAATGTGGTAGCGTAATCTCTTAATGTGTATACCCAAGAACCAACTGTTGTGATTTCTTTAGAACAGATATCAAAGTGTGGGTTAATTGTAGCATCTCCACCGTTGATGAAGAAGCCAAGTTCACAAAGACCGCCGCCGTTTCTGATAAATTTGTAGATATTTGCATGTGCTACAGGGCTTCCTGTACACTGGAATGCAAAGTCTGCAAGATATCCGCCAAATGCTTCTTTTACGCCTTCTGCTAATGCTTCAATTCCCTTATGGTCTTTGAAGTTTACAGTTGCAGATGCACCTAACTCTTTTGCGAAATCAAGACGTTTCTGTTCGCCGTCAACTGCTACGATGTTCTGTGTACCCATAGTCTTTAAGATTGCGATACAGATCAGACCGATTGGGCCGCATCCCTGAACAACGACTCTGGAGTTGAATCTTAAGATACCTGTTGTTTTTGCTCTTTCAACTGCATGGATCAAAACTGCACACGGCTCGATGAGGATTCTGGAATCCAGATCAAGATCACTTACGTTAAATACAGTAGATCCGCCTCTGATTAC
>CAZOJX010000119.1:0-5112 GCA_964580255.1 uncultured Lachnoclostridium sp. | reverse complement strand
ACTTTCATTCTAACATGATGTAGTAGCTTTGAAAATATACTTCAAAAAATCTTAATTGCTAAATTCGTAGATTTATACAGGATTTTAAACGGCAACACTTATCTTATAAGATCTAAAGATATTTTGCCTTGGTAGCATTCTTTTGTAGAATGGTTCATGATAATTGCAACAAAATAAAGGAGTGAAGGAATATGACACTTGGTGAAAAAATTGCAAAGCAAAGAAAATATTGAAAATCGTTGTGATTGCCTTACTGGTAGTATTTGCAATCGACATTGCTTCAATGATCCTGTATTTCGCTGCTTAAATTCGAGAAGGTTTGTGCTATCATACGTTTAATAACTTGGAAGTTAAGGCGGAAGAGAAGATGATTACCTATCAGAGAATTGAAAAGAAATATAAGAGCTGGTTGCTGCAGGATGAGTGGTTGTCGTAGAATTTGCGGCAACCACTTGTTGTATACAAATGATGTAAAAAAACATTCGGACTTTGGAGAATTCGTGTTATAATAGTCGAATAGCAATGTAGAAATGAAATACCTCGGAAACCGGGAAGGATTAGGATATGAGAAGAAAAGACAGAGAAATCAGTAACGAAATTGAGATAGAGGAGTTTATCGGAAAGGAACAAATATTAAGAATTGCATTTTATGATGAAGGCGATATTTATATTGTTCCTGTGAACTACGGATATCTCAATGATGGGAAGTATTTGTTCTATTTTCATGGAGCAAAAGCAGGAAGAAAATATGAACTTGCCCGGAAAAATCCAAAGGTAGGCTTTGAAATAGATGGAAATTATACATTGATTGAAGCGGAAGAAGCATGGCAGTTTTCGGCTGCATTTCAAAGTGTAGTCGGAACCGGTAAGCTTTCATTGGTAGATGACGATGCTGAGAAGAAAACTGCCCTGAATACCATTATGAAGCAAACAACTTCTAAAGCAGAATGGGATTATAATGACAAAATGTTGAAGGAAGTTGCGATTTTTAAACTGGTTGTGGATCAGTTATCATGTAAAGCAAAGCGCCTGTAAAAATATATGCAAATAAAATTTATACAATAGGAGATCTGCCATGTTCAATAAACATGAAATATCACGCAATGCATGTCAGTTATACGGAGGTCAGGCAAGGTGTGGCTACGACTGGTGGTGGCATTCTTTTACTGCACGAAATGAGAAAACGGGAGAGGAAAAACCGTTTTTTATTGAATATTTTCTGTGCAATCCGCAAAGCGGCGATGATGCACCTGTTCTTGGACAGCTTGAAAAAAATCAAAAGACCGGTGTGAAGCCGTCTTACCTGATGGTTAAGGCTGGTTCCTGGGGAGATGATGCCGCACAGTTACATAGATTTTTCGGTTGGAATCCTATAGAGGTGTCCTTTGATGTCCCGTTTTCTGTCAAGGCAGATGACTGCTATTGTACAGAAACCGAAATGCGAGGTCATGTGAAGGTTGTGAACGCGGAATCTCATCCTGAGTGGATGTGCCAAAACGGTGAAATGTCATGGAATCTTAAAATTGACAAAAAAGTTGCCTTCAATGTTGGCTACGGTGCCGGTAAACTGTTCCGTAAAATGCAGCTTTTTGAAATGTTCTGGCACGCCGAAGGAATGAAAACCGCCTACGAGGGCGAGGTTCTTTGGAATGGAGAGCGATACCTTGTGACACCGGAAACCTGTTACGGTTATGCCGATAAGAATTGGGGTAAGGATTTTACCTCACCTTGGGTATGGCTCTCGTCTAATCATCTGACGAGTAAAATAACCGGCAGGAAACTGACCAACAGCGTATTTGACATTGGTGGAGGTTGTCCGAAAGTTGGTCCTGTTGCCCTGAAACGGAAACTCCTGTCTGCTTATTGGTATGAAGGAAAGTGCTACGAGTTCAATTTTTCAAAATTCTGGACATTTACACGCACCAAATTTAATTGCAAAGAAACGGATACGCAGATTATTTGGCATGTGGAACAGAAAACGTGGCGAAACCGTATGGTGACCGACATTACTTGTGAGAAAAAAGAGATGCTTCTTGTCAACTATGAAGCACCGAATGGAAAGAAACTGCATAATCGTCTTTGGAATGGTGGCAACGGAAAGGGTACGGTAAAACTCTACCGTGGCAAGACACTCATTGACGAGGTACTCTGCGAAAATGTGGGATGCGAGTATGGAGAATACGATTCGGTGGATTAACAAAATTGAAAAATCGAATAAATATTTGACATGACGGAGGTCTTTAAATGACTTATTCAGTAATGACCGAAACAGAGGTTGAACAAATCGCAATATTATATATGGATTATTACAATCATCATGAAAACGGATGCTGGACCTACGAAAAAGCATATAAGCGAATCCATCAAATGATAACGATTGAGGATTCTTTATGCCTGATTCAAGAGGATGATGTCCAAAATGTGACCGGAATGCTCCTGGGATATTTTAAGGAATATGATGATTTGCGATTATATTATCTGGAAGAAATCGTCATATTTGCAGAATATCAAAATAAGGGATATGGCAAGGCATTTCTTCGTGAAATTGAAAAGCGCATACTGCAAAATGGTGCATCACACATGGAATTGCTCAGTGTAAATGATGAGCACCACAATCATTTTTATACAGAGTTTGGCATGTATGCGGCCAAAAACCTGAAGATTATGGGAAAGCATTATGCGCCTAATTAAATCTTTCCCCGAAAGGATCTTTATTTATGCATAAATATTTACTAAAAGATAAACGAAATCTGATCGGCTACATGCTGGTCGCTCCGATTTCGGCAGCCTGTGAGGTAGGACTTGCCTATGCAATGGCGGCGGCCTTGGATTATGCGATGGCAGGAGCTTTGGGGCAATTTGGAAAATACGCAGTGATCTATATTCTGTACATTTTGCTATCTTCCGCAGCAGACCGATGGACGGCGAGGCAGTTTTACAAGGTGATCGCAAATTCAATCGCTGCATTGAAAAATGATATCCATAAGCACATCATTTCCATGCGGTATCCGGAGTTTCAAAAGGTGTCTACGGCAGAATATCTGACATTGCTTACAACGAAAACAGAGACCTTGAGAAATTCCTATTATACGCCGTTACTGCATATGTATCTGCAGGTGCTGGAATTTGCAGCCGCATTTATTGGAATGCTCTTTTTGAATCCGATTCTGGGTCTGTATGTCATCGTGCTGTCTTTTGCTCAAATGGGGCTTCCTTTATTATTGGTGCCGATGATTGAAAGAAACGGAAAAAATGATGCAGTCAATAGTACAAGATATACCAGTGCATTAAAGGAAATGCTGAGTTCTTTTATGACAATGAAGCTGTTTCACATTGAAAAGAATCTGGAGAAACGGCAGAGGGAGTTTAATGCTTCGGCGGAGCAGGCAAAATGTGTTTCCAAATGTACGAATAGATTATCTTATGAGCTTTCCCAAGGGATTGCAAATTTGATGTTTTTGGGGATCTATTTGCTGGGGGCGGTTCTGGTTTTGAAAGGGGCAATGACAGTACCGGGCGTTGTAGCAGCTTCCCAGTTAATGGTATACATTGCCACACCATTGACGCAGATCAGCGAAACCTTTGCAGAAATCAAATCTGCCAAAGCAGTTTCCGGCGAAATCCAAAAATTGTTCGAAATTCCGGCTGATGATGACGGAGTTGTTAATAAGAGCGAACTTTCCGGGCAGCTGACAGTCAAAGATCTGGGTTTTTCTTATTCCGGCAGACAGATCCTGCAAAATGTGAACTTCACCTTTGAAAAAGGAAAAAAATATTTGATCCTTGGGGAAAGCGGGAGCGGAAAATCCACCTTATTGCATTTGATCGGGAATCTGTACCGTGATTATACAGGAGAAATCTTGCTAGATGACTGCGATATCAGAACCATTCAAAAAAATGATTACGCCCATTTGGTGGTTTATCTGCCTCAGGAACCGTTTATTTACAATGACACCCTGGAAGCAAATGTGCGATTGTATGAAAATGCCGATGATGAGGAAGTCATGAAAGCCATCGAGCAGTCAGGACTGCTTCCGTATGTTGAAAAATCAGAACAGGGAATTTTCACAAAAGTGGGCGAGGAGGCTGGAAAGATGTCTGGCGGAGAAAAACAGCGTCTTTCCATTGCGCGGGCATTGCTCCGCAAAGGAGAAATCCTGCTTTTAGATGAATGTACGTCCCATTTGGATGCGGAAACTTCAAGATATATCGAAGAAACCGTATTTGGCTTAGAAAACAGAATGGTACTGTATGTGGCACACAATGCGACGGAATATGCCTACGAAGCGGCAGATGAAGTGCTGTGTGTACGCAGCGGAGTGATAGAAAAATTAACCAATGAAGAAAGAAGGCATTGATAGATGTGGTTTCTATTTGCAATATTATCTGCAATCTTTGCAGCACTTACTTCCATACTGGCAAAGGTTGGGATTGACGGTGTAAATTCTAATCTCGCAACAGCGATCAGAACTGTGGTGGTGCTGGTAATGGCATGGGGAATGGTTTTTCTGACCAATACCCAGGGCGGAATTGCGGATATCAGTAAAAAAAGCTGGCTGTTTCTCATCTTGTCCGGCTTGGCTACAGGGGCTTCTTGGCTGTGCTATTATAAAGCCTTACAGATCGGAGAAGCATCAAAAGTGGTCCCGATTGATAAATTAAGTGTTGTGATCACATTAGTGTTGGCATTTGTGTTTTTACATGAAAAATTCACACCAAAATCCTTGATCGGGTGTGTCCTCATTGGAGCAGGAACGCTTGTCATGGTATTGTAAACGAGGGAAACTATGAATTGTATATCAAAACAGAAACGAAAAGGAAGAATTATCACAGCAGTCGTGGTTCTGTTCTTTGGCATCCTTGCAGCAGGCTGCGGGATCTATTTAAATGATTATTACCATGCAGATGTTGAGGCCATCGAAGCGATGACTGCGGAAAATGAGATTGCGTGTATGACGCTTGCCGGCGAAAATCTGATCTGGGAGCCTGAGGAAGCAACAAAAGGGCTGATTTTTTATCCGGGCGGAAAAGTAGAATATACAGCGTATATCCCATTGATGCAGGCATGTGCAGCACAGGATATTTTGTGTGTTCTCGTCAAGATGCCGTTTC
>CAZOJX010000118.1:0-5145 GCA_964580255.1 uncultured Lachnoclostridium sp. | reverse complement strand
CACTGCCTGCTGCATATTATGGGTCACCATAATAATGGTATAATCTTTTTTCAGTTCCAGTACCAGATCTTCAATCTTATTGGTAGAGATCGGATCCAGTGCGGAGGTCGGCTCGTCCATAAGGATCACCTCCGGCTGTACTGCCAGAGCTCTTGCAATGCAAAGTCTCTGCTGCTGACCTCCGGAAAGACCTAAGGCACTTTTATTTAGACGATCCTTTAATTCATCCCAGATAGCCGCATCTCTTAAGGATTTTTCAACAATTTCATTTAATTTTGCTTTTCCATGGATTCCATGAGTTCTCGGTCCAAAAGCAATGTTATCGTAAACACTCATCGGAAAAGGATTCGGCTTCTGAAACACCATGCCGACCCGTTTTCTCAAAAGATTTACATCCATGGTTCCGTAAATATCCTGCTCGTCCAAACGAACAGAACCTGTGATCTTACAGCCCTCCACCAGGTCATTCATGCGGTTTAAGGTCTTTAAAAAAGTGGATTTTCCGCATCCGGAAGGACCAATAAACGCTGTGATCTCGTTTGACGGAAGATTCATGGAGATATTTTTCAATGCATGGAAATCTCCGTAATGGAGATTCAAATTTTCTACTGTAAATTTATTCATTCGATCATTCACCTTTCGATATACGTTTTGCAATAGCAGAAGAAGCTAAATTCAGTCCAATGACGATCAGCAACAATACCACTGCGGTTGCATAAGCCTGATCCACGTGCATTCCTTCTCCGGAGAGACAATACATATGAACTGCCAGCGTTCTTCCGGAAGAAAATGGGCCTTTTGCGATGTCTGCAACCGTACCTGCAGTATAGATCAATGCAGCGGTTTCACCTACAATACGGCCAATGGATAAGATCACACCGGATAAGATTCCCGGAATTGCGGAAGGAAGTATGATCTGAAAAATGGTACGCAGCTTTCCGGCACCAAGGCCAAAGCTTCCTTCTCTGTAGGAATCCGGTACCGCCATCAGCGCTTCTTCGGTTGTACGCATGATCACAGGCAGGATCATGATCGCCAAAGTACAGGCACCTGCTAAAAGAGACATCTGCCAGTGAAGCTGTGTGACAAAAAACAATCTTCCGAAAAGTCCGTATACAATAGACGGAATCCCGGTTAAAGTTTCCGTTGTAATACGCACTACATTGACCAGCGGATTGCCTCGTTTGGCATATTCTACCAAATAAATGGCTGATCCGATTCCAAAGGGAACTGCAATCAAAAGTGCGATCACTGTCATTCGCAAAGTATTGATGATAGCCGGCACCATGGAACAATTGTCGGAGGTATAATTCCATGCAAACAGATCCAACGACAAATGAGGGACACCTTTGACCAGAATATATAGGATCAGGAAACCTAAGGTTCCTACGGTCAGTCCCACAGACAGATAAACCATACCTTTTAAAATTCTGGAAATAAGACTTTTTTTCGTTTTAGCCATTAGTATTTCCTCCTTCTTTTCAGTGCAGAAAAGGAAAGATTGATCAGCAGGATAAACACAAAAAGTACTACGCCGGTTGCGATCAATGCTTCTCTATGTAAATCCGTTGCATATCCCATTTCCAGTACGATATTGGCGGTCATGGTTCGAACACCTTTTAAGACGCTTTCCGGCATACGAGGCTGATTTCCCGCTACCATAACAACTGCCATGGTTTCCCCGATGGCACGTCCGATTCCCAAGATCACACCCGCTAAAACACCGGACTGAGCTGCCGGTAATACCACAAAAAAGGTACTTCTTTCATGGTCGGCACCCAAAGCCAATGCTCCTTCATAATACATTTTCGGTACCGCACGGATTGCCGGTTCTGCTGCTCCGATGATCGTCGGAAGGATCATGATCCCAAGAACAATCGATGCAGTTAAAATACTGTCTCCTTTTCCGTTCAGATCGATCACTTCATTAAAAAAGTATCGGATTCCCGGAACGATCACGACCATTCCGAAAAAGCCGTAAACGATAGAAGGAATCCCGGCGAGAAGGTCCACCGCCGGTTTTAAGATCTTATAGACTTTTGGCGGACAATACATGGCAAGGTAAACTGCCATAAAAAGCCCCACAGGAACGCCGATCAGGATCGCTCCCGCAGTTACATAAAGACTTCCCACGATCATTGGGAAGATTCCAAAGAGATTATTTCCCGGTCTCCATTCCTTTCCAAAAAGGAAATCGGTAAGACCGATTTCCTTGATTGCCGGGATTCCGCTTTGGAAAAGGAAGATGCAGATCAATGCGACTGCCACAATGGAGGCCAATGCTGTCATTAAAAAGACGGCTTCCATTCCTTTTTCTTTTAGATTTCTGACCATGTTAAAATGTCACCTACATAAATATTTTTTACTGTTTCTGCGGAAAGATCATCAATCGGATTGTCATTGTTTACAATCACTGCGATACCATCTTTTGCGATTGTAACTTCCTGCACACCTTCTGCTGTTTCACTGTCTTTTAATGCTCTGGAAGCCATACCGATGTCACAAGTACCTTCAATAGCTGAAGAAACGCCTGTAGAAGAATCGCTGGTGTTGATCTCAATGTTTACCTTATCATTTACTGCTGCATAAGCTTCTTTTAATTTTTCCATCACCGGTGTTACAGAAGAAGAACCTGCAACGATCACTTTGCCTTCTGCACCATTGCTTTCAAAAGCAGCCGCATCGTCATTGATCTTAATGTAACCGTTTTCTTCGATCACAGCCTGTCCTTCTGCACTTAAGATGTAGTTCATGAAATCCTGAGCTGCATCGTTTAATTCTTCTTTCACTGCCAGGTTAAACGGTCTGTTTACTGCATAGCTGCCGTTTTTGATATTTTCCACACTTGCTTCTGCTCCGTCGATCTTCACTGCTTTTACAGTTGCATCTAAGGAACCAAGGGAAATATAACCGATGGCATATTCATCATTTGCTACAGTTGTCATCATAACGGAAGTATTATTTGTAACCGTTGCTTCTAAAGTTGTATAGTCAACCTTTTCTCCGGCTTCATTTTTCTGTTCCACACCGAAAAGTTCGATAAAAGCCCCTCTGGTACCGGAACCATCTTCTCTGGAAACCACTGCAATATCATTGTCATAATCAAAATCTGAAACCGGTGCGTTTTCTTCACTTATCTCTGCTTCAACGCTATTCTCTGCAGGTGCTTCGTTTTCCTTCTGTCCGCAGCCAGTCATCATTGTTGCCGCAAGTACTGTGCTCATTACTAATAATGCGATTTTCTTTTTCATAATTCACAAATCTCCTTTATCTGCTTCCTGTTTTCGGAAGCGGTGTTCTGTCATATCTTTCTGACAAAACAAAGGATAAACCCGCCATGTAAAATACAACATCGTTTCTTCGTGAATTTTATGTAAATTCAAAATAAGATTTTTGCCGCAAAAAAGGAGCATCTTCCGATGCTCCCGTTAACTCAATTATACTTTTTATTTTGCTGTTTCCTTCAATGTAGCTGCTACACTGGCAATCCCCTGCAGCTCTGCCGGTAAAAGGATTGTTGTCGCCTGACCGTCTGCAACCTTTTCAAAGGCTTCCAGGCTCTTTAATTTCAGAACCGCCTCGTCTGCGCCGGCTTCTCTTAACATTCTGATACCATCTGCATTTGCCTTCTGAATAGATTTGATTGCTTCTGCCTCACCTTCCGCTTCGCGGATCATTTTTTCTTTTGCAGCATCAGCCCTTAAGATCGCTGCTTCTTTATCTGCTTCCGCTCTCAGGATTGCAGATTCTTTTTCCCCTTCTGCTTCCAGGATTTTCGCTCTCTTATCACCTTCTGCACGGGTCACTGCCTCTCGTCTTTCACGTTCTGCCTTCATCTGTTTTTCCATGGCGTTCTGAATCTCTGCAGGCGGAACGATATTTTTCAATTCCACACGATTTACCTTAATTCCCCATGGATCCGTAGCAATATCCAATGCAGAACGCATCTGGGTATTGATGGTCTCACGACTTGTCAACGTCTGGTCTAATTCCATGTCCCCGATGATATTACGAAGAGTTGTTGCCGTCAGATTTTCAATCGCAAACATCGGATTTTCCACACCGTATACGAAAAGCTTCGGATCCGTAATCTGGAAAAATACCACCGAATCGATCGACATCGTAACATTATCCTTTGTAATAACCGGCTGCGGCGGAAAATCTGCAACCTGCTCTTTTAAATTGACTCTTTTGGCAACCCGGTCAATGATCGGCAGTTTAATATGTAAGCCTACATTCCATGTATCCTGATAAGCACCCAGTCTTTCAATCACATACGCTTTCGCCTGCGGAACAATCGTAATACATGGTACAAAGATTGCGATCAGTAAAATGAATAAAATAATAATGAAAACCAGCATTTTGCACTCTCCTTTTAATGATTATTTTCTTCCAATGGTTCTACGATCAGTTTGACACCCTGGATTGAAAGAATCCTTACGATCTGATCTTTTTCAATGGTGTGGGAAGCATCTGCATTTCTTGCAGTCCATTCCTTGCCGTCTATCATGACCCGGCCTTCTTCCTGCAGATTGCGGATTGAAGCTGTTACAACCGCCTGCTTTCCGATCAAACTGTCCAGATTTGTTTTTACCCGGTTTTGGTTAAAGTACTTCGTTGCTATCGGTCGGGTAAAAAACAACAGCACCAGAGAAACCGACAAAAACAAAAGAATCTGCCACCAAATTCCGGCACCCAGCAGATTTGCGATCATAGCGATCATTACCCCGCCCGCAAACCAGATGGTAGTCAGTCCCATGGAGATCAATTCCAGGATCACAAAGATCACAAGAAGCAAAATCCATATTGTCATCGCACTCATATCATCACCGCCTTTTCCTTATTATAATGGAATCCCCGGAACTCGTAAAGCAGGAAATCATAAAATCCTGTCGAAAATCCATGAAAATTAGGGATTGACAGCAACGATCTTTTTTGGTAATATAGTCCTTGCTTGCGGGAATGCTGGAATTGGCAGACAGGCTAGACTAAGGATCTAGTGTTGGCAACGACGTGAGGGTTCAAGTCCCTTTTCCCGCATAAAAAAAGAACTCTGAAGTGATTCAGAGTTCTTTTTTTATATATCTTAGAAGTATACAAATTCTTCTTCCGCAGCACCGGTTCTTGCGATATCTTTCGCATGGA
>CAZOJX010000117.1:0-5230 GCA_964580255.1 uncultured Lachnoclostridium sp. | reverse complement strand
CAATTTTGCCTTTATTGATGTTAAAAATACTCGTAAATCTCGTTTCAAGCATTTTAACCTCGGACAAATCCGCACTTGAATCGGCTTTTATAAGTTTATTACGGATAGCCTTTATCTTTTCGATACATTTCTGCACGAAAGTCGGATTTTCTCTCGTTATTTTGGCGAGAATATCCCTTTTTGCGAGCATACTTTCCACATAATGAGCAGTAAGTTCGGACGGCAAAATTTCCTCCGCATACTTTACCTGCTCGTTTTTATAAACGTCTTTATACAGGTTGTCGATTGCCGCTTTTTCTTCGGGGTGTTTGGCGTAATATTCTTCCGCCATAGCCGTTAAGTCGGAATATCCCTCCATACCCTCCATTGAGTGGACGAGTTCGTGCAAAGTAGCGCACTCAACCGTTCTCTTTCCGTTCGGATTGAGATAAATCGTCAAGTGTCCGCCTCTCGTATAACAAGCGGCGTCGGGTGCAACGGTCTTTCCGTTCGTCGTTTTCGTCGAAATATCGGCAAAACCTACGCCTGCGCCGATAGCGGTCGACAGTTTCGCAAGTTGTAAAGCCTCCGTCGTGCTTTTTCCTGCACGCCAAGCCGAGGCGAGCGTCCACTCTACCTCTAACTTTTCCGCCTCTGTGAGTGCCTCATAACCTTTAATGTTATTCCTTGCGACGGTTTCGGCGTGTTTCATTTGCAACGGCTTTAATTGTTGCCCTTTCGAACCATTCGGCGTGGTGTTTAACTGCGTATCTTCCGACATTGCGTATTGAGTGGTGTATTTCGGTTTTTCTCTCGTCGCCTCGTGGAAAAGTCCGTCCTCTTTGGCGGCGGCAAAAAAGTCGTCAAACGCCTTAAAGATAGTTTCCGCCTCCGCCGTATCGTGCGGATAGGTATAGGCAATTTCTACGGCACCGTCTTTCCCGACAACGGGGACCGCTCCGAGTGCGTGCCCTGAAAGATAATCGTTTCGCCCGTCCGTTTTAGCGTTGATATACGCCGCAAACGCCCTTGCGAGCATTTCGCAATTAGAATCCCAATAGCCGCCGTCCTTTGCGTAGGCTTTGCTAATAGCGAGAGCGTCCTCGTGGAATTGAGTTTTTACTCTCTTTGTTTGCGTTTCGACCGCCTCTTTTGAATAAGTCGCCGCATACTCGATGTAGAACGAAAGGGAGCGTCTGGTTTCTTTATCCATACCCCTGCCCTTAACGTCTTTCAGTAGTGCATTAAGGTCGTCAACGATTGTCTGTTCGCCCGAAAAGAATTTATCATACACACCGTTTTCGCCTTGCATTGCCTTTTCTTTAAGTGCTTGAAAGCGTTTAATATCGGCGTCGGTCGGCGTTCTCTTATAGCGATAAGTCTTTGCGCTTTCCGCCCGTTGTTCTTCCGTCATACTTTCGGAAAAAATCTTAAATTCGGTATCTAAATATTTTTCCAAATGGCGGAGATTGCGTTCGAGCGCTTTTGCCTGATTTTCGTTTATTTCTTCAATGCTTACCGTCCTATCTTTGTAATTGATAGCGTCAAGCAAGGCTTTTCCTGCCGCTTTGGTTTTTTCGGGCATTTTGGAAAAGTCGCTCGCCATATCGCCCTGGTGAGTATCACCCGAAACATAGTCCTCTACGGCGTGCCAAAATTCGTGCGCAAGCGAGCCTGCGCCGTTCATTTTCGTGAGATTTATAACCTTTCTTTCAGATTCGTAATGGGCGGCGGCTCCCGATAAGCCTTGTCCACGAGAACCAAAGCCGATAGAAAGCGTGCCGTTGAGCGAAATGTCGGTCATTTCAATCCCGAGAGCGTCGGCAAGGTCGCAAAATGCGTCGTAACCATAATTAAGCGAGGTCGTTCGGTCGGTTTCGGACAACCAATTACCAAATTCGCCGCCTTTAATCCCGAAATCGTGAATAAAGTTCTCGCCCACGGCGTTATTGCCGTTACGATAATCGAGCCCCGTGCGGTGCACGTCCTTTAATTGTTCGGGAACATAACGCTTTTTCTTTCCGTCGGCTGTTACGGTGGCGGTTTCCGCCGTTCCGAAAGTCTTTTTGCCGTAAGCAAGAGCGTCCTCATACGAGGAAAAATACGGACTGACATATTTGCCGTTCTTACCGCCCTTAACAATTACATATTGCGTGCCTTTATTATCCCAAAAGGAATTATATTTCCGTATCGAATAACCTTTCGGCAGTTTATCCGCTTTTGTAGTTCCAAAGCCCTCAATAATGGCGGTTTCGTTAAGCGTATCAAAGCCCTTTGCGAGTTTTCCCGTCGTCTCGACAATATCGCTACGATAAAGTGCAGGACTGTCATAATACTTTTCCGTCCACGCATAACGCCTGCCATAAGTGTTGCCCGTTTCCTCCATATAGCCTTTTTCAATGAGCCAACCCGTGATTTTCCCCAAATCCTCTTTGGTTTTTACGCTCTCTGCGAGTTTTTGCACATCTCTAACCTCGGAAACATATTGCTCCATTACGCTTTGAAAAGCCGTTGAGGTTGTATCGGTAGCAACGCTCCTACGAACAAACGGCGTAGCGTTAAGCGATTTATACAGTTCGTTTTGAGCATAAAGTATTGCTCTATCACCACCCTCAGCAACAGCCTTTACAAAATCGGGGCGTTTCCAAACATTCTCTTTCTTAACGTGCCGTTGCAATTCTCGCCTGTTCATAGCCGTTAAATCACTCGTTATAAGCCCTCGCTTTTGCCAAGTATCTTTACGAGCACCGCCGATTTTCTCCCCGAAATCTTCCGTTTTAGTCGTTTTCGTGGTCTTTTCCGTGGTAGTCTTTTTCTTCTTTTCGACAATCGGCTTTTTCTCGGTCGTATTTTTTGCCGTATCAACGGTCGTAGAGGTATTTTCCGCCCTATAAATAACTTTTCTGCCGTCGCTATCTACTTTTACAACATCAAAGCCTTTTGCTTTGAGTTTTGCGCTATAATCGTCGAAATATCTAACGGGGATTCCAACCATTTTAGCCTTATCGGAATAACCTTTTACCTCTCTACTCGTTAGGGTCAAGCCTACTGCGTCCGCCGCCTTTTCTGCGTCGCTAAAAAACGCCTCGTAAAAATCGCCCATTTGAGCAAACACGATTGCGTTCGGGGCTTTGTTTTTGGCGATAAAATGCTGTCTTATAGATTGAGGCAGGCTTTCAAATTCCTTTACCGTAAAATCGTGATAGGTTTTATCGGAAATGGTCTTTTGCGTTTCGGTAGCCGTAGCGGTTTCGGTCGTGCTTTCAGTCGTGGGCTTGCTTGCCGTTTCGACGGTAGTTTTCTTTTTTGCCGTTTTTTTCTTTTTTGTTTGGTTAGGATTTTTCTCGACGATCGCACTCGTATCACTCGATTGCGTTGTCGATTCCGTCGTGGCGGCGGTTTCTGTTCTTGTTTCCGTCGCCTTTGCTTTCTTCTTCGGCTTTTTAGTTGCCGTTTCCGTGCCGTTATTTTCGGCTTTTACGGCACTTTCGGTTGTCGCCGTCGGTTTACTCGTGTTTTCTTCCGTCGTCGAATTTACGGCAGTTTCCGCCGTTTGTTGAACGATTCCGTCCGTCGTTTCGGTAGCAACGGTCTGTGCGGTCGGCGTTGCCTGCGTTCTTTGTTGCGTTTGAGTTGCCTGAGTCGTCGGCTTTTTCGCCCTCGTGGTCGTTTGTTCGCCGTTGATTGCCTTAATAACAGCCTTTAATTCCGCTTTCGTAAGCGGTTTTGAAATGTTATTGTCCGCATACAGGTAATATTGATTTCCCTGCTTGGAAATAGCAACGTAGTCGCCGCCCTTGGTCTTAAAAACACTCATACCCTCGGCAAAAACAGTCTTGCCGTCGAGCGTAGCAACGTCGGATTTAGTGTTTATAGCCTGCGAAACGGCGTTTTTCGCCTGTTTGCGCATTTGAATCGAACTTTGTCTGCTCTCGAATACATCTCGGCTCGTATATTGAATTTTGTCAATAAAATCTTCGTATGTAATGGAATCGACATCAATTCCGAAAAGTTCGTTTACGCTTGCTTTTTCTTGCGTTGTAGCCTCTTTTTGGAATTTTCTAAAATCGGCTTGCATAATACCGTCCGTTCTTCCCTTGCTCGAAACAAGATCGTAAACGGAATCCTTACTCATTAAGAGTTGTCCGAGGTAATCCATTGTGGCAAATCTCGTTACAACGGCGTCGTTAGCGAGAAATTCTTGCGTGCTTGCAAAATGCACGGGATTGCCCTCTGCGTCCGTATAACCTCTTTCGTTCAATGCTTTTACGAACGAATCCGCATTTGCGATAATGTTTGACTTGCTACGTTGTATTCCCTTGTCGTGAACGAGAGCCGCAACGTCAATCCCCATTTGTCCGAGCATTTTCTTTTGCCCGACCGTAATAGTGCCGTCGCCTCTATCCGCCGCCTCGTAGCGTGAAACAAGGTCGGATATTTCGGTATAAACCGTTCTACCCGTGTTGTGTTCCGCCTCGTAATTTGCAAACGATTTTGCATAATTGAGCGTTTCGGAAACAGACGAACTATTTTTTGCAATATTATTGCCGAGCCTGATTTGTTTGACGGTCGTCGCCGCCTCGCCAAATCCACCCATAAGAACACCAGACAAACCGCCGATAAGCGCCGCATAGCCAACCTCTTGCGCCGTCGCGTTTTCGGCGTTCGGGTCAACCTGCGTCCAACGTTGAAAATACGGGTCGAGAATTTCGCTTACACCCTCCTCGAACGCCTCGCCTGCAAAATCGGAAATTAAGCCTTTTACGATACTCTTTTTAGCAACCGTTTTTGCCGTTTGTTTTGCAAACAGTTTCGCCCCGACTTTACCTGCGGCACCCGAAACATATTCGAGCCCTGCCTCGGTAATACCAGAAAGCGCACCATAAGCAAATTCCTTTCCGCCGAGTTCGCCCGTCTTTTGGTAAGCCTCGGTTACGGATTGCCCTGCGGAACCTAAGCCGATAACACCACCAGAAATGGCGGCGGCTACGGCAGGAGCGAGTGTTCCGCCCGAGGCGGCAACCGCCGCTCCAACGCCTGCGACGGCGAGCATACCGACGAGAGAGTTTCCTATACCGCTTGAAACGTCGCCTGCAACTTGCCAGCCTTTCGAGGGGTTATACCACCTGTCGAGGTCAGCCTGCGCATTGCCCGTAATGTTGTTAGCGAATTGTTCTTCCGCCCACTCGTCCGCGCCGAACAGTTTTGCGATTCCGCCTGCGGAAAAATCCCAAATACCCTCTAAAATACC
>CAZOJX010000116.1:0-5380 GCA_964580255.1 uncultured Lachnoclostridium sp. | reverse complement strand
TTGTATTCTCTCTCCAGACGTTCCTGAATAATCTCCAGGTGTAAAAGTCCCAGGAAGCCGCAGCGGAAACCAAATCCCAGTGCCAGAGAAGTTTCCGGTTCAAACTGCAGTGCCGCATCATTTAACTGAAGCTTTTCCAATGCATCACGAAGATCCGGGTATTTTGCCCCGTCCGCCGGATACATTCCGCAGTAAACCATCGGAAGTACCTTTTTATAGCCCGGCAGCGGATTTTCGCATGGATTTAAGCGGTTTGTCACCGTATCACCCACACGGGTATCTTTTACATTTTTAATGCTGGCAGTGATATATCCTACCATTCCGGCGGAAAGTTCTTCGCATGGCAGGAACTGTCCTGCACCGAAATAACCAACTTCTACAACATCTGCAGTGGCGCCGGTTGCCATCATTTTGATTGGCGTGCCCTTTTTCACCGTACCTTCTTTAATACGACAGAAAATGATTACCCCTTTATAGGAATCATAAACGGAGTCAAAGATCAGCGCCTGCAGCGGCGCTTCCGGATCTCCTGACGGAGCCGGGATCTTTTCCACGATAGCTTCCAAAACCTGATCGATATTTAATCCGGTCTTTGCAGAGATCTGCGGTGCGTCCTGGGCTTCCAGTCCAATCACATCTTCAATCTCATCAATGACTCTCTGAGGCTCTGCACTCGGCAGATCGATCTTGTTAATGACCGGAAATACATCCAGATCATGATCCAGTGCAAGATAAACATTGGCAAGAGTCTGCGCTTCAATGCCCTGTGCCGCATCTACTACGAGAATTGCGCCGTCACAGGCTGCCAATGCTCTGGAAACCTCGTAGTTAAAGTCTACGTGTCCCGGAGTGTCGATTAAGTTAAAAATATATTCTTCTCCGTCCTGTGCCTTATAAACAGTTCGGACGGTCTGCGCCTTAATGGTGATTCCACGTTCTCTTTCCAGATCCATGTTATCCAGTACCTGTTCCTGCATTTCACGGCTGGTCAAAAGACCGGTCTGCTCGATCAGACGATCCGCTAATGTGGATTTTCCATGATCGATATGTGCAATGATACAGAAATTTCTGATCTTACTCTGATCTATTTTTGTCATGAAGTTTCCTCCTAAGTTCACAAATTGCAAAATGAGCCTAATATAATAGCTTAGTATAGCACATCGCCAAGAACCTTCGCAAGCACTTCCATGGCATTTCGCATTTCTTCTACCGTATTTGTCTGCGCTCCCGCTTCGATGAGCATGGCACCCGGGTGAAGATGGAGGTTAAACCGAAGACTTTTTAAATAAATTTTTCTGGAAAAGCCCGGATATCTCATATCACTGGCAAGCTTCATCTGCAGGGTCAGCGCCAGATTATTTTCTATGTAGGGATTTTGAAGATAAGAAATGGAACCATTTTTTGCAGAATAGCTAAGGCCATTAAAAAACATGACCTGTGCCGTCTGTTTTCCGTCGATTTCCTTTACCAGATGAACATTTTCCCCCACACCGTCCCGATGAAGGTCAATGACCAGGGAAATCCCGGGATTTTCCTCCAGAATCCCGGCAATGACCGGCTCCGCCCTTGTATAGGCTTTATTTCGGTCGATTTCTCCATTTTCCATATCAAATACGTCTTTGCAGTGGATCACCTGAAAACCTTGCTGCTGCAAAAGAGAGGTCAGATAGGAACCCATACCTACGATAGACGTTTCTTCGTCTCCCGGAATACTGTCTGCAAAAGTTTCCTGGGAGTGGGTGTGATAGATTAAAATCTGGGGTGACTCACTGTCTTTATCTACGTGAAAATCATAGGATAAAAGCTTCGAAACATTTAACTGCTCCGGTGAAGTCTTGGTATTTGGATCCACATTGTAGATCCGGCTGACCAAAAAATCGTAGTCTCCCAGCTGATCTTCCGTATAACTCACTTCAAAAGGCTCCTCCGGCAGAATCAGCCTGCTGGTTTCTTCCTCCTCCAGCAGTGTTTCAAAGGAAAGCTGATTTTCTTCCCCCATCTGCTCCCGAAACCTTCCTACTTCCTCTGGTGAGGTTTCCACTGCTTCTGTTTCCACGATGGTTTCCTCCATCCGGGAAGTAATGGGTAATTCTGTTTGATCCCATTCCAGGAGCTCTGCCAGATTCGGAAATGCATAGATTACTGCCAGTTCTGATGCGTCAGTTCTTCTGCTTAAACACATCAAAAACAGGATTCCTGCACAAAGACCGCCGATTTTCCAGAATCGCCCCATGAAATGTTCCTCCAGCCCTTTCTATCTAATATATTCAGGACTCCCGTAAAAAATTCAGTTCAAAGGTCATGTTCAATGCTTCAGAAATGGTATAGCTTAAGCTTTTTACTGTTTCATCAATGTTTTTCGGAGTTACAAACATTCCTGCAATTCCCTGCGGAATTTTATCCACATCCTGACAGACATCATAAACAATGGTTGCGGCATCAACCACCGTCGGCACTCCAATGGCGATCACCGGAACTCCCAGAGAAGCTTCATTTAAGCCCTTTCGATGATTCCCCACACCGGAACCCGGATTGATCCCCGTATCTGCGATCTGGATCGTCCGTCCCAGCCGCTTGACACTTCTGGCCGCCAAGGCGTCAATGGCAATCACCAGCTGAGGCTTCGTTTCCTTTAAAATTCCCCGAATGATCTCCAATGTTTCCATACCGGTCTGAGCCATCACTCCCGGCACAATGCCGCTGATCTGGGCAACTTTTTTGTCCGGAAACGCATATTTACCATATTCCTTCAAAATGTGTCGGGTCATATAAAGATTTCCGATCACTTCCGGTCCCAATGCGTCCGGCGTCACCTCCCGGTTTCCAAGTCCTACCACCAGCACCGATTCCGTATCTTCCCTCATCAGACCTCTCAGCTGCTCCGCCAGCACTCTGGAAACCTCCCGATGACTGCCTTCGTCCGAAACGGAAAGCTCCGGTGCCTCCAGCGTCAAATAGGTGCCCACCGGTTTTCCGATGGTTTTTGCACCATTCTCCGTCTCAATGGTCACTTTCGTGATCGTTACATTGCTTTCCTCGTCATATTGTTCCTCAAAGATCACCCCTCGCATCTGATCTTTCTGGGCTTCCAGCTGTTCTTTTGATTCCAGCGCAAGGTCTGTTCGGATCGGAAAATGTTCCATCTCCATCTCCCCCTTTTTTCTTCAAATTATTAGTTATTTTTCCGCAAAAAAGGTATTTTATGTATTGACAGAATCCCTTTGGTCATTTATTATGATTAGGTACGTTTTATGTTCGGTAACCGTGTCTCACCGAGAAAACGAAGAAATGATAACAAAATGATAAATTATAATCAAATCGGTTGGAGGAAATTAAAATGGCAAATATCAAATCCGCTAAAAAAAGAGTATTAGTAGCTGAAAGAAACGCTATGAGAAATAAGTCTATCAAATCTGAAGTTAAGACAGCTATCAAAAAAGTTGATGCAGCTATCGCAGCTAAAGACGTTGAAGCAGCTAAAGCAGCTTACAGAGCAGCAGTTTCCGTTATGGACAGCGCAGCTTCTAAGGGTGTATACCACAAAAAAACTGTTTCAAGAAAAGCTTCCCGTTTACAGAAAGCAATCAACACTCTTGCATAATTGATTTAAAAATTCAAAAGCCTTATCTGATCCCGTCAGTCAGATAAGGCTTTTTTGTTGCAGATCAACCTGCATTTTTCTTAGAATATTTCATAATGAGCAGTTCTACTGACAACCGGTCATTCATTGCCCCCGTTTTCACTGCTTCTTCACTGGCAACACATTCTTCAACTGCCGCCCGCAGCTCAGCTTCTGAAAAGCTTCTTGCCTGTGCCTGATATTTTTTCACTGCAAATGGCACAATCCCTGCCTGCTTTGCGATCTCCGGCGAAGAAAGTCCTTCTTTTCCTAAAAGCTTCACATGATACAGCTGATGAAACTGTCTGGCGATCAAAAACAGGATTCTCATCGGAGGCTCTTTCAACGAAAGCAGATCCTCATAAAGCTCCAGTGCTTTTTTCTGATTTCCTTCCGCAATGGCATTGACCATGTCAAAGATCTTATTCGTCGTCTGGGTCACACAAACCTGTTCCACATCTTCGGTCGTAATAACCGTCCTTCCCTCCGTATAAGCCGAAAGCTTATCCAGCTCATTTTTGATCATTTGCATATCGCTGCCTGTTTTGGTCAGAAACACCTGCAAAGTCTCCCGGGTAATGTTTTTTCCCTCTTTTTTCAGAAGCCCTAAAACCCATTTCATCAATACATCTTCTTTTTGGATTCCAAATTCAACGATTCGCCCATACTTTTTCACTTCCTTATAAAGGCGGCTTCGCTTATCAATCTCTGTTTCCACGAAAATGAAATAAGTACTCTCCGGAATCACAGACATATAATCTGCCAGTTCTTCACATTTATTCTTAAAAAAACCGCTGTTTTCCACCATCAGCACCCGTCGTTCCGCAAAAAACGGTAATGTTTCTGCCATATCGATCACAGCCTTAGGGTTGATCTCCTTGCCCTCATAGTAGGAGTAATTCATGGTATCTCCCTCTGCTGCCAGGGCATCCCGCAGACGCTTTTTATACTGATTCCGCAAATAAGCTTCCTCTCCGCATAGGAGATATACATTTTTATAGGTCTCCTGTTTTAAATCCTGCAGCAGCTGCTCCATGGTTACACTCCTTTTTCAATCACTATCTTTACAAAGTATAACCGAAGCGACTGCACTTTGCAAGAAACAGCATTGAACATATAATCTGAGTTTCCTTGGTCACTTCTTTTTTTCCAGTATAATTCTATAATCCTTGTATCATCCAGATGTAATTCCCTCCTCGTCTTTGGTCTTTTCAAAAGCTGCTTTCGCGATCAGGAAACCTATGGATTTCTGGTGAATAACCGGAAATATCCGCCAGCACACAACAGCCTTCCTACGCATATACTGTCTATTGAAAACCCGGAGGATTCTTTTATGAAAAGATTTTTAACTCTCGCACTGTCACTTGTTTTGACAGTCTCACTTCTGACTGCCTGCGGCAGTGAAAACCGCTCAGATCTTACAAAAGTTACCTTAAGCGAAGTGGCGCATTCCATCTTTTATGCACCAATGTACGCAGCGATTGAGGAAGGATATTTTGAAGAAGAAGGGATCGATCTGGATCTCGTAACCGCATTCGGTGCTGACAAAGTTACCACCGCTGTCCTTTCCGGCGAAGCAGATATCGCCTTTATGGGGTCCGAAAGTACCATCTACGTTTATAATCAGAAAACTGATGATCCGTTGATCAACTTTGCACAGCTTACCCAGCGTGCCGGAAACTTCATGGTTGCCCGAGAAGCGATGGAAGATTTTGATTGGAATGATCTGAAAGGAAGTTATGTACTCGGAGGCCGAAAAGG
>CAZOJX010000115.1:0-5429 GCA_964580255.1 uncultured Lachnoclostridium sp. | reverse complement strand
TTTCCCTTGCAGCCGGCGGCTTATTTTATTTCGATCCTATTTCCTGATCTCCAGCAGTTTCTGCTTTAATTCCCCTTCCATGCGATGCATTTCTGCTTCTGCTTCCATGCGTTTTACCCTGCCTTCTTCCTGAATCTTCATTACTTCATCAAGCGTACTGATGAGGGATTCATTGGTTGCCTTTAAAGTTTCCATGTCCACGATTCCACGCTCAGATTCTTTGGCTGTTTCAATGGATGCCATTTTTAATTTCTCTGCATTTTTCTTTAACAGTTCATTGGTCACATCAGCCACCTGTCTTTGGGCTTCTGCTGCCTGCAGAGAATGTTCCACACCAAGACTGATCACCATCTGACTTTTCCACAACGGAATGGTATTTACTACCGTAGACTGGATTTTTTCCACCATGACAGTATCATTGCTCTGCACCATACGGATCTGCGGTGCTGTCTGCATTGCAATGGTTCTGGTTAATTCCAGGTCATGAAGCTTTTTCTCGAATCTTCCGCACATTTCTTCCAGATCCCTTGCTGCCTGTGCATCTTCTGCAAGACCGCTTTCCATTGCTTTTGCCTGTAATGCCGGAAGTTCTGTTTCACGCACTCTGACAAGCTTTTTCTTGCCCGCCAAAATGTACATGGTCAGTTCTTTATAATAATTTAAGTTCACCGCATACATTTTATCCAGAACGGCAACGTCCTTTAAAAGCTGTACCTGATGATTTTCCAGTGCTTTGCAGATTTCATTGACATTCGTTTCTGCTTTAGAATATTTGGCTTTCATCGCTTCCAGTTTATTTGAAGTCTTTTTGAAGATGCCAAAAAACCCTTTGCTTTCTTCTTCATCAAAGCTCTTTAATTCACTGACTACATTGGCCAGAAGATCGCCCACTTCTCCCAAATCCTTGGTCTTTACATTTTCCAACGCAGTTTCAGAAAAATCTGCCATCTTTTTCTGTGTTCCGGCACCATACTGCAGGATCATACCGGAATCCTTCAGATCGATCTGCTGAGAAAAGCTTTCTACCATCGCTTTTTCATCGTCTGAGAGCATGCTGTCGTCTAATTCTGTCTTTTCCGGTTCCGCTGCCGGCACTACTTCCTGTTTCTCACCAAACGGATCTAATGTTAAAGTTGGTGCTTCCATTGTTTCAAATTCTTTTGTCATCGTCATTCCCTCCTAGCAATTCTTATGAAAAATCACTTTTATTTAATCCTTCCTGTGCGAGCATTGCATTTAAAACACTGATATCTGAGGATACGTCCCATGCTGTTTCCTGGAACAGGCTGTCCAGAAGCTTTTCAAATGCAACATTCAATGTATCCAATGTATCTTCAATCTCTTTTTTTGCTGTACAGATATTTTCCCCCTGGGAAGGCTGTGCATCCATCTGGGCATATGCCTCCAGAAGCTTTACCGTCGTCGGCAGATAGTATTCCATCAGCTTTCCAAGATCAGAAACACATTTAGGCTCCTGTTCTACCCGGTCAAAGATCCTGTCCACCAAAATCTCGATCCGCCGGATCTTTTCGGAAATTTCCTCACCCGGAATGTCATCGTTGCATTTTCGAATCTTCTTCACATAGACATCACCCTGTTCGATTACCTTCTGTACCTCCGGTGACAGTGAAAGCTCCGGCTGCACCTTTTCTTCTTCGGTACACTTTAATTCCACAGCTTTTCTCTGTTCCAACTGACGGTACTGTTCATAAACCTCGTCCGTAAGGATCAGACAGGTTTTCTGTTTATCCAAATGTCCCTGTTTAAACCAGTCGTTTCGGATCATGTATTCCAGATCTTCTATGACCTGTTTCTGCGGTTTTTCCGCTTTTTCGGCCAATTCTGCTACATTACAATATTCTTTTCCGTTTAAAATCTGAAGATACCGTTCAAACCGCTCAATCCGTTTGAATCTTTTCAGTCCCTTTACCCCGACAAAAACACCGGCTGCTCCCACAAAAATCCCAATACACTGAAGCACCGCAAATCCAATCGCATGGATTTCAAGCCCTATCACAAACATTACCAGGGAAACACAGAGCCAGATTCCCCCAAAGATACTTCCAAAAGCCCCCTGCAGGATCGCCCCTACGCGGGACGGCATTTTCCACAAAGCCTTTCCGGTCTGCACCGACACTCTTTGCCCGTCTTTTTCTTCCGGTCTTTTTTTCATGCGTTCCATATCTGTCGTATAGGTTTTATAGCTGCGATACGTTGTTTTTGATGCAGATGTCACACTTTTCACACTGTTCGCTTCCGTATCTGCCGCCTGACTGATCGTTTCAGTAATTACCTGATTCAATTTATCGTAATTCTGTGTTTCCACAGCGTCCTGTACCGTTTTTTTGATCTCCTCGCCAAATTTCTCCCAATTACTGTTCATTGACTGCTGCCTTCCTGTCCGTCTTCTAAAATTTAGTCCATTGTACCATATTCATTTTTTCTATGCATCAGAAAAGTTTCCTTCAGAAGCATTTGTCTGCTTTTTTTACGGTTTTGTCACATTGTAATCTTTTGCTTTCCGTGATAGTCTGAAATTGATCAAAGGAGGAATCTTCAATGAGTGAAATTATTATGGACAAATTTAAAGACATTGTTTACAAAGCAGGAGAAATGATCCTTCACGCAGATCACATCTGCATTGCAAAGGAAAAAGAAGGTCCTGCCAATTTTGTAACAAAATACGATACCATGGTGCAGGAATTTCTGATCCAGGAGTTTAAAAAGCTTCTTCCGGAAGCTGCTTTTTTAGGGGAAGAAGACGGACAATGTGCCTCTCCTGCCGACGAAGCCTACTGCTTTATCATTGACCCCATCGACGGAACGACAAATTTTATCTGCAATTTCCAATACAGTGCTATCAGCGTTGCCCTCGCCTGCCATGGAGAACTGACCCACGGCATCGTGTACAATCCGTTTCGCAGGGAAATGTTCTGGGCAGAAAAAGGAAAAGGAGCCTTTTTAAATGATCAGCCGCTGACACCGCAGGATCGGCCGCTGTCTGCCGGCGTTGTGATTTTCGGCACCACACCTTATAATCTGGAGCTTCGGGACAGTGCCTTTTCCCTTGCCAAGGAAATCTCCTATCTTACAATGGACCTTCGGGAATTGGGCTCTGCAGCCTTAAGTCTCTGCTACGTTGCTGCCAACCGGGCTGCCGCCTATGCTTCTCCGCGGCTTTGCACCTGGGACTATGCTGCTGCCGCTGTACTTCTGGCAGAGGTAGGCTATCCTTTGTCTGATTTTGATGGAAATCCTTTAAATTTCCGCACAAAAACACCGGTTGTTGCTTCCACACCAACCGGCTTTGCTCAATTTGTTTCGATTTCAAAAAATTATTCCGAAGATTTCAAGTAATTTAGAATATTGCCAATCATGAAAGGTGTACAAAATCGTACACCTTTCACTTTTCCTCCAAATATGCTATGATATCTGTAATTTTTCAACAAAGGAGTAATCACAGATGCCAGTATTCGATTTCAGCAATACACCGGAAGAAAAAAATCCTTCCCTTTGTACTTATACGATCTTTCGTTCCAATGTATCCGATCCGACACCGGAGCACCCGATCCTTTTGATCGATAACAGTTCCCATGCCTGGGATCACCATTCCATCGGCGTTTTCACCAATCCGGTAAAACGCACTACTTTTGAGTTTGAAACAGAAAACGGCACCCGCTGTGCCGACCTTTTAAAGATCGATTCCCGTTTTGTCAGCCTACATAAATGGCTGGGAGAAAACCACATCAATGTACGCCTTTCCGGAGAAAATACCGAAAATGGCTATGCAGTCTATAAAATCAGTGAAATTGGCAAAGGGCAGGGAACAAAGCTTTCTGCTGAGAACGGTTTCCTGCAGTTTATGATTGAGCGGCTGCTTGCAAGCCCTGCACCGGAATCCTTAGATGAAAATGAAGACGATGATGAGACCGGAGACGATATGAAGCTTACCAGCCTGCAGAGCATCACCGATTTTATGAATTGTGCCGGAAAGACTCTGCCGGACAATATTCGGCTTTGGGCTCGCAGAAACCTGGCAGTTGCACGCTCTCATGAAGTGACGCAGGAGGAACGCCGTCACGCTCAGCGTGCTCTCTCCATTATGATGAATATCCAGTGGAAGACCAACTATTTCGAATCCATTGATCCGGAAAAAGCCCGCCGCATTTTAGACGAGGAGCTTTACGGCATGGAAAAAGTGAAGCAGCGAATCATGGAAACGATCATACAGATTAATCGTACTCATACCCTGCCGGCCTACGGAATCCTGCTTGCCGGACCTGCCGGAACAGGAAAATCCCAGATTGCCTATGCAGTCGCAAGGATTTTGAAACTGCCGTGGACCACTCTGGATATGAGTTCGATCAATGATCCGGAACAGCTGACCGGAAGTTCCCGTATCTATTCCAACGCAAAGCCGGGAATCATCATGGAAGCATTTTCCATGGCCGGAGAATCCAACCTTGTATTTATCATCAATGAGCTGGACAAGGCTTCCAATGGCAAAGGAAACGGAAATCCTGCCGATGTTCTTTTGACCCTTTTGGATAACCTTGGCTTCACAGACAACTATATGGAATGTATGATTCCGACTGTCGGCGTTTATCCGATCGCCACTGCCAACGATAAAGACAAGATCAGCGCACCCCTCATGTCCCGTTTTGCAGTCATTGATATTCCGGATTATACACCGGAAGAAAAGAAGATCATTTTTACAAAATTTGCTCTTCCAAAAGTGTTAAAACGTATGAGTCTCCGCCCGGAGGAATGTATCGTCACAGATGAAGCCTTAGATGCCATTATTCAGAAATTTGAAAATACAACAGGAATCCGAGATCTGGAACAGGCTGCAGAGCATATCGCCGCTCATGCCCTATACGAGATCGAAGTGAACCATGTGAAAAAAGTAGAATATCATGCAGAAATGATTCGTGAATTATTTGCATGATCAGGAGGTTTTAAATGTTTCAGCCAAAAATCGATCCTTCCGTTTTTGTTGCCAAAGGGGCTGTTGTCCTCGGCAACGTTACCATTGAAAAAGACTGCAGCATCTGGTATCATGCGGTGCTTCGAAGTGTCGAAGCACCGATCACCATCGGACACAGCTCTAACATCCAGGACAATGCAGTGATCCATGTAGACAAAGATCACCCGGTATCCATCGGTTCTCATGTAACCATCGGTCATGGCGCCATCGTTCACGGCTGTTCCATTGACGACAATACATTGATCGGCATGGGTGCTATCCTGTTAAATGGAGCAGAGATCGGAAAAAACTGTATCATCGGTGCCGGCACTCTCGTTCCGCAGAATAAAGTAATTCCGGATAATTCTCTGGTTTTAGGCTCTCCGGGCAAGGTTACCCGTCAGGTAACTCCTGAGGAGATCGCACACAATCGGCAAAATGCCGAAAATTATGTCAGCGAGCG
>CAZOJX010000114.1:0-5503 GCA_964580255.1 uncultured Lachnoclostridium sp. | reverse complement strand
GTTCCAGACCTTCGTGGCTGATGTGCCATAAGTTACGGTCACGGCTGTAGCTGCTATCTGTACCGAACGGAAGATCAATGCCGTGGGCTTTGCAGTATTCGATCTCATCTTCACGGGACTGCATGGTCCATACATCTGTCATACGCCATGGAGCGATCACTTTGATGTCCGGAGCCAGTGCTTTGATACCAAGTTCAAAACGGATCTGGTCATTTCCTTTGCCGGTAGCACCATGACAGATAGCAACGGCACCTTCTTTTCTTGCAATCTCAACGAGACGTTTCGCAATGACCGGACGAGCCATAGAAGTTCCCAGTAAATATTTGTTTTCGTAAACAGCACCTGCCTGTACGCAAGGCATGATAAAATCTTCGCAGAATTCGTCTACAACGTCTTCAATATATAATTTGGAAGCGCCGGATAATTTTGCTCTTTCTTCCAGTCCCTCCAGTTCGCTTTCCTGTCCGCAGTCGATGCAGCAGCAGATGACTTCGTAGTCAAACTGTTCTTTTAACCATGGAATGATGGCTGTGGTGTCCAGACCGCCGGAATATGCCAATACAACTTTTTCTTTCATAAATTCATTCTCCTTTATCTATATTCATAAGTGGTTTGCCCGCAGGCGTTTCTTCATTAACTGTACATTACTATACATCAATCAATAAGGAAATGCAAGTGTAAAATTATACATAAAACATAAAAATATTCAAAAAACTGCGAATAATATGCACAAATGATGAATAAATATGCAAAAACATAGAGAAAAAAGGTTGACAGAATCCAAAAAAAGTATAATATAGAAAAAGAATACTTTATATTAGGAAAAAGCACCTTTGAGAGGAGAATGAAAATGGTCAAAGTTGGGATTATTGGAGCAACCGGTTATGCGGGAGGCGAGCTGGTAAGACTCCTGCTGAATCATAAAGAAGCAAAAATCTGCTGGTATGGCTCCAGAAGCTATGTTGATAAAAAATATGCAGATGTTTATCAGAATTTTTTTCAGATCGTAGATGCAAAATGCATGGACGATAATATGGAAGCTTTGGCGGAGGAAGTTGATGTGATCTTTACGGCAACTCCTCAGGGACTATGTGCTTCACTGCTCAATGAAACAATTTTAAATAAGGTAAAGGTTATTGACCTGAGTGCAGATTTCAGAATCAAGGATGTTTCTGTTTACGAACAGTGGTACGGAATCGAGCATAAAGCACCGCAGCTGATCGATGAAGCTGTTTACGGGCTTTGTGAGATCAACCGGGAAGATATCAAAAAAGCAAGACTGATCGCAAATCCTGGCTGTTATCCAACCTGCTCTACTCTGTCAATCTATCCGCTGGCAAAAGCCGGTCTGATCGATATGAATACGGTGATCATTGATGCAAAATCAGGGACTTCCGGTGCAGGAAGGGGTGCAAAGATCGATAATCTTTACTGTGAGGTTAACGAAAATATCAAAGCTTATGGGGTTGCAGGTCATCGCCATACGCCGGAAATCGAGGAACAGCTTTCCTACGCTTCCGGTGAATCTGTGGTTTTAAACTTTACGCCCCATCTGGTTCCAATGAACCGGGGAATTTTGATCACAGCCTATGCATCTTTGAAAAAAGAAGTTACCTATGAAGAAGTAAAAGCGATCTATGATCAGTGCTATGCATCAGAAAAATTTGTCCGGGTACTGGATAAGGACGTATGCCCGCAGACCAAATGGGTAGAGGGAAGCAACTATGTAGACGTGAACTTCAAGATTGATCCTCGTACCAATCGTGTGATCATGATGGGCGCCATGGACAACCTGGTCAAGGGCGCAGCAGGTCAGGCGGTACAGAATATGAATCTGATGTTTGGATATCCGGAAAACGAGGGACTGGAACTGGTTCCGATGTTCCCATAGGAGACTGAAAATGAAGATTCGAGAAATGAAACCGGAAGATTATGATCAGGTTTTTGCCCTTTGGAAGACCATTCAGGGCTTTGGAATCAGAAGTGTGGACGATTCCAGAGAAGGTGTGGAGCGCTTTTTGAAATGGAATCCGGGACTGAGCGTAGTTGCAGAAGACGGAGAAAAGATCGTCGGTGCGATCCTCTGCGGTTCTGACGGAAGAAGGGGCTGTCTCTACCATGTCTGCGTGCAGAAAGAATACCGCCGTCATGGGATCGGAAAGACCATGGTCATTCATTGTATGGAAAAACTGAAGGAATTAGAGGTGAATAAGGTCAGCCTCATTGCATTTACCCAGAATGATGTGGGAAATGCTTTTTGGAAGGAGATCGGCTGGACGAAACGGGAAGATCTCAATTATTATGATTTTACATTAAATGAAAAAAATATAACTGCATTTATCCAGTAGGAGGTTTGAAGTATGAAACAGATTCAGGGCGGTGTGACCGCAGCGAAAGGATTTTGGGCAGCCGGTGTTGAGGCCGGGATCAAATATCAGAACAGAATGGATATGGCATTGGTATACAGCGAAACACCTTGTAAGGCGGCCGGTACCTTTACGACCAATGTGGTGAAGGCAGCGCCGGTAAAATGGGACTATCAGGTAGTGCATGAATCTCCGTTTGCCCAGGCGGTGGTCATCAATGCAGGAGTGGCAAATGCCTGTACGGGAGCAGAAGGTTTCGGTTACTGCCTTGATACGGCAAAAGCGGCGGCAAAAGCACTGAATATTCCGGAAGACGCAGTTTTGGTGGCATCGACAGGTGTCATCGGCATGCAGCTGCCGATGGATAAGATCTTAAACGGTGTAGATCTGCTTGCCAAAGCGAAAGGAGATTCCTTAGAGCATGGCACTCTAGCTTCCAAAGCCATCATGACGACGGATACGGTCAACAAAGAAATCGCAGTAGAATTTGAAGTGGGCGGTAAAAAAGCAGTTATGGGCGGTATGTGCAAAGGATCCGGTATGATTCACCCAAATATGTGCACGATGCTTGGATTTGTAACCACTGATGTGGATATCTCTAAGGAACTGCTCCTGAAAGCACTTCAGGACAATGTGAAGGATACCTATAACATGGTTTCTGTGGACGGAGACACTTCAACCAACGATACAGTATTACTTCTTGCCAACGGTATGGCGGGAAATGCTCAGATCACGGAAGAAAATGAAGATTATCAGACATTTTGTGAAGCCCTGAATATGGTCAATACATTTTTGGCGAAGAAGATTGCCGGAGACGGAGAGGGCGCAACAGCACTTTTTGAAGTGAAGGTAATCGGTGCTGCGACAAAAGAAGATGCAGTGACTTTAAGTAAATCTGTTGTGACTTCCTCTTTAACGAAAGCAGCTATTTACGGACATGATGCCAACTGGGGAAGAATCCTTTGTGCTTTGGGCTATTCCGGTGTTTCTTTTGATCCGGAAAAGGTAGATCTCTATTTTGAGAGTGCAGCCGGAAAACTGAAGATCATCGAAAACGGCGTGTCTACCGGCTATTCCGAAGAAGAAGCGACAAAGATTTTATCTGAGGAAGCAGTGACAGCCATTGCAGACATGAAGATGGGAAATGCATCAGCTACAGCCTGGGGCTGTGATCTGACTTATGATTATGTGAAGATCAATGCAGACTACAGATCATAAAGAACGAGAGTGAGGAGAAGCCGGCATGGAAGAAAGAATGAACAAATATCTGGAAAAAGCGAATGTGCTGATTGAGGCACTGCCTTATATTCAGCGGTTTAACCGCAAGATTATCGTTGTAAAATATGGCGGAAGTGCCATGGCAGACGAAGAATTAAAGAAAAAAGTCATTGCAGATGTAGTGCTTTTGAAGCTGGTAGGTTTTAAACCGATCATTGTGCATGGAGGAGGAAAAGAGATCAGCCGCTGGGTACAGAAGGTCGGCATGAAGCCTCAGTTTGTCAACGGACTTCGTGTGACCGATGCCGAGACCATGGAACTGGCAGAAATGGTCTTAAATAAAGTTAATAAAGAACTGGTAAGCCATGTACAGGAGCTGGGCGTAAAGGGTGCCGGCATCAGCGGCAAGGACGGCGGACTTTTGAAAGTAAAGAAACGTTATGCAGATGGGGAAGACATCGGCTTTGTAGGAGAAATCACTGAGGTAAATCCGGAAATCCTTCTGGATCTCATTGAAAAAGATTTCCTGCCGATCGTATGTCCGATCGGTATGGACGAGGAATTTAACACCTACAATATCAATGCAGACGATGCGGCATGTGCCATCGCTAAAGCGGTGGGCGCAGAAAAGCTTGCCTTTTTGACGGATATCGAAGGGGTTTATCGTGACAAGGACGATCCGAGCACTCTGATTTCCTCCCTGACTGTGTCTGAAGCGAAAGAACTGATGGGAAGCGGCTACATTGGCGGCGGTATGCTGCCGAAGATCGGAAACTGCATTGATGCAGTGGAAAACGGGGTTTCCAGAGTTCATATCCTGGACGGAAGAATCCCTCATTTCCTCCTTTTGGAGATCTTTACCAACCAAGGAATCGGAACAGCCATTATCGGTGATGAAGAAAGCAGGTGTCAGCATGAATAAACAGGTGATAGAGAATGCGGAGAATGCAGTGCTCCATACCTATAACCGTTTTCCGGTCGTGTTTGAAAAAGGGGAAGGAGTCTATCTCTATGATACGGAAGGAAAACAGTATCTTGATTTTGCTTCCGGGATCGGTGTACAGTCGTTGGGTTATGGAAATGAAGAATATAAGCAGGCTTTAAAGGATCAGATTGACCGCCTGACCCATATTTCCAATCTGTATTATTCCAAGCCTATGGCTGAGGCGGCGGAAAAAGTAGTAAAAGCCACTGGCATGAGCAGAGTGTTTTTTACTAACAGCGGCACCGAAGCTATTGAGGGCGCAATTAAAGCAGCGAGAAAATATGCCTGGTTAAAAGACGGACAGAATGATCATGAGATCATTGCCATGAACCATTCCTTCCACGGAAGAAGTATGGGAGCGTTGTCTATTACGGGAAATCCAAAATATCAGGAAGCCTTTAAACCGATGATCGGTCATGTGCGCTTTGCAGACTTTAATGATCTTGACAGCGTGAAGGCTCTGGTCAACGAAAAGACTTGTGCCATTGTCCTGGAAACGATCCAGGGTGAGGGCGGCATTTACCCTGCATCAGAGGAATTTTTAAAAGGGGTACGTGCTGTCTGTGATGAAAATGATCTTCTTCTGATCCTGGACGAGATCCAGTGCGGTATGGGAAGAAGCGGTTACCTGTTTGCATGGCAGGAATACGGGGTACAGCCGGATATCATGACCTGTGCCAAAGCATTGGGCTGCGGTGTTCCGGTGGGAGCTTTTGTGTTGAATGAGAAGGCAGCTTTGAAAACACTGGCACCGGGAGACCATGGAACCACCTACGGAGGCAATCCTTTTGTCTGCGCAGCAGTGTCAAAGGTGCTGGATATTTTTGAAAAAGACAAAATTGTTGAACATGTAAGGGAGATTAGTGTATACTTAGAGAAGCGACTGGAAGCATTTGTAGAAGAATATGATTTTATGAAGGAACGCCGCGGAAAA
>CAZOJX010000113.1:0-5700 GCA_964580255.1 uncultured Lachnoclostridium sp. | reverse complement strand
TACCACCTGTTGCAATAATTGCGTACATATGGCACCTCCTATAATATTTACTCGCTAACTTCGGTGGTCATCTGCATGACTCTTAAACCTCATTATGCGGCATCTTTTGTATAATATCAGCTATCCTTTTCAAAGTCAAGCCTTTTTTACAATTTTTATATATTTTTTTCCATAGGTTTCCTGAATGTCTTCCAGCCCCAGACACAGGCTGTCCATGAGCAGCTCTGCTTCCCTGGAAATCGGCAGTTCTGTAAATTTCCAGCGTACCATTCCGTCTGCCGCTTCCGCCTGAAATGCATCGTCCGTCAGCTTTTCAATGGAATTGATGGTATTGACTGTCAATGCGGAAACTGCCGCACAGATAATGTCGTACCCTTCTTCTGCATATCCGGCATGTCCTTTGCTGGAAAATCCGGTATAGCCACTTTTGGATTTTCTAATTTCTATGGTAATCATAAATACCCAACTGCTCCCTTAAGCTCTTTTTCACTTTTTTACGGGTTATCTCAGCAAGATTCAGCTTGGTCATGTCGACCAGTGCCGCCTTGACCGGATCTTTTTTCAGCGCATGATTTAGAGCTGACAAAACCTCTAACTTATCTGCTTCTGTCTTCATATCGATAAAGTCGATGATGATAATACCGGAAATATTTCTCAGTCGAAGCTGTCTTGCTGCTTCCGCTGCTGCTTCCATATTGATTTTCAAAAATGTAGCATCTGCGTTTTTATTACCTTCATATTTTCCTGTATTAACGTCAATCACCGTCAAAGCCTCTGTCGGCTCGATCACCAGATAACCTCCGGATTTAAGCCATACACGGGTTCTTGTAGCATCATCAAGCAGTGTCTCGATTCCGTAAAGATTCCATAAAGAGTAGGAAGGATCATCATAAAGACGAAGCTTTCCAAGATCTCCCGGCTGATGTTCTTTTAAGAAAGCATAGGCCTGGTCGAAGATTTCCTGACTGTCTGTCACGATCTCCTCCAGCTCGTCCTGACGGATATTGCGAAGCTGTTTGATATAAGGTGCCTCGTCCTGCATCAGCAGGGAAAAGACGGTCTTATAGATTCCATGATGCACAACTTTTTCAAATACTTCCGTAAGATATGCATATTCCGCATCCAGTTCTTCTTCCGATGCATTTTTTGCATTGGTGCGAAGGATCATACCGAATGAATCGTTTTCCTTCTTCTGAGCATATTCCAGCAGACGTTTTCTTTCTGCTTCCCCCAGTTTATTTGAAATACCGATCTCATTTTTTCGCTTTGTAGTCAGCACAAAATATCGTCCGGTAAAATTCAGGTTCGTAGAAACCACCGGAGCTTTTGTTTTTACGCCGTCTTTTAATACCTGAACCAGAAGCTCGTCACCAACTGCCAGCTTTTTTTGGCTTTTCCCGCAGGTAAAGATCGCATCTTCTGCTTCTGTCAGCGGAAGGAAACAAAGAACGCCTTTTTTGATCTCCACAAAGGCCGCGTCAATGTTTTTAACAATATTTTTTACTTTTCCAACGTAAATATTTCCGATCAGAGAACGTTCTTCCTCAATATCACAGGAAATTTCCATACAGTCTTTATGATTCATCAGAACCGATAATGTTTTTGTCTGATCGTCTGTCGCATATCTGCTGACATACGGTATTTTTGTAATGATCAATTTATGGCTCAATGTCCTCACCTAATTCCTCTAATGGTACTAATTTTCTCTCTGTTTCGTCGCCAAGATCCGCATAAACCTCCAGTCGGCACACCTCCAAAGCAAACGGTGCAAGAGTGATCTGTGCATCTTTTGCAAAGGCTTCCATCACAAGTTCCGGTTTTAAATTATTGACACTTCCGCAGGCTACCTTCAGGAAAATGCCTCCGTCCCGGATCTCTGCCTGATAAAGCATCGGTTTTAAATCCACTTCTGCCTCTGAACGCTTGGTTTTCTTTACGATGAGCATTTCTTCCTTCTGTAAAAATTTCTCAAAGGCTGCTTCCCAGTTTTCCGGCGCATAGCCTTCCCTGAATTTCACAAAATAATCTGCTGCTGCCACACTTGCCATGGCATTTTTAACATTTTCCGGAAGCACCTTAAAGGATACCACCTTCATGCCCTCTACCATCACGCTGTTTAAAGCATCCACAGCGGCTTTCGAGCTTTCACAGGAATGTACCTGCAGGTCTACATATTCTCCTTCTGAGGTAAGTCCTACTCCCAAAGGAGCCGCAAAAGACATGATCATATGAGGACTGAAGCCCTCGGAATAAGCAATATCAATCTCTGCACGGCGGATTGCCTTTTGAAAATATCTCATAATATCCAGATGACCGATAAATTTCATACAGCCATGCTTTTGAAATTTCATTCTAATGTTCATAGCAGACACCTCCTTCGTATCTCATTGCCCCGCAGCCGGAACACTGCATACGACAGTTCGGTGTGACCGTACCTTCCGACGCACGCTTCCATTCTCTCTCTAAAAATTTCTTTGTCACGCCGATATCAATGAAATCCCATGGGAAAACTTCATCCAGCGCTCTTGCTCTTGTCGTATAGAAAGCAAGGTCGATTCCGGTCTCCTCAAAGGCCTCCAGCCATCGGTCATAATGGAACTGCTCACCCCAAGCATCATAGATACAGCCTTTTTTGTATGCTGCCAGGATTGCTTTTGATACTTTTCGGTCGCCTCTTGCCAACAATCCTTCCAGGATCGTAACATCCGCCTGATGCCAGTTGTATTTTAAGCTCTTTCTGTTTAGCTGTTCTTTTACCTCTGTATTCACAATGCGTGCCTTGCCGAGGAAATCGTCCATTGTATCCATCGGCGCCCACTGGAACGGGGTAAATGGCTTCGGAACAAAGAAAGAGGTGCTGATGGTGATCTGACATTTTCCGTTTCGCTGTTCCTTTGGAATCTCATAGTATCGTTTGGCAATCTTTTCAGCCAAATGAGCGATTCCTTTCATATCTTCCTCTGTTTCTGTCGGAAGACCCAGCATAAAGTAAAGTTTTACTTTATTCCAGCCGCCCTCAAAGGCAAGTCCGGCACCACGCAGAATGTCTTCCTCTGTCAATCCCTTGTTGATCACATTTCGCATTCTTTGGGAGCCCGCTTCCGGTGCAAAGGTTAAGGAGCTCTTTCGGATATCCTGCACCTTGCTCATAACGTCCAAAGAGAACGCATCGATTCGTAAGGACGGCAGTGAAATATTGATGCCTTTTCCTTTAAATTCATCGATCAGGAAGGTTACCAGTTCCTCTAAATCCTGGTAATCGCTGGAACTTAAAGAACTTAAGGAAATTTCCTCATGTCCCGTATTTTTCAGCATTTTATAAGCATATTCTTTTAAAATCTCTACATCTTTCTGACGGGTCGGACGATAAAGCATTCCTGCCTGACAGAAACGGCAGCCTCTGATGCAGCCGCGCATAATCTCTAACACCACACGATCCTGGGTTGCCTTGATAAACGGAACCACAGGTTTTTCCGGATACGGTGCATGGGACATGTCCATAACGATCTGTTTATCTACCTTCGCCGGAACGTCCTCGTATTTCGGCTTCATTTCCAAAATGGTTCCATCTTCGTTATAAGAAACTTCGTATAACGAAGGAACATAGATTCCCGGAATATGGCTTGCTATGCGTAAAAATTCTTTTCTTGAGCCTCCGGCTGCCTTCCATTCTTTATAAGCATCTAACAGATGGAAATAAATCGTTTCTCCTTCTCCCATGTAGAACAGGTCAAAGAAATCTGCCAACGGCTCCGGATTATAGGTACATGGACCTCCGCCGATGACAAATGGGTGTTCTTCTGTTCGTTCTTCTGCCAGCAGTGGAATCTGTGACAATTCCAGCACCTGCAGAATATTTGTGTAGCACATTTCATACTGGATCGTAATTCCCAGGAAATCAAAGTCCTTAATTGGATCCTGGCTTTCCAGTGCAAAGAGCGGAATGTTCTTTTCCCGCATAATCTGATCTAAATCTGTCCATGGAGAGTACACTCTCTCACACCAGATATCTTCTCTTTGATTAAACATATCATATAAGATCTGGATTCCCAGATGGGACATTCCGATCTCATAAACGTCCGGAAAACACATAGCAAAGCGTACTGCAATGTCTTTTTTGTCTTTTACAACGCTGTTGACCTCATTTCCGATATAACGTGCCGGTTTTTCTACCGTAAGCAGTATTTCGTCCGATAACGCAAGCTTTCTCATTTATCTGTTGTCCTCCCTGCCGCCAAAGTTCTCCGGCGGTAATTCTTCAATTCCGTTTTCTTTATATTCCTTGATGGCAAAATACATATAGCCCAAGGAAATGATATAACTAAAGAGGGTGAAATTCGGAACGGATATACCCGTAACCGTCTGCAAAAACAGAAGGATATAGGATAAAGTTCCTGCATAGATCGCCATCTTAAACAGTTTTCCGTTGCCCAGCCGCACCCTCATAAAGGAAGCGATCACGCCTGCCAACCAGGAAACCACTGCTGCAACCACAAAATAGTATCCATAATCGATCAAAAGTGCCAGGAAAAGCACCCATGCAGAAAGAGCATAAAGCATCGGTGTATAGGACAGGATGTCTTCTTTACTGAAAGAAAATCCCGGCATCTCATCAAAACGGGCTGCAATCTCCTGCATTCCCGGAGCCTTTACATAAATTTGTTCCTGATCAACGACGATCACATATTCATAAGATCCAAACTGACCGTTCAAATCCGTAATATCTTCTCTGACCACATCTGAATCCGCCTTGATCAAAAAATTATAAACATCAATTTCTATCGGTTCTTCAATCCAGAAGCCTTTCTCGGAGCTTGCAGTAAAATCCGGAATTTCCTCCTCAAGAAGCTTTTCATAGCCTCCGTCTGCCATAAACGAAGCTGCCGGAAGGCCGATGGTCACAATGCCGGCGGCAAAGACCAGTACAAATACATAGAGAAAAAGACTTCTCTTTTTGTAATTCATAAAATCCCGATATTTCTCAGGACTGGTAACTGCATACCAAATATCTTTTATTGTCTTAATCAAATCATTGTCCTCCAAACATACAGACTCATTATAGCAGAATCATATGTTGTAGGCAAATGAAGTTTTTATTAAATCAAAATCCTTCTCCACTTCCTGAATGATTTCCCGACTTCCGATTCCATGAATCTGATATCCGGTATAATCTAACGATAAAAACAGGATAAATAAGATCAATGCAATCATAAAACGAAGTTTCAAAAAGAAAAGAGCCATGTTTTTCTCCTGTTTTTGTTCCCAAAGTGCAGCATCTCTTCTTTTTTCTCCCTGAAAATAAGCCATACGCTCTTCCGCAGTCATAAAAAATCCCCCTGGCTGTACACTTATTACAGTGTATACCTCCAGAGGGAAAATTTAGAACTCTTTTTTATTTCTGTGATTTCATTTCTCTTTTTTCTAATTCCACATTGATTCCGTCCAGATAAGGCACGAAAAAGCCATGAGAAGGAGACAGGATATAGTCCTGATCCAGTTCTTCCAGACGAAAGCTTTTTCTTCCGCCTTCTTTTGCACGATCCCAAAATTTTTTCATCTGCTCAAAATTCAGGTAATACAAAAGATCCCTGGCTGTATAATGAATGATCAAAAAAGACAGCCCTTCCTGTTTCTCGAAATCCTCCATAAACCGAACCTGATGCTCATGAATATTTGCCAGCGGAAACGTGTCCGTATGGC
>CAZOJX010000112.1:0-5742 GCA_964580255.1 uncultured Lachnoclostridium sp. | reverse complement strand
TCGGTTAAAACCTTATTTGCACTCACCTTGTAAGTATTTGTATTATAACACGGATTCATTGATAAGTGCAATAGAAAAGTGGGAGGGAAAGAATAAAACTATGGATAAGAAGATGTATGTGGGAATTGATATGGGTACAAATTCGGTAGGATTAGCAGTTACCGATGACAATTATAATTTATACAGAGTTAAAGGAAAAGATTTCTGGACTTCCAGATTATTTGAAACGGCGAGTACAGCAGCTGAGCGAAGAACCAATCGTATATCAAGAAGACGACGACAAAGAGAAACTGCCAGACAGGGGATTTTGAGAGAATTATTTTCAGATGAAATCAATAAAGTAGATGCCGGATTTTTTTCAAGACTTGACGAATCAAAATATCATATAGAAGATCGTGACAATCAACAGCCATATGCGTTGTTTGCGGATGCTGGATATACAGATAAAGACTATTTTAAAGAGTATCCTACAATATTTCATTTAAGAAATGAGCTGCTGCATCCTACAAAGGATCAGTACGATGTGAGACTGGTTTACCTTGCGATTTCAAATATGTTTAAGCATAGAGGACACTTCCTTAACGATGCACTTGATACACAAAAAGTGACATCTAATGCTGAGGAAGTTTATCAACAGTTAGCAGAAATTGCTGAAATGTACTCAATAGAATTTCCGACAAAAATAGATATTGAGAAAATGTTGGATATTATTAGTGAGCAGGGAGAATCCAGAAGTATTCATTTGGAAAAAGTGTGTAAGCATCTTGGTGTGACAAAAAAGGAAAAGCAGGCGTATGAAATATTAAAGTTAGTTTGCGGCATGACAGGCGTTCTTGTTAATATATATGGAAAAGAGGTAATTGATGAAGAAAATAAAAAGTTTAGCTTGAACTTTAGAGACAGCAATTATGAAGAAAAAGAAGCAGAGGCATTAGAACTTTTAGGGGACGATTATTTTGAACTGATAGAAGTGATAAAAGAACTGCATGACATAGGTATGCTTTCATCAATTATAAAAGGACATCAATATCTGTCAGAAGCCAGAGTGGCGATGTATGAAGAACATAAGAGAGACTTGGATATGCTGCAATATGTAATGAAAAAATATGATGCAGAATCCTATGATGAAATGTTCAGAGTAATGAAGGATGGAAATTATAGTGCGTATGTGGGCAGTGTCAATGCACATGGAAAGAAAGAGAGACGTAATGGCGGAAAAGGCAGATCACAGGAAGAATTTTATAAGAGCGTAAAAAAGGCATTAAAGGATTTTCCGGAAGATGATAAAGATGTAAGGACTATTTTGGAGAAAATAGAAAATGAAACATTTATGCCAAAGCAGCTTACTGCATCGAATGGTGTAATTCCGAACCAGCTACACGCTGCGGAGATGAAAGCAATCCTTAAAAATGCAGAACATTATCTTCCATTTTTGCAGAAAGAGGATGAAACGGGTCTTAGTGTATCTGAAAAAATTCTGCAATTATTTTCATTTCATATACCATATTATGTAGGACCGCTTGGAGAAAAAGGAAAAAATGTTTGGGCAAGAAGAAGACCCGGAGAAGAAAAAGGACGAATATATCCGTGGAACTTCGAACAAAAGATAGATGTCCAGAGTGCATCTGAGGAATTTATAGGCAGGATGGTAGGACACTGTACTTACTTGATGGAGGAACGTACGCTTCCAAAACAGTCGCTTTTGTATGAAAAATATATGGTCTTAAATGAATTGAATAATTTAAAGATTAATGGTGAGAAACCCGAAGTACCTATTAAACAGAAAATTTATGAAGATCTTTTCAAAAGAGGAAAGAAAGTTACATTAAATGCATTGAAAAATTATTTATATAATAATGCTGTCATCGTCTCAAAAGAAGATGTGGTGCTTAGTGGGATTGATTCTGGATTCAATGCTTACTTATCCTCTGCAGGGAAATTCCGAGGCATTTTAGGTGATGAATTATTCACAGATGAGAATCAGAAAATGGTCGAACAAATTATATTTTGGGGAACCGTGTATGGAAATGACAAGAAATTTTTAAAAGAAAGAATAGAAAAAAACTATGGTGATTGTTTGTCAAAAGATCAGATTAAACGAATTGCAGGGTTCAAATTTAACGGTTGGGGAAAATTATCCAAGAGCTTTTTGGAACTTCCGGGAAACTGTGAGTGTGGCGAATGCTCTTTAATACAGGCATTATGGGAAACAAATCATAATTTGATGGAATTATTGTCAGAAAAATATAGCTTTAAGAAAAATCTGAATGCAATGATCAAGAATGCTGAAAAACCACTTTGTGATTGGACGATTGAAGACTTGGAGGGGAAATATCTATCTGCACCGGTAAAACGTATGGTCTGGCAAACGATAAAAATGTTAAGAGAGGTCTGCGAACTGACAGGAAAAGAACCGGATAAAATTTTTGTTGAAATGCCAAGAGAAGAAGGTCAAAAGAATGATCGTAAAGATTCCAGAAAGAAAAAATTGCTGGATCTTTATAATGCCTTAAAACGCGAAGAAAAATCCTGGGCTGAAATTAAAATTAAAGAAATTAACGGAAAGAATGAAGCTGATTTTAGAATTAAAAAGTTATACTTATATTATTTACAGCAAGGTAGATGCATGTATAGCGGTGAAACGATAGAATTGAGAGACCTTATGAATAATAATCTGTATGATATTGATCATATTTATCCGAGACATTTTATCAAAGATGATAGCATCGAAAATAATTTAGTATTGGTAAAAAAACAGATTAATAGTCATAAGAGTGATAATTTCCCATTAGAAAAAGAAATTCAAAGGGATCAGTCTGCATTCTGGAAAATATTGTGTGAAAAAGGGTTTATTACAAAAGAGAAATATCAGAGATTAATAAGAACGGAACCGTTTTCAGATGAAGAAAAAGCTGTATTCATTAATCGACAATTGGTAGAAACCCGACAAGGGACAAAGGCGATTACACAAGTATTGCAGCAGGCATTTCCAAATACAAGAATTATATTTGTGAAAGCTGGTGTCGTAAGTGATTTTAGAAAGAAACTTGAGATATCTAAAGTAAGAGAACTGAATGATACACATCATGCAAAAGATGCCTATCTAAATATTGTTGCGGGAAATGTCTACGATACAAAATTTACCAGTAATCCGATTAATTTTATAAAAGCTGCAGAAAAAAATTCAGGGAATGAGTTCTACAAGTATCATATGGACAAGATTTTTGATTACAATGTAAGCAGAAACGGAGAAACGGCATGGATTGCTGATCATGGATTTTCTAAGAACCATGTGCTGCGTGTTATGCGGCGAAATACAGTAACAATCAGCAAAAAGACGGAAGAAAATCATGGTTCTTTGTATAACAAGGTAACGATTTGGAATAAAGAGAAAGCAAAGGGGAACCCATCAGCGTATTTACCGGTTAAAAGCAGTGACAAGAAAGCCACAGATGTTACAAAATATGGTGGTATAACATCAATTGCAAATTCCGGATATACGTTGGCAGAATATAAGGTGAAAGGAAAAACAATCAGAAGTTTGGAAGCATTACCTGTTTATTTGGGCACAGGAAATACACTGCCGAAAGATAAGATTATTGAATACTTAACAGAGACTCTGAAGGAGGAATATAAAGGAAAAGAGATTACGGACTTAAAGGTATGTATTTCATTCATCCCACAAAAATCGAAAATTCAGATAGACGGTTTTTGCTATTATTTGGGAGGAAAAAGTGGAAATAGTATTTACCTGAATAATGCGGAACCATTATATTTATCGAGAACTGATGAGGAGTATTTAAGAAAAATCTTTAAGGCGATCGATAAATCCGATTATGAGGAATTAGATCGAGATGGTAATGCAATTATTACCAAAGAAAAGAATCAGGAGTTTCTCAAAACCTTGCTATGGAAGCTTAACAGCAGTCCATATAAAAATAATAAATGGAACATTTCTAAAAATTTGGATGGAAAAGAAGAAGTATTTGCTGCGTTGAGTCTTGAAAAGCAGTGTTTTGTGATCAAACAAATTATTTATTGGATTAATTCAACGACACAGAATGTAAATTTAAAAGACATGAAAGGCAGTGAACATGCAGGTACATTAGTGTTGAACAAAAAGATTTCAGAATGTAACGAGGCAGTTTTAATTCACCAATCTGTGACAGGTATGTACGAAAGAAAAATCGACCTGTTAAAGATATGAGTTGGCGTACGGTAGTTGTCTCTAAAAGTGCAAAACTGGACTATCAAATGGGATACATGATCGTTCGCCAAGAGGAGACAACGAAAATCTTCTTAAATGAAATCAGCACTGTTGTGATCGAGACTACGGCGGTCTCGATCACAGGGAGCTTAATGAGCGAATTAATAAAAAACAAAATAAAAGTGATTTTTTGCGATGAAAAAAGAAACCCTTCTTCAGAGTTGGTCCCCTATTATGGATCACATGACACCAGTGCGAAGATCAGAAATCAGATTGCCTGGAGTAATGATATAAAAGCGACTGTCTGGACGGAGATTGTGACAGAAAAGATCCGTAAGCAAAAGGAACTGTTGGAGCGCGTGGGAAAACGCGAAGAAGCCGAGATGCTGCAAAACTATATAGAAGAAGTGCAGTATGGAGATTCAACGAACAGAGAAGGACATGCGGCAAAAGTATATTTTAATGCTTTGTTTGGAAAAGACTTTACGAGAACGTCAGATTGTAATATTAATGCGGCATTGAATTATGGCTACAGCATTGTACTGTCTTCCTTTACAAGAGAAATTGCTGCAAATGGTTATATTACCCAGATTGGCTTGTTTCACGATAATATGTTCAATCCATTTAATTTGGCATCCGACTTAATGGAACCATTTCGGCCGTTGATAGATCAGTTGGTGTACGATATGAAATTACAGACCTTTGATAAAAATGAAAAGATGCAATTGGTCAATATTCTAAATCAGTCTGTCTATATCAACGATAGATCTGAATATGTGAATAATGCAGTAAAAATATATAGTAAAAGTATCTTCGATGCTTTGAATGATAAGGATGTATCTTTGATTAAATTTTATTGGTTCTAAAGGGAAAAGAGATGAGTTATAGATTTATGAGAATACTTGTAATGTTTGATTTGCCGGTAAAAACGACCGCAGAAAGAAAAGAATATACAAGATTTAGAAAGTATTTGATTAAATCAGGATTTCTAATGATGCAGGAATCTGTTTATTGTAAAATGTCTCCGAATTCTACGTTGGCTGATGCGGTGATCGAAAATGTTCGGAAGAATAAACCTGAGAAAGGCTTGGTACAGGTACTTCGGGTAACGGAAAAACAGTATGCAAAGATGGAATTTATTGTTGGAGAGGGAAAGTCAGAGGTATTATCTTCAGATGAAAGGCTGGTGATACTTTGAAACTGATTGAAAGAGAACTCGGACTTGAAGTTGAATTAAAGGAAAATGTGATATCAGTGATTGTACTGGAAAATATTGCAAGCAGACTTTCATTAATAGAAGAGTTATATATGCAGTGGATAGGCAAAGAGGGTCATTGGATGTTGATAGAAAATGAAAAAAAATATGAACTGTCCAAGTATATGGAATTAATATTAGAACCTTTTTCGTTGCAGTTAAACAATAAAAAGCTGAAAACAAAATTATATCAGGATCTGAAAGTAATTGCGGATGACTGTTTCAACTTGCAGGGATTAGAACTGCATGCTCATATTTGCAGATATTTGGAAAATGTATT
>CAZOJX010000111.1:0-5778 GCA_964580255.1 uncultured Lachnoclostridium sp. | reverse complement strand
AAAAATCAGCCGGAATTATTAGAACAGGTAAACGCATTTATCGCTGAAATCAAAGAAAACGGAAAATTTGATGAAATCTGTGATCACTACTTTGGTGACGGAGAGGCAGTTGCTGTAGAATCAGCAGAAGAAGACGCTTCCAAAGATCAGTTAGTTGTTGCAACAAATGCAGAATTTGCTCCATTTGAATATATGGAAGGCAACAAATACTACGGAATCGATATGGAAATCGCAAAAGAACTTGCTGATTACTTAGGAAAAGAACTGGTAATCGTAAACATGAGCTTCGATGCAGTTTGTCTTTCCGTTGGACAGAGCAAATGTGACATCGCAATGGCAGGTCTGACAGTCACAGAAGACAGAAAAGAAGCAGTAAACTTCTCAGAATCTTATTACAATGCAGCACAGAAGATTGTTGTAACATCTGACAACACAGAATTTGATGAATGCAAAACTGCAGAAGATGTTGCTGCAATCTTAGCTGAAAAAGACAACAGCACAAAGATTGGTTTCCAGGCTGGAACAACAGCACAGTTCTATACAGAAGGTGATGCTGACTGGGGATTTGATGGATATGCTGTAGGAGCAATCGGATATGACAATGGTTCTTTAGCAGTTCAGGATATGTTAAACGGTAACCTTGATTACGTGATCATCGATGCTGCACCGGCAGCAGCGATCACAACAGCAATCAATGCAATGATCGTACAGTAATCATGAAAGAAGCAGAACAGGGTGTTGTACCGGCGGTACAACACTTCTTTTCGTGAAATGAGGAAAAATAAATGGGTAGCTTTGATGTAAAGATAGCAAAGTTTATAGAGATCTTCATTGCACAGCAGGGGTATACAAGAGTTGTAGAAGGTTTACAGAACACCCTTTTGATCGCTGTGTCAGGTTTGATCTTAGGTATTTTGATTGGAACACTAATCGCAACTGTGCGTGTGATTCCGAAATACAAGCTGCTGCCGAGAGTTTTAAACGGTTTTTGCAGTTTTTACGTGGGTCTGTTCAGAGGAACACCGATCGTAGTTCAGTTATTGATTTTTTATTATGTATTACTTCCACTGATGGGAGTAAAAATGGGCGGCGTACAGGTATCCATGCTTGTATTTGGTCTGAACAGCGGTGCTTATATCTCAGAAATCATGAGAAGCGGTATCCTGTCTGTAGACCACGGACAGATGGAAGCAGGCCGTGCAGTTGGTTTGAGCTTCGGAACAACCATGATCAAGATCGTCATTCCGCAGGCTGTCAAAAATATATTACCAACGCTTGGAAATGAATTTATTGCACTTGTTAAAGAAACGTCTGTAGTGAGCTTTGTAGGTGCTGCCGATCTTTATGTTGCATTCCGCTACATTGGATCAAACAGTTATGAATTTATGGTTCCTTATATTGTCATGGCACTGATCTATATTATTTTAGTGCTGCTGATCAGTCTGGGAATCAAAATGATGGAAAGGAGCCTGAGAAAAAGTGATCGACGTCATTAATCTGAAAAAAAACTTTGATGGAGTAGATGTTTTAAAAGGAATCAATGTAAAGATCAATCAGGGCGATATTGTGTGCGTCATTGGTCCGTCAGGTTCCGGAAAAAGTACCTTCCTTCGCTGTCTGAACTGTATGGAAGATCCAAGTGACGGACAGATTATTTTTAACGGTGTAGATATTGCAGATATGAAGGTTGATATCAATATTCACCGCCGAAAAATGGGAATGGTATTCCAGCATTTTAATCTGTTTAATAATAAGACTGTAATTGAGAATATCATGCTTGCCCCGGTACATACTAGATGGCAGGAGCAGAAAAAGCTGAAAAGATCTGAAAGAACAGCCACAAAAGCGCAGATTGTAGCCCAGGCAAGAGAAGAAGCCATGGCACTTCTGCACAGAATCGGTCTGGAAGACAAGGCTGATGTTTATCCATCGACATTGTCCGGCGGACAGAAACAGCGTGTTGCTATCGTGCGTGCACTGGCAATGAACCCTGATGTGGTTCTTTTTGATGAACCGACTTCTGCACTTGACCCGGAAATGGTTGGAGAAGTTTTGGATCTGATGAAATCTTTGGCAAATGATGGGCTGACCATGGTGATCGTTACTCATGAAATGGGCTTTGCAAGAGAGGTTGCAAATCGTGTGATTTTTATCGACGAAGGCGTGATCATGGAAGAAAATGAGCCGAAGGAATTCTTTGAAAATCCGAAAAATGAGCGATTAAAGAGCTTTTTGAGCAAGGTTTTATGATCAATCGATTGATAAAAATGTTTGTAAAAAATTCGGAAAATGTGACAGATGCAGCAACCCGTCAGTCCTATGGCGTTTTTTGCGGCGGTGTAGGAATTGTGTGCAATATTCTTCTGTTTTTGATGAAAATGATTGCCGGTCTGCTGACCGGAGCTGTATCGATCACTGCGGATGCATTTAATAATCTGGCAGATGCAGGATCTTCGATCGTGACTGTGTTTGGCTTTAAGATGGCAGGAAAACCGGCTGATGAGGAACATCCTTTCGGCCATGGAAGAATGGAGTATCTGTCAGGATTATTTGTGGCAATTGCAATCCTTCTGATGGGCTATGAATTATTCAAGCTTTCGATAGAAAAGGTTTTTCGCCCGGAATTGATTGAATTTCGATGGATTTCGGTAGCGATCCTGGCGGCATCGATCGGCGGAAAATTGCTCCTGGCACATTTCTACTTTAAAATAGGAAAGAAAATTTCTTCTGAAGCAATGAAAGCGGCAGGAACCGATTCTTTGAGCGACTGTATTTCTACGGGAGCAGTCCTGATCGGTATGCTGCTTTTTCATATAGCCGGCTGGAATCTGGACGGCTGTCTTGGGGTAGTCGTTGCAGTATTGATCCTGGCTGCAGGTTATCAGACGGTAAAGGATATGATCCAACCGCTGTTAGGAGCGGTGCCGAATCCGGAGATGGTGGAAGCAGTCCGCAGGATTGCTTTGAGTGAACCAAAGATCCTAGATATCCACGACATGATGATTCACGATTATGGCCCGGGAAGACGAATGGTTTCTCTGCATGCGGAGATGCCTTATAATATTGATATTTTGGAAGCACATCAGGTGATCGACCGTGTGGAGCAAAAACTGGAGAAGAATCTGCAGTATGAAGCGACGATTCATATTGATCCGGTGATTACAGACGATGAAGAATTGAAAGAAGCCAGAGAAATGGTAGAAAAGATCATCGAAGCGATGAATCCTGCATGGAAACTGCATGATTTTCGTATGGTGCGCGGAAAAAAAGCCCATTGCAGACTTCTGTTTGATCTGGTGGTGGAATCTAAAGATATGCCGCATGAGGAAGAAATCAAAAAGGAACTTCAAAAGAAGATCCGGGAAAGAAACCAGGATTACAATGCAGTAATCAAGGTAGAACAAAGCTATACTTAAAGGAAAGCCGAATGAAAGAATGTTTGCTGGAAAGACTTCGTCCAATCACGGAGGAAGAACGCAGGATTCTGGAGGAACAAAAGGGAATCCAGAAAGAGATTTACACTGCAACAGAAGAATTTACCATTGACAGTCAAAAACTTTTGGAAAAAGGACGTTTGATTGATATCCGTACCCATACCCGTTTTATTTCATTTCCAAAGCACCGGCACAATTTTATCGAGGTTCTTTACATGTGTAAGGGACATACCTTTCATCGGATCGATGGGGTGACGGAGATTGAATTAAAGGCCGGGGAACTGTTGTTTTTAAATCAGCTGTCCGAACAGGAAATAGAGGAAGCGGGACAGGAAGATATCGGGATCAACTTTATCATTCTTCCCCAGTTTTTTGATCAGGTACTTCCGATGCTGGAGCGGGGAAATGAACTTGCTGAATTTGTTCTCCAGGGATTGAATCGGAAGACCACAGGAAAGAATTATCTTCATTATCAAGTGACTGATGTTCTGCCTGTTCAGAATCTGGTGGAAAATCTGGTCTGGAATCTGCTGAACCGTCCGAAAAATCACAGTCAAATGAATCAGATGATCATGGCGCTTTTGTTCATTCAGCTTGCGGAGCATACGGATCGTCTGGCAAAATATGAAACCGACGTTTTTCAGGACGTTTTTGCACCGGAAATCCTCCGATATGTGGAAGAACAGTATCAGACAGCAACACTGGAGGAACTGGCTACGGAAATGAATGTGGCACTTTCCACAGCCAGCAAGATTGTGAAAAAAAGTACCGGAAGAACTTTTAAGGAACTTTTAAGAGAACAGAGGATTTTGTGTGCGGCAAATCTGCTGGAGCATACAAATCTGCCGATCACAGAGATCATTGAGAGAGTAGGGTATGACAATACCAGTTATTTTCATCGTATTTTCAGGGAAACCTATCAGATGAGCCCAAAACAATATAGAGATTGGAAAATGAGGACGTAAAATTAGTGTAATTACGTCCTTGTTTTATGTTCGGAAGTTTCCTATAATAGAATTAACAAAGCAGGAGACTGCTTAAGAAGCGTTATATTTTTTATGGAGGTATGTAACCATGTATGATGTAAAAAAAGGCTATGAATTAGCAAAAGAATTCTATGCACAGTACGGAATCGATGTGGACAAGGCAATCGAAATCGCAGATTCTACACCGATCTCTATGCATTGCTGGCAGGGCGATGATGTTGGAGGACTGGAATGCAAAGAAGACAAGTCTTTATCCGGCGGTATCCAGACAACAGGAAATTATCCTGGAAAAGCAACCAACGGCGAACAGCTTCGTGCAGATATTGAAGCAGCAATGAAACATATTCCTGGTGAATTAAAGGTAAATGTTCATGCAAACTACTCTGAATCCGATACTTTTGTAGAACGTAATGAAATCGAACCGAAACATTTCCAGAAATGGGTAGACTGGGCAGTAGAAAAAGGCTTAGGTCTTGACTTTAACCCAACTTATTTTGCACATCCGTTAAGCACTGAAAAAGGAACACTTTCCTGTGCAGACGAAGACGTGCGTAAATTCTGGGTAGAACATGGAATCCGCTGCCGTCGAATTGGACAGTATTTCTATGAAAAAACAGGAAAAACATGTGTGATCAACCACTGGACACCGGATGGAGATAAGGAAGTACCGGTTGATACTTTAGCTCCAAGAATGAGATTAAAACAGTCTTATGATGAAATCTTTGAAGCAACCAAAGATGTTGTAGGCGTTATGGACGGTATCGAATCAAAAGTATTTGGTATTGGTGCAGAAAGCTACACAGTAGGTTCTCATGAATTCTGCATGGGCTATGTAATGCGTGCAAACAAAGACCATATCATCATGACATTGGATAATGGTCACTATCACCCGACAGAAACTGTTTCCAACAAACTTTCCGGTGTATACACATTTGACAAACACGTACTGCTTCATGTAACACGTGCAGTTCGTTGGGATTCAGACCATGTAGTTGGTATGGATGACGAAACAAAAGCAATCTTTGAAGAACTGGTTCGCATGAACAAGTTACAGGATACCTATGTAGCAACTGACTTCTTCGATGCTTCCATCAACCGTGTGGCTGCATGGGTAATCGGTATGAGAAATACCAGAAAAGCAATGCTCGCAGCATTACTTCAGCCAAACGAACATATGAAAGAAATCGAATCTGCAGGAGATGTTACAGCAAGACTTGCTTGGAAGGAAGAATTTAAAGCAGCTCCATTTGCACTTGTATGGGATTACTACTGCGAACAGAAGGGCATTAAAAAAGGCCTGGAATGGTTAGATGAAGTGAAAGCATACGAAGCAAAGATTCTTGAAGAAAGAGCATAAT
>CAZOJX010000110.1:0-5786 GCA_964580255.1 uncultured Lachnoclostridium sp. | reverse complement strand
CAAATGCCGTAAAATCAAGGCTTTTTGTTAAACTTGCACCAAAAAGAATAGAGAGGAATAAAATGAAAGCAAAAAAATATTAGGTTTTGTATTAATTATTTTACATTTGGTCTTTTTTTTCTGTGGAATTATTATGATAATGCGTTCAGAAAGTAGAGCTATAAATTTGGTTACAGATACAATTGAATCGGAAGATATATTGATTAATATGGAACAGGTTGAACAATCAATTGAATTGTATACTAAAGAGTATAAGAAAAGAGGAACTTGCGTTTTAATTCTATCTTCTATTGGGATTATAGCGTCTGTTAGTGAAATATGCACAAGGAATAAGGTGTTGCAATTTAAAAGCGCTAAAAGACATGATGAATTATAGCCTAATATTTGTGTAAGGAATTGACATAGGACCAAAAGGTGTAAAACTCTGAGACCGGATTTGCACCCAAATGGAGCGGTTTGAGAACCTTGTAAGTGAGTAGATAAGCAATATGGCATTGGTAAGAGCTTTATTAAAGAAAGGCGTTGGGCAGCATGTTCTATTGGATTTCATTTGGAAAAAATGCGCGGATATATTTATATAAATCTGCGGTTGTTTTGGGAAAGGAAGGGATGGCTGTTCTTGTGCCAACGAGAAAGAATAATAATAGAGAAGGTATAATTGTAGATGTCTTACCAACGATTCCTGAGGATATTCCGTTTGCAGAAGAAGAAATAAAAGAAGTGGTGTGTCGTAATTATGCGGAAATTTGTGACAATACGATAAAACATTATCTTGTTTCGCTGATAGAGTTATTTAAAAAGGGTACCATTTCAAGAACAAAGTTTATAAAGATTACAGAAGGTTTTGTTTCATTAAACAGATTAGTAGTTGCAGAGGAGTGGCTTGATAAGGTAATTTATCATGATATTCCAGAAATGCAATTGGTTTAGGTTTTTGAATCGGGTTGTGAGAATGATAAGGAATTTTGGTTTAGAAAATCAATAAAAGCTTTGGAAGTATTGCTATATTATGAAGGAAAAGAGCAGCCTAAGAAATTGAAAAAGTTGAATTATGATCCAATTGAAGATGATGAAATGTACCAAAGAATAGAGTTGGATGTTGAAAGAAAGTTAAATGCCGAGCTGGGCGATGCGAGAGGTTTAGGATATTGCCACAGATATTGGCGTGTTAAAAAAAGAAAATTGAAAGAAGAATATGGTATTGAATGGAAAACTCCAACAGAAATGAATCCGTTGGTATGTTTTGACTAAAATAAATATTTATGAGCAGAGTGTTTGCTGTTAAGGAATTATTACAGCGGACAGATACATAGACGGAGATAATAGTATGAAACGAAAAATGATCCTGGTTGCAGCAGGCATATGTGTTTTTATGATGGCAGGATGTACAAACAAAGAGAAAGATATTTATTTTCCAGAGCAGGCAATCGAAAAAGTGGACATTCCGCAGGAAGAAGTGACCGATGTGGCGGAAGAAATTCCTGTAGAGCAGGAAGTAAAAGAAATTGTGCTGAATTTTTCAGGAATCCCTGAAACCTATGCAGAGGGAGAAGCAGCAGTACCGCTTAGTCTGTCCATTGATTCAAAGGAAGAAAATGGCATTGACTGGGCGTATGAGTGGTACGAGCGAAAAGAGCTGTCATTGCCGATGATCGGTTCAGATTGGAACAAATTTTATGATGAAAATTATATTTACGAATGGACGGAACCGGAGATGCTGCTGATTTCAGATTCGCAGGAAACAGCACTGTACAGTGTGACAATTCCGGGAGATCGATGGTATATCAACGGCAACAATGCCTACGTGGAAGATGGTATCTTGTATGCCGGCAGTGTATTGAATGGCTATGCGACGCCAAACAGCTGCTTTATGTTTGCTTACGATTTGAATAATGAACAGCTTCTTTGGAGAAGTGCAGATCAGACATATAATTCTATGAATTTTATTGTCAAGAGTGATGTGATTCTGTGCGGATATGGATTTACGGGTGAAAAAGACTATTTATATCAGATTGATAAACATACCGGAAGAGTTCTGGAAAAAATGTCGTTGGATAAAATGCCGGATCTGATGGCAGAAAAAGACGGAAAGCTCTATGTGCACACATACAGCTATGATTATGTAATTTCAATGGACTAAAACTTTCGTTTTAGTCCATATCAAGCAATTCATGATAAAAATTTGTATAATCCGTCCGTTTGGCTTTCTGAAAATTGATGGCAGAGGACGGGTGAGAGTTTAAAATTCCCGTCATCAGGTACGGAAGATCAAAACCCCAGGTATAATTCTTTTTCATTTCTGTCATATGTTCTTCAATAAATCTCATCATCGGAATAAGATTGTATTTTGGATTCTTTAAAAAGCCAAGTAAAGATTCCAGATAACAGTTTCCGGCGCCTCGTCCCATGCCGCAGACCGTAGCATCTAAAATGCTCGCACCGTAGCGGAGCGCTTCAATGGTGTTGGCAAAGGCAAGCTGCTGGTTGTTGTGTCCATGGAAACCAACCAGTTTTCCATATTTTCCGGAAACCTCAGAGTAGCGGTCAGCAAGATCGCAGATCTGTTCCGGATAGAAGGAACCGAAGGAATCTACCAGATAGATGCAGTCAACGCTTGTTTTGGAGAGAAGCTCCAGTGCCCCCATAATATCCCGGTCGTTAACTTTGGAAACTGCCATAATATTAACGCAGGTTTCATAGCCTTTTTCGTGGATATCCTCGATCATATCGATAGCAGTCGGGATTTGGTGGATATAGGTTGCAATACGGTACATATCAATGACACTGTCTTTTCTTGGGATAATGTCCGTTTTATAATCGGTACGTCCGGTATCTGCCATTACGGAAATCTTTAATGGAGAATTATTTTCTCCAACGATTTCACGGATATCTTCTTCGTCACAGAATTTCCATTTGCCGAAATCTTCTTTTTTGAAAATAGTTTTGCTGGCTTTATAGCCAAATTCCATGTAATCAACACCGGATTTGATATTTGCATGGTAAAGATCTTTTACAAATTCATCAGAAAAGTTAAAATTATTCACAAGTCCACCGTCACGTAAGGTGCAGTCCATCACCTGCAGATCCGGACAGTAGGAGAGTAATGTTCTGTCAATTTTTCTAGCCATAAATAGTTCCTCGCTTCAAGTTAATCCCTAAGATATCATATTTTTTGCAAATTGAAAAGGCTTTCATAGAAATCAGGATAGCTGATCTTTACGCAATCTGCATTTTTCAGTCGGGTTTCTCCTTCGGCGGCCAATGCAGCGATCGCAAAGGACATGGCAATGCGATGGTCGAGGGCTGTATCAATGGTTGCTCCGCGAAGCGGATATCCGCCTTCGATGATCATACCGTCTTCCGTAGCAGTGATATGAGCACCCATGCGGGAAAGCTGCTCTGTCATGACTGCGATTCGGTCAGATTCCTTGACTTTTAACTCTGCGGCATCTTTGATAATGGTAGTACCGCTGGCAAAGCAGGCCATGACAGCAATGATCGGAAGCTCATCGATCAGCGTTGGAATGATCTCGCCGCCAATGGTTACCGCCTTCAGGTTACTGTGACGAACGAGAATGTCAGCAACCGGTTCGCCGCTGTGCTCTCTTTCATTAAGAAGGGTAAGATCGGCACCCATTTCCAGACAGACCCGAAGGATTCCGTCGCGGGTAGGGTTGATTCCCACATTTTTAATTAAAATTTCGGAGCCTGGAACGATCAGTCCGGCAGCGATAAAATAGGCTGCGGAGGAAATATCTCCCGGAACTTCGATCTTTTGTCCGATCAGTGTCGGTTCCGGCTGGATTTGTGCAGTTTTTCCTTCTAATGTGATGTCTGCTCCGAATCCACGCAGCATCAGCTCTGTATGATTTCTGGAGATGGTCGGTTCGGTTACGCTGGTAAGACCTTCAGCGTAGAGACCTGCCAGAAGAATGCAGGATTTTACCTGAGCAGATGCAACTTTTGAATGATAGGAAATACCATGAAGCTTTGCTCCGGCAATCCGCAAAGGTGCACAATGATTTCCATAAAGACTGGAAATATCTGCGCCCATCATCAAAAGAGGATCCATGATCCGCTTCATTGGACGACTTTGGATCGATTCGTCGCCGGTCAGTGTTGTTTCAAAAGTTTGTCCGGCTAAAATACCGGAGATCAGACGGGTAGTGGTGCCGGAATTTCCTACATTTAAGATAGAGTCCGGCTTTTGAAGTCCATGAAGTCCCTTACCATGTACCAGAATTTTTTCTGGTGTATTTTCAATTTCGATTCCAAGACGACGGAAGCAGTCAATGGTAGAAAGGCAGTCTGCTCCCTGAAGGAAATTTGTGACTTCGGTGGTTCCCTGTGCCAGAGCACCGAACATGACGGCGCGGTGGGAGATGGATTTGTCTCCGGGAACAGTGATTTCTCCTTTTAATGGATGTTTATATTTTATATTCATCATAAATGTTACCTTTCATAAACGGTGTATCGATGTCTGATGAGCAGGTCAGCAGCCAGCTTGCAGGGCTGTTCCTCGTAAAACTCGATTTTTAATACCGCTTCTTCAAATTCCCGGTTGTTGACAATACCGATGTTTTTCAGGTTGATCTGATTGCAGGCAAGAATCGTAGAAACAGTAGCGATTCCTCCGGTTTCATCTACCAGATCTACATAAAGAACGTAGGCTTTTTTGAGTGGTCCGTGAGAAACATCGGAAATGGAATTTCGATAGTCTCTGGATTCTTCAAAGAGATCGTAGATGGCCTGGCCGCATTCTTGATCTAAAGCGTCCTTAATTTCCTGCATACTGTCAATGTATTTTCCAAGGAGTTCTGAAATGTTTTCGTGATTTGTCATGCAGATCTGCTCCCACATAACCGGTGAGGAGGAGGCAATTCGGGTAATATCCTTAAAGCCTCCGGCAGCGACTTTTTTCATATATTGCTCTTCACCGTCATTGTTTTTCACCAGATTAACCAGTCCTGCAGCAATCAAATGAGGAAGATGGCTGATGGCTGCGGTAATCTGATCGTGCTGGTGGTAGTCAAGCACCAGCGGCAGCGCTTTTAGGGAACCGATAAAATCTACATAGTCGGCAACAGCTTCTTTAGAAACCTTTTCGGTAGGTGTGATCACATAATATGCATTTTCAATCAAATGCCGTTTGGAATTATGAAGCCCTGTTTTTTCAGAACCGGCCATCGGATGACCGCCGATAAAATTTGCTTCCATATCGAGCTGGATCACCCGGCGGTGAATATCTGTTTTGGTGCTTCCTACATCGGTGATGATACAGTCATTTTTGATCAGTGGTTTCAGCTCTTTAAGATATGCTGCGTTATATGATACAGGGGCACAAAGGAAAATGTAGTCACAGGAAGAAAATTCCTGTCCGATCCTGCAACAGCCCTCGTCAATCACATTTTCGGAAAGGGCCAGATCAATGGTTTCCTGTCTGCCGGAAAGTGCCAGGATGCGGATCTCCGGGTAAAAATAGCGGACAGCCTTTGCGATAGATCCGCCGATAAGCCCTAGTCCGATAAAACCGATTTTTTCAGGTATTTTTTTCATAAAAGCACTCCTTTATCCTGTCAAAGTGTTAAAGCAAATCTCTTTCATTATAATTTAGAAATCGAAAAAAAACAATCATTGATGTTAAGAAAAATAAATTATGCAAATTAACGAAAAAGGTTGCTATTTTTTAAATTTTTTAGTAAAATGTACCCATGTGGCGGTCATAGCAGATTGTGGTTGTCATAATGCAAAAGTATTGGAGGATATCGACATGTATGTTTACACAA
>CAZOJX010000109.1:0-5892 GCA_964580255.1 uncultured Lachnoclostridium sp. | reverse complement strand
GATATACAGACGGATACAGTCTGTTCGGATCAAGTCCTACAACTTCTGTTAAAAATTCCCAAGACCAGTGAATCGCTTCTGTTTTGAAGTAATCACCGAATGAGAAGTTTCCAAGCATTTCAAAAAATGTACCATGACGTGCTGTCTTACCTACATTTTCAATATCTCCTGTACGGATACATTTCTGGCAGGTAGTTACTCTCCTTCTCGGCGGAATTTCTGCACCTGTAAAATATGGTTTCAATGGTGCCATTCCTGAGTTGATCAACAATAAGCTGTTATCATTGACCGGAACCAGGGAAAAGCTTTTCATTGCCAAATGTCCCTTGCTCTCGAAAAAATCCAAGAACATTTTTCTTAATTCGTTTACGCCGTACTGTTTCACTTTTGTCTCCTCCAACCTATTACGCTTCTTTTTCAGCCTTTGCGTCTTTGCTGTCGCGTAATTTTTTTCCAGCGAAAATGCCTGCTACGCATGCCGCTGCCAAAACCAACATTTTGAATAAAGTCTGCATTAGTGTACTTAAGAACATTTCATTACCTCTCTTTCTCAAACACCTCATCATGAATAAGGTCCTCGCCGTCCGCAGCGCTTGTTGCAAGCTTGTCACAGCGTTCGTTTTCGGCATGTCCATCGTGGCCCTTTACCCAAATATAGGTTACTTTATGAGGTTCCATGGCTTTCAAAAGACGCTGCCACAGTTCCTTGTTTTTGACCGGTTTTTTAGCACTGTTCTTCCAATCATTGCGAAGCCAGCTGCCAATCCAGTTCTGATTAAACGCATCAACCACATATTTCGAATCAGAATATAACTCTACCTCACATGGTTTGATCAATGCCTCCAACCCTACGATCGCCGCCATCAGCTCCATACGGTTATTGGTCGTTTTAACATAACCCTGACTATACTCCCGAATATGCTCTGTCCCATTTGCGTCTGTGTAAGACAAAATGGTTCCATATCCTCCCGGACCGTCAGGATTACCTCTTGCTGCACCGTCAGTGTAAATCTTAACTAACATATTACCTCCTGTATTTCGGTGCTCCCACCATCTTACTATTCTATCCGAAACGCAAAAATTTTACAATACCTTTCCTTACAAGTTTTACATTTTATCAAAAAACAGCCTGTGAAAGCATTTTCTTTCACAAGCTGTCTTTTTAAATTCCAGGATAAACTAACACACAAACCTTGGATGTCTTCCTTTTACAGGAAAATGTATTTACAGATAAAGAGAATTGACAAAATATACATCAATGGGCTCAATTTTTTCTCTTTTGCTTTTCCGGTTACCAGTACCAGTACTGTGTAGGAAATTACACCGATAACGATACCTTCTGAAATGCTGTACAGAACAGGCATGCATAAAATGCAAAGGTAAGCCGGAATTGCTTCGATATAGTCGTCGAAGTCAATTTTCACAACATTACACATCATATAGAAACCAACTACGATCAATGCCGGAGCTGTTGCAAATGATGGAATGGATAAGAACAGCGGGCTTAAAATAATGGAAACAAGGAACAGAAGTCCTGTCACGATAGATGTCAGACCTGTTCTTCCGCCTGCTGCAACCCCTGAAGCACTTTCTACGAAAGTTGTTACAGTAGAGGTACCCATAATCGCACCGGCAGTTGTTCCGACAGCGTCTGCCATTAAAGCACCTTTGATTCTCGGAAGTTTTCCGTCCTTATCAAGCATATCTGCTTTGGTAGCTACACCGATCAATGTTCCTAATGTATCAAAAATATCTACGAACAGGAACGCAAACACTACAACGATGAAGTTTGCAATTCCGATTTCTGAAAGATTTGCTTCAAACACTGCACCGAAGGTTTCGCCAAGAGATGCAAAATTCCAGCCTGCTGAAAGGTTTGGATATAAGGAATACCAACCTGCTTCCGGATTTGGCACATAGATACCAACTGCCTGGCAAAGCATACCAAGTACCCATGTAATAACGATACCGATGAAAATGTTCCCTTTGACTTTTTTGATTACCAGATAAGCTGTGATCACCACACCAATAAGCGCAAGCAATGCAGTAACACCTTCTGTTGAGAAGTTTGCTCTGAACGGCTGATAAGTAACCAATGTTGCATCGCTGTTTACAACGATCTTCGCGTTCTGCATACCGATAAATGCAACAAAAAGACCGATACCTGCGGAAACTGCAGTTTTTAAAGTCATAGGAATCGCATTGAAGATTGCTTCACGAACATTTGTCAGGGAAAGCACGATAAAAATGATACCTTCTACAAAAACTGCAAGCAATGCAGTCTGCCATGAAACGCCCATACCAATACATACAGTGTATGCAAAATATGCATTCAGCCCCATACCCGGAGCAAGTGCAAACGGATAATTTGCCATAAATGCCATGCAGGCACAACCGATAAATGATGAGATTGCAGTTGCAAGAAGTACCGCATTTGCGTCCATTCCTGCTGCGCTGAGGATTGACGGGTTAACTGCCAGGATGTATGCCATGGTCATGAATGTGGTAACACCAGCCAACACTTCAGTTTTCACATCTGTCTTGTTTTCTTTTAACTTAAATAACTTTTCTAACATCTGTTAGACCTCCTCTAAACAAAATCCACTCTCCGCGAACTCAATAGTTAGTATAATTCTAACAGATTTTCCATTTATTTTCCAATATTCATTCTTTATGTTTTTTCATAAGCACAGCTTATAAATCAAATGATGATGCAGACGATGCCTCCATTGGAATCATTGACGATTTTCTGCATGGTATCCTGCAGTTTTGCCTGGCTTTCCTCTCCGATCTGATAAACCTTGGATTTCAATCCATCTTCTACCAGTTCCTCGATGGATTTTCCGAAAATGTTGGTCTTCCAGATACTGCCGTCTTCTTTTCCGCTCTCACCAATATAACGGATCAAATCTTCCGCCTGACTTTCACTTCCCATCAGCGGCGAAATTTCCGTTTCAATGTTTGCCCGGATCATATGGATTGACGGTGCACTTGCTCGGATTTTGACGCCGAACTTGCTGCCTTGTTTGACCATCGCAGGTTCTTCCAGCACAATTTCTTCCTTGAGCGGCATAACAACACCGTATCCTTTTTGCCTTACAGCATCGATGGCATAGCGGACCTTTGCATACTCCTGCTTCATTTCTGCCATTTCCCGAAGCATGGCCATCAGTTCGTACTCCCCCGCTATCGTTTCTCCGGTCATTTTGCTCAATGTATCATAGTAACAGGATTCCTCCATTTCCATTAGAATCCTCACTTTTCCATTAGAAAGGTTTACTTCCTCCAGCTTCACATGACTGATATACGGAGAATCCAGCTTCAGGTTTTCCGGAAATACGTCCTGAATGCGGCTGATTCTTGACATCAAAAGTTTTACCTGCGCCAAAAGATCCTGCTTGATTTCATTGTCTGCTCTAAGCATTTCCACCCATTTAGGAAAATACAGCTCAATATCCGTAATTGGAAATTCCTTCAAAATCCGTTCAAAAATATGAAGAATATCCTCTCTCCGAAGCTGTTCGCAGTTCATAGGCAGAACCGGCACCTGATAAGCTTCTTCTAAGGAATCCGCTAACTCCGCTGCTGCTTCCCCGTAAGGACGGCTGCTGTTTAAAATCACTACAAAGGGCTTCCCGGATCTTTTCATTTCCTCAACAGTTCGTTCTTCCGCTTCTATGTAATTTTCTCTCGGCAGTTCTGAAAAAGAGCCGTCACAGGTTACCAGAATCCCGATCGTTGAATGATCCTTCATGACCTTTTGAGTGCCCAGCTCCGCTGCCTTGACAAAAGGAATCCGTTCCTCCGACCAAGGTGTTTTCACAAGCCGGGGCTGATCATCCTCCATATGTCCTGCTGCTCCGGTGACCATATAGCCCACACAATCGATCAGACGCACTTTTAACTGAATGTCCTTTGACAGATTCAATTCAAATGCTTCCTTGGGAAGAAATTTCGGTTCTGTCGTCGTGATCGTTCTTCCCGTTCCGCTTTGGGGAAGCTCATCAATGATTCGTTCTTTTTCCGGCCCCTCTGGAAGATTCGGCAGTACCAGAAGATCCATGATCCGTTTGATCAACGTCGATTTTCCTGTTCTGACCGGACCGATCACACCAATATAGATTTCTCCTCCGGTACGCATTTGTATGTCCTTGTATAAGTCAAACTCTTTGTTTGCGGCATTGTCCATAAAAAAACCTCCAATTCCTAGATCATTTTTTTACAATCTATGAATCGAAGGTTTTTTCTATGACTTATTTAATTACAAGTTCGTCCCAACGCTGGTCAGCAACAAATGCAACATAGGTTTTTCCTGTGTTGATGGTGATTTCATCACCCATTCCGTCATAGTAACGGGTTGGTTCTGTATCACTTCTCTTTGTCCATGTAACGTTGATTCTCTTACCATTTGTAATGTAGATTGCTTCCTGTCCTTCACCGATACAGTTGAAGATCAGGTAACCGTTTTCGTCTAACTGACTGTAAGTTACTCTCTGAATGATAACATTCTTGAAGGAAAGCTGTTTGTTTCCGTTCTGTGCATCTACATGCGGTGCACCGTATTCAGAGTAGTAGTAAAGTCCGTCTTCTGCATTATAGCTTAATTCTGAACCGTTGTGTTTGAACGGAAGATCGATAAAGGTTGCTTCTTTTGCAAAATCTTCATAGGTTTCTTCCAGTTTTACAGGATTTGCTTCTGTAGCAAACTGATAATGTGCACCTTCATAGTACTCATTATATTCTGTTCCGATACCGAGTCTGTCTGTATATTTTTCGATTTCTCCGGTCAGAATGTATTCTGTAAATTCTCTTGCTTTTCCGTTGTTTACACGTCCGAAATATCCGGAAATGTGATCACTTGCCGGTAATGCAAGATAATCGTTGATGTAGAATGGGCCTCCGTCATGACAGATGATCGCATTCCATTCATTTGCAAGAAGAATATTGGTCGGACGTAAAGAACGAACACTTCCGAACTGTTCGATCGCATCCCAATCTTTTACAAGACACATAAAACGTGTGATTTCATCATTCTTTGTGCTGTTCATCAATTCATAAATAACATCTGCCTGTGTTAATCCAAAATGAGGCAGTGCTGTTTTTTCATTGTCAACCATAACAGCGATCGGTCTCTGATTCTTTAATTCTTCAGAAATGATCTCATTTGTCAGTTCACTGCGGTAATAACCTTCCGGAATCACATCTTCCACAACCGGTTCTTCTTCCGCAACTTCTTCAACTTCTTCTGCTACTGTTTCTTCAATATCAACAGTCACCTGTTCAGCTTCTTCTTCCTTTCCGCCGCAGGCTGTCAATGCAGCGATCATTGCTGCTGAAACAAGGAGCATTACTAATCTCTTTTTCATCAGTTTATTCCTTTTTCTTCAATTATTTGTTTGACAGATATTCATGAATACCCTTTGCAGCTGCTTTTCCGGCACCCATTGCAAGGATTACTGTCGCAGCACCTGTCACAGCGTCACCGCCTGCGTAAACACCTTCTTTAGAAGTTGCACCCAGATCTTCGCTTGCTACGATACATTTTCTCTTATTGATTTCAAGACCTTTGGTAGTAGAGGAAATCAATGGATTTGGAGAAGTACCTAAGGACATGATCACAGTATCTACTTCGATTTCAAATTCGCTGCCTTCTACTTCTACCGGGCGACGTCTGCCGGAAGCATCCGGTTCCCCTAATTCCATCTTCACACATTTGATTGCTTTTACCCAGCCGTTTTCGTCTGCAAGAATTTCTACCGGATTTGTCAGAAGGTCAAAAATGATGCCTTCTTCTTTTGCATGGTGAACTTCTTCCACACGTGCCGGAAGTTCTTCTTCACTACGTCTGTAAATGATATGCACTTCTGCACCCAGACGAAGTGCTGTTCTTGC
>CAZOJX010000108.1:0-5964 GCA_964580255.1 uncultured Lachnoclostridium sp. | reverse complement strand
GCTCTGTAAAACAAGTATTTTCGATGTTTTGTTGTTGTCGTTCGCGACAGCTTGTATAGACTATCATATCATTTTTCATTTGTCAACAACTTTTTTTAATATTTTTTGATATCTTGGACTGGCAGATTTACTGCTTCTGGGCATTCTTCTTCCTATTGGATTATACAGCGGCACCCAAGCTCCTTTTGCTGCTACATTATATACTGTTACACCATTTCTTTTAACCACATTCCTGGGGCCGTCTGTTACGAGAAAGCTCAGAAGTCAGGAAGCAATGTATGCCTGCGCTGCCATTTCCCTTGGAATCAGCCTTTTCCTATTTCTTTCCCACAATGTCGTTCCGTATATCTACCAGGAACAACATCTCGCAGTCCGGGGAATCGCCCAGGCTCTGTTAAACGATCCAAAACTTGTGATATTAGACGAACCAACCGCAGGGTTAGACCCCAAAGAGCGTGCCGCTTCAGAAATCTGATCGAGCAGTTGGGAAAGGACAGCATTGTACTGTTATCTACCTGCTGATAAGTGCCGCATGCGCTGTCGCAGGAAAATATATTTATATGTTGAACTATTAGTTTAATGCGACACTTTTGAAGGGATTGAACATTGATATCAGTCACACATTTTTTTATAATTTTTCTAACACTTTGGCCTCAGGATGACAGATAGAAATCTACCTGAAATCGTCAAGTGATATTTTTATTTTAAAGAAATGTGGGAGGTTACAATGGAAAACAAAAAAATGAGAAAATTTGATATCCGAGATAAAGTCGGCTATGCATTGGGAGACTGTGCAAATAACTTTACCTTAACAATGGTAAGCAGTTTCTTACTGGTGTTCGCCACAAAGATTCTTGGAATCAGTGCAGCAATCGTGGGAACTTTGCTGATGTTAACAAAATTTGTAGATGCATTTACTGATGTTGCTATGGGTCGAATCATCGATACCCATGTTGATAAAAACGGAGAACGTTTCCGTCCATGGATTCGTCGTATTGCAGTACCAGTCGTATTAAGCAGCTGTTTAATTTACAACTGCTTCATTTCAGAATGGCCAATGTGGGCAAAAATTACATATATTGCAGCTATGTACTTAATCTATGGATCTATTTGCTACACAGCCATCAATATTCCATATGGTGCCATGGCAAATGCTATTACAGACGAACCAAGTGAGCGTACCAGTCTTTCCAGTTTCCGTTCTATTGGTGGAATTGTAGGCAATCTTGCAGTAGGCATTATGGTTCCTATGATCATCTATGTACAGGACGCAGCAGGAAATGATGTGGTAAGCGGTTCCAGGTTTATGTTGGCAGGTTTGATCAGCAGCCTGATCGGTCTGTTATGTTATTATTTATGTTACCGCTGGTGTTTAGAGCGAATCAAAGTGCCAAACAAGGTAGAAAAGGCAGAAAAATTGAATTTCTTCCAGTCTGTAAAAGAAATCTGTACAGATCGTGCGATTTTAGCAGTCGTTATCTTTGGCATCTGCGCTTCCTCCATTACCGGGATTGCCAATACCTTGAACCAGTATTTATTCCTTGATTATTATAAAGATACCTCTTTGCTGGCTATTGCAAGTATGTCCATGATGGTTGGAATGTTGTTAATCGTACCATTTACAAAGAAGTTAACAGATAAGTTCGGCAAAAAAGAATTCAGCATGATCGGTCTCGGTGCATTTACTTTAATTTACGTGATTTTGTTCATTGTACGTCCGGAAAATCCGCTGACTTATCTTTTATTAACATTAGTCGGTTATATCGGACTTGGATATGCCGTTATGGTTTGTTGGGCAATGCTCGGAGATTCCATTGATCATCACTTCCTGATTACAGGAGAAAGAGCTGACGGAACCGTATATGCTATGTACAGTTTCTTAAAGAAACTGGTTGGTGCGGTAACAGGAAGTATCGGTGCATGGTCTCTGACTCTGATCGGTTATGATGAACTTGCAACCGTTCAGACCGAAGCAGTATGCCAGTCTATTTTTAACATTACAATGATCATTCCAGGAATCTTCGTATTGATCAGCTTCTTAACTATCACATTTATGTACCCTCTTAACAAAAAGACCGTAGAGGAAAATGTAGACAAAATGCGAAAACTTCGAGAAGAAAATTAGGAGCATTAGAATGAATTTATCCGAAATAACAAAGGAGTCATGGAAAGAGCAAAGAGCATCTATCCTTGAACTGTTTCGAAAAGAGGAGTACGGACGGATTCCGGAGGGCTGGACAAGTCAGTGGAGCTTGAAATCGATGCGTCAGGAAGCTGATTGCGAACAACGAACCTATGAAATCCGTATCTGTTTTGAGAAAAAGGAATTTTCCTTTCCTTTTTCTCTTTGGCTTCCGCAAAACGTCAAAAAACCTGTGCCTGCAGCAATCATGATATGTAATCACTCCAGAGAAGAAAAGCCCTCGGCTGCTGCAGACCCGAAATTGATGGAGCAAATGCTCCCTATCATCCGCAAGCTTTTGGGAAGCGAAGAAAAGTTTCAAGCCATGTGTAAAGACCAGTTCAGCGAGGAAAAAGCAAACGAAAGTCATTCCATTGATATCGAGAAAGATATGGAGCAGGGTTACTGGCCTGTCAGAAAAATGTTGGCTCGCGGTTGGGCAACAGCAGCTTTCTACACAGCAGATGTAGCTCCAGATGATGCCATTCTTTGGAACAAAGAAGGTATTGCCACTATTTTCCAAAAGGAACGTCCGGAAAGCGACGACTTCGGTTGCCTAAGCCTTTGGGCCTTTGCTGCCAGCCGCGTATTAGATGTACTCATCTCCATTCCGGAGATTGCAGAAAATCGAATTTCTGCAGCAGGGCACTCCAGAGGCGGAAAAACAGCTCTTTGGGCAGCAGCACAAGACGAACGATTTGAAACTGCATTTGTGAACAACTCCGGATGCTGCGGAGCAGCCTTAAATGAAGGGAAATGCGGAGAAAACGTAAATTCGATCATTCTATGCCTCGGGTATTGGTTCTGCGAAAATTTTCATGAATATGTGGATATGCCGGCAGAGGAAATGCCTTTTGATCAGCACCTGCTCCTGGCCGCTATGGCACCACGTCCAGTCTATGTTGCCAGCGGAAGCATTGATTATTGGAGCGATCCTGAAGCAGAATTTGCTGGATGCAAGAAGGCTTCTGCCGCCTGGGAATCTCTGGGACTTTCCGGTCTTATCTGTGACACCTATCCAAAACCAGAAACAGTCTGGCAGAATGGTATGATCGGATACCATCTTCGGGACGGCGGTCATGCCTTAACAGAAATGGACTGGATGCGTTTTTGTGATTTTGAAGAAAAACATCAATCATAATAAAAAAGAAACAATGTTGGCAAAACCGACATTGTTTCTTTTTATTATGAACATTTTGGCAAATGGATAAGATCACCCAAACAGACATCAAGATAGTGTATCAGATGATCCGGAGATTCTTGAAAATTCCCATCGATCCAAGTCTGGATCATGCCAAGAACACCGGCACACAGATAATTAAAAATGTAAAGTTTTTCTGTTTCATTTAAAGTTCTGAAAGCAATCTGCTTATAGATATAGGTACGGCTCATATCTGTGACACGATGAAAAAATTCAGTACTGTTTTTATACTTAAACAAAGCTGCACAAACCAACTGTTCTTCATAGATCAAATATATGCATTGTTTGATAATCTCAAAAAGAGAACTATCCAAAGAAGTGCCTATGATTTTTTGAAATTTTTCGTAAAGTTCTTCCTCAATCTGATGAGCCAAATCGTACAAATCCGCATAGTAACGATAAAAAGTACCTCTATGTACATTGGCACAGGAGCACAGTTCCCGCACAGTTATTTTTTCGATAGGGCTGTTATAAAGGAGTTTTAAAAAATTTGTCTGAATGATCTGCTGTGTACTTTGTGTTCTCTGAATGTTTGACATGAATACCTCCTTGGTAAACAAACACGCCAAATACCCTGATGTACGATGCATCAGGGTATCTCTATTGAAGTCCTCCAGCCTCACTTGAGCCTTCAGAGGGCTTTTTTGTTGCTATAAAACAAAAAATGTACAGCTTCCCGGAGCTAATGTGACAGTTCCGGCTGACTGGGATTCTCCGACAAAGGAAGGAAGATCACCATTTTCTGTCAAGCACAATGCTGTGCCGTTTAAGCACATAACGGTAGAACGCATATGTTTTTCCCCGGTGAGAGTGTAGCGAAGTGCTTCCTTTGGAAGTTCTACGACAGTTTCCTCCGTAAGAGAGTTGTTAATTACCAAATATGCAAAGCCTTCTTTTCCGTCTTTGCGGGAATGAACAAAGACATGAGCGCCTTCCCGAATCGGTTCTCCGGACTGATATACGGTGGAACCCATAAGGTGATTCCATAATTTTGCAGCGAAATAATTCGGTCTTGGTTCAAAAGTACCATGCTGCAAAAAACCGTAATCAGATGAAGCGAAAGTATTGTGGAAAATCACGCCGTCTGTCACGCTGGCAAAATCACCTAATTCATTTAAGGTACGAAGTACGTCCAGATAGGTAGATGCCCATGTATTTCCACCGCCGCCGGCATCGCCGGATTCAGTAACCCACATCTGTGCTCCCGGTGCATACTTGTCCCTGTAAGGAGCAAAACCTCGCGCACATGCACCGGCAGTTGCCAGATATTCCTCTGTAGCGGCTTCAGAAGCTTCCCAATGAGCAGCCGGCGCCATAGATTCCAAGCGTTCAGAGACCCCGTTATAATAATGATAACTAAACACATCAAAAGGACATTGGCTTCCAACTAACAATTCTTCCGTGGAACATGTCGGGAAAATATCTGCCATGCCGGCACCGCCCTTTCCATTTCCCATTTTCATAATATTACCGTCTGTGCTGCAAGGGCCAACCACAAGACATTCCGGATAGTTATCTTTTACCCAGTTATTAAAAATATCCTGATCACGAATAAAATCAGCTGGTGTATAGCCGGCAGGTGCACCAGAACGTTCCATCATATTTGGCTCATTCATAAACTCAACTGCATCAATAGGAACACCATATTCTTTGCTCAGCCGAAAAATCAGTTCCGCCTGACTCAAATCCAAAGGACCATTGTCCGGGTGGTTTCCGGAACAGTTTCCTACAGAAATCATCAATTTACCATCAACGGCTTTTACAAAGTCCAATACACCGATCCATTGTTCTTTAGTCAAAACTCCCTGAAATCCGTCCGGTACAATCCCCTTGGTGTGTCCGTCAAAGTCATAGTAAGTCTTGGTTGCCCAAGAGCCAGAAACACGCACCCATGCACTCCCCAGTTCACGAGCCATTTTCCTTAATTTGGGATCATATAAATCAATCGGATCATACCACTGCATTAAATCAGCGGAACTTAAAATATTGGTAACATCTTCCTTGATGGAAAAAGGTTCTGTCCCTTCAATCTGTGCGTCAGAATAAGATTTCCAAAAAGTCCCTCCTGTGATTTCTGTCATTTCTATATTATAAGAAACAAGACGGGGATCTATGGTATGAGAAGCAATAAGTTTCTCCGGATGTAACGAAATAGATTCTGCCATGAAATACCTCCTAAAATAACTCTTAATACTAATATTTTAGTGTACCGTTTTTTAAATAACAATAGACAGAATCTTTGAAAGTGTTCAAAAATGAAAAAACTCGTAATGTTTTTAAAAAGCTCTGCTACTCATTGATATCCTTTCCCTTATTGCTTTGCTTTTATTTTGTATTGATGAATCCTGTCAGTTTCCGTTTCCACTGACATGTTTTGTCCTGACACATGGCACACTGCAATGTTTGATTGGATCCACTCCAAAAACGTTCCGGGTGTTTCGCATAGATAATTTCCCAATGGATCAATACAATGACTGATGTGAAGAACAAGCTCCAGCTAAAGAAATTTTGTATAAACAGCATCGGCGTAAACATCATAAAATGTCCCCAATCATAAATTCTGCAATTGACACAACATTTA
>CAZOJX010000107.1:0-6088 GCA_964580255.1 uncultured Lachnoclostridium sp. | reverse complement strand
CAAACGGTTTTCAAGACCGCCTCGTTATGACCACTTCGATACCTCTGCATATTCAATTCTGTACTTCGGAAGGTGTTTTCCTCAGTGCAAGTGAAATAATATCATTTACTTTCCAATCTGTCAACACCCTTTTTTAAAAAATTTTCATTTTTCGTCAACTTTTTTTGCTCAGCATTTTTTTACTGCCGGCAAAGGATTTCTGCAATCCCCAGATCTTCCGGTGTTGTGATCTTAATATTACGGTAAGAACCTTCCACAAGCTTCACTTTCCGACTGGTCATTCGTTCCACGACCATGGCATCGTCAGTGATTCCTTCCTGCTCTCCGGCAAGAAGCTTTGTGTAAGCTTCTTTGATCAGAGAATATTCAAAGGTTTGAGGTGTCTGCACCTGCCATACCATTTTTCGGTCCGGTGTCTGTCCTGCAAACCCTTCTTCATCTGCGATTTTGATCGTATCTTTCACAGGCATTCCCACGACACAGGCTTTGTATTCTTTTACTGCCTCATAAGCGCGGCCAATGATTTCTTCTTCTATAAAAGGGCGTGCACCGTCATGGATAAAGACGTATTCCGCCTGATCGATTGCCAAAAGCCCCTGATATACAGAATGATAGCGCTCTTTTCCTCCGGCAACGATCCTGCGCACCTTCTGAAAACCATATTTATCCACAATCTCTCTTTGGCAGTATTCAATTTCTTCTTTTCCCGTTACCAAAATGATATCTGTAATGTGGCTGCTGTTTTCAAATGCAGCCAAAGAATAGTACAGTACCGGCTTCTCCTGAATCAGAAGAAACTGTTTCTGTACCTTGCTCTGCATTCTTTTGCCCTGTCCTGCTGCCAATACGATCGCTACATTTTTCATTAGATTCTCTCTCCCAGCTTTAAGTTCGGCACCGCGTTCAGATCCCAGCCATGACGCACACCTGCCTGATATTCATAATACGCCGCCGCACCGATCATAGCCGCATTGTCTGTACAAAGGATCGGTGACGGATGATAAAATTGGATTCCGTTTTTCTCACAGGCTTCCTTCATAGCGCCGCGAAGGGTAGAGTTTGAGGCTACACCACCGGCAATGGCCAGTTTTTTCATTCCAAAATCCTTCACCGCCATCATCGCATGTTCCACCAGAACGTCCGTTACGGCCTTCTGGAATGACGCAGCAATATCTGCTTCTACGATAGTTTCCCCTTTCATTTGGGCACCGTTAATGTAATTCAATACCGCTGATTTCACACCGCTGAAGCTAAAATCGTATTTTCCGTCTTCTACATGTGCTTTCGGGAATCTGATAGCATTGGCATTTCCTTCTTTGGAAAGCTTGTCAATCTTTGGTCCCCCCGGGTATCCCAGACCAATGGCACGGGCAACCTTATCAAAGGCTTCTCCTGCCGCATCATCGCGGGTACGGCCAATGATCTGATAATCGCCGTAATCATTTACAACTACCAGATGGGTATGTCCGCCGGATACAACAAGACAGACAAACGGCGGCTCCAGATCCGGATTTTCAATATAATTTGCGCTGATGTGACCCTCGATATGATGCACTCCCACCAACGGCTTTTTCGCAGCATAGGCAATGGCTTTTGCTTCCGCAACGCCGACCAAAAGCGCACCGACCAGCCCCGGTCCGTAGGTGACGCCGATAGCGTCCATTTCCTCCAATGTCATTCCAGCCTGTTCCAATGCTTCTTCAATTACCTGATTGATCTTTTCGATATGTTTTCTCGATGCGATTTCCGGCACTACGCCGCCGTACAGCTTATGCAGCTCGATCTGGGAAGAAATCACATTTGATAATACATTTCTTCCGTTTTTTACAACTGCCGCTGCAGTTTCATCACAAGAACTTTCTATTGCCAAAATATAAATATCTTTTTCCACGACTATTCCTCATCAAATCCCAGCTCTACAGATTTTCCATCTTTTCCCGGGAACGTGTTGCTAAATATCTTCTGTACTTCTTCCATATAAAATTCCGGTCTCGGTAAAGACGGACTGTAATGGGTCAGCCAAAGTTCTTTTACTTCTGCCTGAGCCGCAATCTTTGCCGCTTCCTGGAACATCATATGCTTTTTCTTCTTTGCATCCGGGATTTTTTCCGAATCCCCATACATTCCTTCACAGATCAAAAGATCCGAAGCTTTTGCATTTTCCACGATCGAATCTGTCGGTCTTGTGTCGGTACAGTAAGTCAGCTTAATCCCTTTTCTGGCAGGTCCCATGACCATATCCGGTGTAAAGGTTGCTTCCTCTTCTGTGATGATTTCTCCTTTTTGGAGTCTGTTCCAATATTTCAACGGAATCTGTGCCGCTTTGGCTCTTTCCGCGTCAAACTTTCCTGCACGGTCGATTTCCATCGTATAACCGTAGCATAGCACATTATGATTTACCTTAAATGCCTTCAAACGGTATCCGTTCATGGTAAATTCCTGTTCCGGCTCCGTAATCTCCCGATAAATAATCGGAAAGGGCAGTCCCGGCGCAATAATCCGCAGCGCATTGACCACTTTTTCCAGCCCGGGCGGCCCGATCAGTGTCAGCGGCTCCGTACGGTCCGAATTTCCCATCGTCAGCAGAAGCCCCGGAAGTCCTCCGATATGGTCCCCGTGATAATGGGTAAAACAAATGGTATCGATTGGCTTAAAGCTCCAGCCTTTTTCCCTGATGGCGATCTGTGTTCCTTCTCCGCAGTCAATCAAAAGACTGCTTCCATTGTAACGTACCATCAAAGAGGTCAGCCATCGATACGGCAGCGGCATCATTCCTCCGCAGCCCAATAAACAGATGTCTAACATATTTTCTTAATCCTTCTTTATACCTCCAGGATCTCCCGCTCCGAAACCGGAATCAAAAATCCCTCGGTCAATTTATCATAACAGGATTCGCACACATCAAATTCGTGGCGAACCAGATCTTTCTCCGAAAAAAATCCCCAGTCCTTGCAAACATGCAGAACTCCTTCCGCCACATGATTTCCCGTCATGCGCATCGTTCTGCCGCAGCAGTTACATAAAACCTTTTCCAGTGTTCTTTTCTCTTTTTCCTTATAAAAACGCATATAAATCCTCCCATCAGTCACTCCCTTGACAAACTTCATCATAATTGTTTTTCAGGTTCATTCCTAGTGGGAATTCATGCCACAAATAAGATCAGTGTCTCCACATGATCACCGCATGCTCTACTGGTTTTTCATAAAAATTTTTGCGGATTCCTTCTTTTACAAACCCCTGACGTGCATACAATGCAATGGCAGCTTCATTACTTTCCCGTACTTCCAGGAAAAATTCTGCTGTTTCATGCTTTGCTCCCTCCAGATAGAGCTGTTCCAGCAATCGTCCGCCGATTCCTTTGCGGCGATGCTCCTTTTTGACCGCCACATTGGTAATTTCCCCGGTGCCGCAGATGCAGTAGCATCCAAGATATCCTACCACTTCTTCCCCGATCAAGGCCGTCAAAAACACCGTATCCTCCCGTTCCATGCTTTCCTGAAAGGATTTTTCTGACCACGGAAGGGAAAAATTGTCTTTTTCAACAGCACAGACCTGCAAAAGATCCTCCGGTCTCATTTTCCTAATAAGGATTTGTTCCATTATTTTGCAGCCCTTTCCTTTTCCAGACGTTCTCTTTCTGCCTGGGAAAGACGAAGATAATCCGGCTGATGCTCTGTGGCAGTTTCCATGCGTCCTTCTTTTGCATAAGTCATGGCAAGGGCAGCCAGTGCGCCGGCTCTTTGACGGCTCATATGTGCCGGTGCTGCAAAATACGGCACCTTCATCAGCTCTGCCAGCTTCTGTTCATAAACCGGCCAGCCGTCACCCAAAAAGATAACTTCTCTGCCGAGAGCATTTAATTTTTCTGCAATTTCACTGATATCTACCGCCATCTGGCTTTCCAGAACCTTTAATTTAGTTCCTTCAAACTCGTAAATTCCGGTATATACCTGATTTCTTCTCGCATCCATTAACGGGCAGACAATTTTGTCTGTTCCGCAGAGATTATAGGCCAGTCCGTCCACTGTCGGCACAGAGATCAGCGGCTTTTTCAAAGCCAGACCAAGCCCCTTGGCTGTGGCAGAACCAATTCTGAGGCCGGTAAAAGATCCCGGACCTCCGGCAACTGCGATCGCATCTACCGTTTCAAGATCCAGATCGATCATTTTCGCCATTTCATCCAACATTGGGAGCAATGTCTGGGAATGGGTCTTTTTGTAGTTCATGGTATATTCGGCAAGCAGGTTTTCTTCTTCCATCACTGCAACGGAAGCCACCAGCCCCGAGCTGTCCAACGCTAAAATCTTCATACTGCTTCTCCTATGGAAGTGACTGTGATCTTTCGGTAATCAAAGCCCTTTTCCAGATCCTTTTCAATTTTGATTTCCGTATAATGTTCCGGCAGGATTTCTTCGATCAGATTTGCCCATTCAATCAGGGATACCCCTTCCCCGTAAAAATAGTCCTCGTAACCGATTTCCTCCATTTCCTCCACATCACCGATGCGATACACATCAAAATGATACAGCGGAAGTCTGCCTTCTTCATAAACCTGTACAATGGTAAAAGTCGGGCTGCTGATCGGTTCCTGAATCTCAAGTCCCTTTGCCAGCCCCTGGGTCAGTACCGTCTTTCCTACTCCCAGATCTCCGATCAGGGTATAGACGGTTCCCGGCTTCGCATTTTTACCCAGCTGTTCGCCAAATGCGAAGGTTTCCTTCGGTGTATTTGTCTCAATTATCATGTTCATTTCCTATTTCTGCTCTATTTTTGATTTGATCCATTCATATGCCGCATCCAGATCTTTCCCAAAAACCTCCAGGGAAAGCACACAGGCATTTTTATTTCTCATATAAAGGAACATGCTGTTCTTTGTCAGTTTTACTTTGCTGAACTTGTCCCAGCTTAATTTTGCTTCATTTTCGTCCTGGATCGTTGTAACTCCTTCTTCGTCCAGAATGTAGTGGATCGGTTTTGCGTAGAAAGGATTGGTCTTTACCTGCTTTTTCGCTTTTCGTTTCAGATCAAACGGAATGTAGAAAATGAACAGCAGCCCAAACAATACATAAACAATGCGGTAGGATACCGGTGTACTCTCTCCGGAAACAAATGCCAGCACGATGGCAAATGCGCCCAGCAGCGGCCATAATTTTCCTGATGCCCCTCCCATATTGTGGCTTGTGTAAAAATCTCCTAACGTTTTTTCGTCCATCTGGAAATCAAATTCATATCTCATGGAATGTCCTCCTGTTTTTCTTCCTTTAAATCATAAGTATAGCACGTTCCTCCTGCCTTTATCAACCAAAATGATTCCCGTTGACATTCCTATTTGATTATTGTACGATAGGTCTGAAAATAAAGACATTCTTCGGGGCAGGGTGTGATTCCCTACCGGCGGTAAAGTCCGCGACCCGCCATAGGCGGCTGATTTGGTGATCTGCAGGGCAGAAATTCCAAAACCGACAGTAAAGTCTGGATGAGAGAAGGAGGAACTATGAATCATTCAAGCAAAAAAACACGGAAACTAGTTGAAATCGGGATGTTAGGAGCCATCGCAGCGGTGCTGATGCTCTTTGAAATCCCGATTCCTTTTATTGCACCGCCTTTTTACGAGATCGACCTAAGTGAAGTACCGGTTCTCGTCGGTGCATTTGCGCTGGGACCTTTGGCCGGTGCCACCATTGAACTGGTCAAGATCCTGCTGAATCTTCTGATCAACGGAACCATGACCGCTTTTGTAGGGGAATTCGGCAACTATCTGATCGGCTGTGCCTTTGTTGTCCCGGCAGGGCTGATCTACAAAATGCACAAATCCAAGAATCAGGCACTTCTTGCCATGCTGGCGGGAACCCTCTCCATGACGGTTCTGGGCTGTCTGATCAATGCTTATGTGCTTCTTCCGACCTACGCAGCAGCCTTCGGCATGCCTTTAGAGAGCATCATTGCCATGGGAACTTCCATCAACGGAGGCATTCAGAACGTGCTGACCTTTGTTATTTTCGCCGTAGCGCCGTTTAATCTTTTGAAAGGTGCCATTATCTCCCTGATCACTGCGCTGATCTATAAACGGATCAGTCCGATCCTGAAA
>CAZOJX010000106.1:0-6182 GCA_964580255.1 uncultured Lachnoclostridium sp. | reverse complement strand
AATTCCAAAATTCACTGTAAAAAATCCACCGGAGCACACAAAGGAACTTTTAAAGAGACTTGGGAATCCTCAGGACTCCATTAAGGTGATCCACGTGGCGGGAACTAACGGAAAAGGAAGCACTTGTGCATATCTGGCTTCCATGCTGAAGGAAGGCGGCTATCGTACAGGATTATTCACTTCCCCGCATCTGGTAACGATCAATGACCGTTTTCGGATTAACGGCGAAAATATTTCTGACAAGGACTTCATTGAAAGTTTTCTTCGGGTAAAACAGGTGATCGATGAAGCGAAAGAAGACGGACTGGCTCACCCAAGCTATTTTGAAACGCTGTTTCTGATGGGTGTCGATTATTTCTATCGTAAAAAGGTAGACTATCTGGTGCTGGAAACCGGGCTTGGCGGCGGAAAAGATCCGACAAACTGTGTGGAGCACCCGTTGGCATGCATCATTACTTCCATCAGCATTGATCACGTACAGTATCTGGGAGATACAATTCCTGCAATCGCTTCTGAAAAAGCAGGAATCATCAAACCGGGCGTACCGATCATTTATGACGGGCATGTAAAAGAAGCAGCTCCGGTCATTGAAAAACGTGCCAAAGAGCTTGATAGTCCGGCCTATGCTCTGAAGCCGGAACAGTACAAGCTGCAAGAACAGAACAGAGATGGTATCACCTTCCTGTTTGAAGGCGAAGAACTTCATATTCCGTACATTGCGGAGTATCAGATGATGAATGCTTCTTTAGCTTATTTTACTATGAAAAAACTGCAGCCGATTCATGGGATCTCTGATGAAACTTTAAAGGAAGGGATTCGGAAAGTGTCCTGGGCGGGACGCATGGAAACAATCCTTCCGGGAGTGATCGTTGACGGCGCACACAATGCAGACGGCGTTGCACAGTTTGTAAAAACTGTAGCCCAGTTCCGTAAGGATAATCGCGTAATCCTTTTATTTTCCGCAGTATCTGACAAGGAATATGAAAAAATGATCCGTCTGATCTGCGAACAGATCAAACCTGATGCAGTGATCGCCACTCAGATTCAGGGCGAACGTCAGATTTTAGCTGAAAATCTGGCCGGACTTTTCAGAAAATATGGCGCAGACGAAGTTTATGCGGAGTCGGAAGTACCGTCAGCCCTTCGAAAAGCACTGAAACTGCAGCAGGGCGGGATGGTATTTTGTGTCGGTTCCTTATACCTGATCGGGGAAATCAAAGCATTTTTACCGGAATTACTGTAAAAAACAGTTGAAATCTTTGGTCGCTTATTATAAAATAGTATAAGGTATGAGATAAAATTGTAAGTTAAATATCATACAGCATTCTTAAGGAGGAAACAAAAAGATGATTTCAGCAGGTGATTTCAGAAACGGTATTACATTGGAAATTGAAGGCAATGTAGTTCAGATTTTAGAATTCCAGCACGTGAAACCGGGTAAAGGTGCTGCTTTCGTTAGAACAAAACTTAAAAATATCATTAACGGTGGTGTGATCGAAAAAACTTTCAGACCGACAGAAAAATTCCCGGCAGCTCGTATTGACCGTGAAGAAATGCAGTATCTGTACTCTGATGGTGACTTATGGCACTTCATGAATACAGAAACATACGATCAGATCGCATTAAACAGCGATGATATCGGTGATTCTTTAAAATTCGTTAAAGAAAACGATATGGTAAAAGTATGTTCTTACAACGGCAAAGTATTTGCAGTAGAACCACCAATGTTCGTAGAACTTGAAATTACAGATACAGAACCAGGTTTCAAAGGTGACACAGCAACAGGTGCTACAAAACCGGCTACCGTTGAAACAGGTGCAGTTGTATATGTTCCATTATTCATCGAACAGGGCGAAAAAATCAAGATCGATACAAGAACAGGAGAATATCTCTCCAGAGCTTAATCATCAGCAGCTTACGGGTTCCGCTTTCGGGGCGGAACCCGATTTATTCTAAATCATAATCGTGTATTCACACAACAATTCCCAAAAACTGTAAAACAGAAATATTGCATTTATATATAGAAGATAAATTTGTGCCTGAAAATGTATGCTTGAGACGAAAGTCAAAAGTGCGGAGGGGTTTGCATTTTTAGAGATATAGATTTGAGAGGTACTTTTTATGAACTATGAACAATTTGTACAGGAACTTTTGGACTGTACAAAAAGAAGACTTCCCTTTGATGGAAAAGTTGAGAAACATGAGGTGGTAAAAAACAATGGAGTTGCCTGGATCGGACTGTCTGTCAGAAAACATGATGAGGCAATTGCACCGATCATTTATCTGGACGGATATTATGAACGGTACTGTAAAGGAGAGAAAATTGAAAAACTGAGTGAAGACCTTCTTTTGCAGACAGATCAGGCACCGCAGCCGCCGGAGTGGGATTACCGTTCGATTTTGAATTTTGAAAAGATCAAGGACAGAATCATTTATCGTCTGGTCAGTCGGGAACGAAACGAAAAGCTTTTAAAAGAGGTACCACATCTGTTTATGCTGGATCTGGCAATCGTGTTCTATGTGACGGTTCCTTCAAAGGAAATGGAAGACTGTGCTGTTCTGATCCGCAATTCCCATAAAGAGCTGTGGGGGACATCGGTTGAGGAACTGTATGAAGCGGCGAAAGAAAATACGCCGAGACTCTATCCGTATGTACTCCGTACCATGGAAGAACAGTTAGAAAAGATGGGATGCGGAGAATTCGGGGAAATGCTGCCGCTTTGGATTCTGACCAATTTATCCGGGGTCGGCGGAGCATCGGTAATCTTATACCCGAAGATGCCGAAAAAAATCTATGAGAAGCTTGGCTGCGGTTATTATCTGCTGCCGTCTTCAATCCATGAATTTCTGATCGTGCCGGACAATGCAGGCGGCCCACAAAAGAATCTGCCTATGATCGTGCGGGAAGTTAATGCGACGCAGGTGGCAGCACAAGACGTTTTATCTGATAGTGTTTATCACTTTGACGGGAAGGATATTACAAAAATGTGACAAGTTTGTGACAAATTGCAGGGTGGGGCTTGAAAGTCCCGCCCATTTAGTGTATACTAAGTATCGTCTTTGAGAAAAACAATGACTACGCACCTGTAGCTCAGTGGATAGAGCACTGGCCTCCGACGCCAGGTGCCGCTGGTTCGAATCCAGTCAGGTGCATTTTTTTATGCCAAAAAGAAAGTAAAAGGAGGATTGCATGGCATCAAATAAAAAATCGAAGAAAACATTTGCTGATATCACTGGTGTAGAGTGGAAAGACCTTGACCATAAAAAAGTATACGCTGCATTGGCATTGCTTGTATTGATCGTGATTCTGGTGATCGCATTGATCGTGGCAGCTGTCAGAGGCGGTAAAGATAAAACATCTCAGGATGTGACAGATCAAACAGTAACAAAAGAAAACAGCTCCGAAGCAGAATCCGCAGAAGAAGAAAATCTTCTGGAGGTAGATGCTTACGAGGAGATTAACGAGCTGGTCCGCAAATATTTTGAAGGACTTTCTTCCGGAAATACCGATCTGGTGGAAGAATCCGTTGACGTCTTAACAGACGAAGAAAAAGCAGTAATCGGGAAGAAAAAAGATTACATCGAGGCTTATCAGGACGTAATCTGCTATACAAAAAAAGGATTAGAGGAAAATTCCTTTGTTGTATTTGCTTCCTATGAAATGAAAATCTATAACATTGAAACTCCTGCACCGGGAATCATGGCACTTTATGTTTGCGCTGATGAAAATGGTGATTTTTATATCTTTAACGGGGAAGCTTCAGAAATGCTGGAAGCATATGTATTAGAACTTGCGGCAGACGAAGAAGTGGCTGCAGTTGTTGCTGACGTAGAAGCACGTTATCAGCAGCTGATCGAGGAAGATGAAGATCTTGGCAAATTTGCCCAGACCATGCTTGCTTCTCAGGAGAAAGCAGACAACGAATCAGAAGAATCCGAAGAGCCGGAAGAACCATCAGAGGGTGATGCAAAGGAACTGGAAAATCCGATAAAGACCACCTTAAATGACGGTATCAGGATTCGTGAAGAACGTTCCACAGACAGCGCAGTGCTGACCACTGTGATCAAGGGAACGGAAGTTGGCGTTTATGCAAGCTTTGATGATGGCTGGAGTAAGGTGCTGTGTGAAGGAAAAGTCGGCTACTGTAAGACGGAATTCCTGACCAGTACGGAAGGCGTTCCGATGCTGAGTGCTCAGGCTGAGGAAACAGAAGAAGCGGAAGATGCAGAAGAAACACAGGAAGAAAGCAGCACTTCCCAGGTAAATAAGAAAATGCAGGTGACAGATACGGTCCGTATCCGTAAAGAACGTTCTACAAACAGTGATGTTTTGAAACTGATCTATAAGCAGTCCATTGTTAAGGTAGTGGAAAACTACAGTGATGGCTGGAGTAAGATCGAATACGAGGGAATCACCGGCTACTGCAAGACAGAATATCTGGCAGATGTAAATTAAAAAAGTATGTATTTAAAATCTCCGTATTCTATGGTAATTTATCATCATAGGGTACGGAGATTATTTAGGTAAAGAAATATGAGATTAAACAAATATTTAAGTGATATTGGTTACTGCTCCCGAAGGGAAGCGGACCGCCTCATCGAAGCGGGAAAAGTATATGTGGACGGTGCTGTGGCTGTTCTGGGAACCCAGGTGGAAGAAGGACAGGAGGTTCGGGTCGGCAAAAAGGTTCTGACCAAATCGGACCGTCCGGTGCTTTTGGCACTTCATAAACCGAGGGGAATTGAATGTACCACCAGCAAACAGGTTAAAAATAATATTGTGGATTTTGTCAATTATCCATGCCGGGTTTACCCGGTAGGGCGGCTGGACAAGGATTCCGAAGGACTGATCCTGATGACCAATCAGGGAGATCTGGTCAATAAAATGATGCGTTCCGGAAACCGTCATGAAAAGGAATACCTGGTAACGGTCAATAAGCCGGTCAATGAAGCCTTTTTAAAGGGCATGTCAGAGCCGGTTTATTTAAAAGAGCTTGATGTGACCACAAGACGCTGTGTAGTGGAACAAACCGGAAAATGCAGTTTTCGCATTATTTTGACGCAAGGGTACAACCGTCAGATTCGCAGAATGTGCGAGAGTTTTGGATTTCATGTTACAAAGCTGAAAAGGATCCGGATCATGAATATCCGGTTAGAGGATCTGAAAGCGGGTGCCTATCGTGAGGTTACACCGGGAGAAATGAAAGAATTGCTGGAATTGATCAAGGATTCTTCCAGCGAGACAGTGAGGACGATTCATGAGTAATAAAATGGAAAGAATGAATGAGCTTGTAAAGCTGTTAAACGAAGCAGCCAAAGCCTATTATCAGGGAGCAAAGGAAATCATGAGTAATTATACTTATGATGATTTGTATGATGAGCTTGCAAAACTGGAGGAGGAAACACAGGTTGTTCTGGCTTCCAGTCCAACGGTCAATGTAGGATATGAGGTGCTTTCGGAGCTTCCGAAGGAGCGTCATGAAAAACCGATGCTTTCTCTGGATAAAACAAAGGAGGTACAGGTTTTAAAGGAATGGACCGGTATGCAGAAAAGTCTGCTGTCCTGGAAATTAGATGGTCTGACGATCGTCCTGACCTATCGTGACGGAAAACTGGAAAAAGCCGTAACCAGAGGAAACGGCGAGGTTGGAGAAGTGATTACCAACAATGCGAAAGTCTTTAAAAATGTACCGCTGTCGATCGCTTACCGGGGGGAACTGGTGCTTCGGGGCGAGGCAGTGATCACCTATTCGGATTTCTACAGGATCAACGAAGAAATCGAAGATGCAGATGCAAAATATAAAAATCCGAGAAACCTTTGCAGCGGCTCTGTCCGTCAGCTTAATAATGAGATCACAGCCAAACGAAATGTCAATTTCTTTGCATTTTCACTTGTAAAAGCCGAAGGGGTAGATTTTGAAAATTCTCATGAAAAGCAGATGCTCTGGCTGAAGGGTCAGGGATTTGACATTGTGGAATATCAGGTCGTAACTGCGGACAATCTGGAAGAAAAGGTACAGGAATTTGCTGCAAAGATCGAGCACAATGATTTCCCGTCAGACGGTCTGGTGCTTTTATATGATGATATTGCTTACGGAGAAAGCCTTGGCAGAACGGCGAAGTTTCCGAGAAATTCCATTGCTTTTAAATGGGCAGATGAGATTCGGGAGACAACCTTAAAG
>CAZOJX010000105.1:0-6355 GCA_964580255.1 uncultured Lachnoclostridium sp. | reverse complement strand
GATTGCCGGAGGAGAATTTGCAGATCTTCAATTAAGTTTATTGCAGAATGCCATGTTGGTGGCGGGAATTGTTACTTTAGTTCAGCTATTTACAATTGGTCCGATTGGAGGCAGAGTCCCAATCATCATGGGAACATCTTCAGGATTTATAGGTGTGTTTAATTCTGTAGCCGCGACAATGGGAGGCGGAGTCATTGCTTATGGGGCAATTATGGGAGCATCTCTCATAGGAGGTCTTTTTGAGACCGTATTAGGATTTTTCTTAAAACCATTACGTAAGTTTTTCCCAAGTGTTGTAACAGGTACGGTCGTATTATCTATCGGTTTGAGTCTGATTTCTGTGGGAATCAATTCTTTCGGTGGTGGAAATAGCGCAAGTGATTTTGGCTCGATGGAAAATCTGTGTCTTGCCTTATTTGTTTTAGTGATGATCTTAATTTTTAAGCATGGAACCAAAGGGGCTGTCAGTTCTTCTGCAATTCTCCTGGGAATCCTGTGTGGGTATGTGGCAGCTATCATCATGGGAATGGTTCTGCCAACAACAGGTGTAACGGCAGAAGGTGTGGAATATACGAAAGCTTGGGTATTAAACTGGCAGAAGGTCAAAGATGCAGCATGGTTTGAAATTCCGAAATTAATGCCTGTAAAACCTGTATTTGATCTTCGTGCGATTCTCCCTGTTATGATCATGTTCGTTGTGACAGCAGTAGAGACTGTTGGTGATATTTCCGGTGTTATGGAAGGAGGACTTGGACGTGAAGCTACGGATAAAGAATTATCCGGAGGTGTTATGTGTGATGGTTTAGGTTCTTCGTTTGCAGCAATGTTTGGTGTACTCCCAAATACGTCATTTTCACAGAATGTTGGTCTTGTTGCCATGACAAAAGTTGTAAATTTGTACGCTCTTGGAACAGGTGCTGTCTTTTTGATTTTGTGTGGTCTTTGCCCTAAACTGGGAGCTTTGATCTCGATTATGCCGCAGTCTGTTCTTGGCGGTGCTGCAGTTATGATGTTTTCTTCGATTGTAGTCAGCGGTATTCAGCTGATTACAAAAGAGCCGTTGACCGGACGTAATCTTTCCATTGTTTCAGTTGCATTGGGTGTTGGCTACGGAATGGGAGCTAATACAGGAATTCTTGCACATACCCCGGAAGCAATTCAGCTGATTTTTGGTGGTTCAGGAATTGTTCCGGCAGCAGTAGTGGCAATTGTTTTAAACATTCTCCTTCCAAAAGAAAATTAAAACATTTACGCATTTAAAAGTTCAGAGAGATCCTTTGGTGTATCGATATCTCTTAGTTCATTTGCATCCCGAACCTGTACCGTGTGTACTTGTTCGGGATATTTTTTTGTGAGATAATTACCGCCTTTTCCCTGAGGGAGATCTAAAAGCTCCGGAAATGTCCATTTTGGAAAAAGGACAGGAGAACCTGAATGTTCTTTCCATGCTGTACGCCAAATGAAGTCCGGAACATTTGCTGCTGCAAGGAGCAAAGATGCAACCGTTTCAGGACGAACAAGTGGCTGATCCCCTTGAAAAAATGCACAATACTCGATGCCGCTTCCCAATGCCTGCAGTCCAAGACGAACTGTATCACTGCGAAATGGCTGATCGTGCAGCAAAACGTCAATAGGTTTATTTTTGCAGTATTCGGCAACATCATCGTGTCTTGTTACAATGATTCTTTTTGAAAAAAATGGTTCTGTTACAGAAAGAATGGAATCGATGATAGGCATTCCATGAAAATCAGCCATCAGTTTGTTTTGGCCAAAACGTTTTCCGAGTCCGGAGGCCATGATGACGCAGCCGGGATTTCCATAAGGCTGGTCTAAATCTATCAGAAAAACATCATTTCTGGAAATCAGTTCTTGTAAAAATGGAAGTTCCTGTTTGCGGATTACTGCTACAAGGTGTTTCTGATTCATGATCCGGCGGATGGCATCCAAATATTCTGAACAGCTGCATTCCAGATATCCAATTTCATCAATAGAAATCCAAGGTTCATCAGAAGCGAGGGATTTCTGCAGGATAGAGACACCGAAAGTGCGGAAACTGTCGGAACAAAGAGACATTTTATTTTCTTTTCCTGCAATCGTGTCATCAAAAAGAGCGATTTTTTCTGTTTTGGATGTAGAATTGTCCTTTAAAAATACAGAATTTTTTGGAATCGCAAAAGTAGTGATCCCGGGAAGCGTTTTTTCAAAAAGTGTGGAAAGAAGAGTTGTTTTTCCACTTCCCCGTGATCCGGTAATCAACAGATGCTTTTTATGACTGCTCTGGAAAGCATTCCAGATAGAGCTGGCGGTTGGCACAGATGCATGCATCTCGATAGGCTTCATAACGTTTTAACCACTCCTTTCCTTCAGGGGTTAGTTTACTTCCACCGCCGTGTTTGCCGCCGGCAGACCGCGCTGTTAAAGGGTATCCAAGAACTTCTTCGGCATGTTTTAAGAGTTTTAAGGCTTTTGTGTATGCCATGCCCATGGAAAATGCAGCGGCACGTAAAGAACCTTCCGTTTCTATTTTGTGAAGTAATCGTGCAGGTCCTTCACCAAAAAAACGGTCTTCGTTATCATCTAAAAAAATAATTTTTGTGATTGCTTTCATGGATTTTAATCCTCTTTCATCATCAAAAGTTTTGTCATACCGCTTCGATCCTTACAGGAATGCAGACTGATATTTCCATATAGAACACTTAATTGTTGTTCCATTTTTTCGATGGGATCAGTTTTGGGACAAAGCAGGTCTAAAATTTTTCCATCAGACATGAGCAGCAGCTGATCGCAATGATTCAGTGCGAGTGAAGGATCGTGGAGTGTGATGATAACACCCCGTTCTTCTTGGTGAACCCAGTTTTGAAGAATTTTTAACATTTGATATCGGAAATGAAAATCCATGGCACTTTCAGGTTCATCTAAAAGAAGCAGCTGACTGTTGGAAACAAGAGTTCTGGCGAGAATACAGAGCTGTTTTTGTCCTTCGCTCAGATACATATAGTTGGTTTCTTCTTTTCCGGAAAGTCCAACGGCTGAAAGTGCCAGAACAGCCTGCTCTATCATTTCAGAATTTGGATGTTCTAATAGAGAAAGATAAGGATTAAAACCCATTAAAACGACATCTAGAGCGGAAATGTCGATGGAAATTCCGCTGCGCTGTGGAATGTAACTGCACAAACGTGCGATTTTTTTGGGAGTTAATCGTTCCAAAACATGGTCATTCAGTGTACAGATTCCATTATGCGGAAGAATTCCGCAGATTGCTTTCAGTAAGGTTGTTTTTCCACATCCATTTGCCCCAAGAATGCCCAAAAGACTACCTGCGTCCAGTTCAAAAGAAAGATCTTTGATGACTGAAGTTTGTCCGTAATAGGCAGAAATATTTGTAACTTTAAAAAAACTCATGATGTCTGCCTCCCACGAAAAATAAGGAATATTAAAAATGGAGCACCGAGAAGGCTTGTAAAGATACTAATCGGAAGATCGGTAACTGTTACGGATTTTACAAGAATATCAGCAAAGCATAGCAATATACTGCCGGCAATGCCACTTAAAAACATGGTATCCATGCGGTTACTTCCGGTTAAAATCCGTGAGATATGAGGAGCCAAAAGTCCGACAAAACTGATCAGTCCGGTCAGGCTGATGATACCGGAAACTGCAAGGGTTGCAGTAAATAGGACGATCAGACGAAGCATGCTTACATGAACCCCAAGCATCCTTGCCTCTCCCTCCTCTGCAGATAACAGAAGAATCTGACGATGAAGCAAAAATAGAAGGAGTGTACACAGAAGAGACAGAATGAGATTAGCGATCATAGAATAACCGCTGATTCCACTGAGACTTCCCATAATCCAATACTCAATCGAAGCAAGTTCCTTTTCCGGATCTGCAGTCAGTTTCAGACACATTAGGATCGTTTGGGCCAGTGAGTGAACAGCAATTCCTGCCAATACAATGGTATTGTTTTTGCTGCTTCGATCCAGCCCTGCGAATGTTAATGCGAGAATCACTGATAACATGGCACCGGCAAAGGAACAGGCGGTTACAGAGGCGGCACTGGAAAAAAATAAGATTCCGAAAGCAGCACCGGCACTTGCACCGGAACTGACACCAATGATATCCGGAGAGGCCAGTGGATTGCGAAATACAGTCTGATAAACAAATCCCGAAACACCGAGAACAAAACCGCTGACAACACCTGCAAGCATGCGGCTTAATCTAAGTGTCAGAAAAATTCTTTTTTGCATTTCGTCACCGTTTAGAAGTTTTTCCAATGAAAGAGGATATTTTCCGGTAAATAAACTGACAACAGCCAGAGTGAAAAGTAAGCTCACTCCGGCTGTGCAGTATAGTTTAGTTTTCTGTGTAGGTGAAATCATAAAATGTTTCATAATATTCATTAATCAGAGCAGAGCAGTCTGCTTCGCTGAAAAGTTCTGGATGCAATATACCTGCCAGCCATACGGATCCGAGAATGCTGCTAGGAACAGGACTGTCCCAAGCTTCAGCATCATTTGGCATCTGGTAAACATTATGGTTGATTACGGCAGTGCAGTCAGAAAGATTTTCATTTGTTAATACATCTTCTACAGTATAGTCTGCATCAGAAGCAAGAAGAATATAATCAGGATCCCATGCAAGAAGCTGTTCATAATCAATTTCAGCCCAGTAAGCATCGGTAATTTCTGCTGCGGCATTAACACCGCCAGCGAGACGGATCATATCAGACTGATACATTGCGTCACCGGCTGTAGAAAGAAGATTTGAATTTCCGGCAAGGTAAACGCTTGGAGTATCTGCATCAGATAAGATTTCGGAAAGTGTTGTTTCCTGTGCAGAAGTAAAAGCAAGAAGCTCATCGGATTTCTCAGTTGTATTTGTAGCGGAAGCAATCAGACAAATCATTTCTGTTAATAATTCCTGATTTTCAGGATTTACAAGAAGTACATTGATGCCGAGATTTTCCAGGGCAGAAGCTGCATCTTTTAATTTTAAAGGAAGAATCACAAGATCCGGTTCTAAAGCGACGCAGCCTTCCAAATCAAATTCTTTTGCTGTTCCGACATTTGGAAGTTCGATCAGTTCCGGTGCACTGAGGCTGTAAATTGCACGTTTATCAGCTTTTGCTTCAATTCCAACAAGTTTTTCATCCAAATCGAGTGCAATCAGTGCGCTTGTAGAAATATAGTACCCGCTGACAAGCTTCTGAGGTTCTTCTTCAATCGTGATCTCACGACCGGCCTGATCAATTACGGTTAACGGATAATTGCTTTCAGGAATTTCTGCCGATTCCTCTGTGTCTGTAGAATCCGAAGTTTCAATGTTCGTATCATTTTTTTCAATCGTATCAGTTGTTGCTTGGTGACAGCCTGTCAAAGATAAAATCATGACAGAAGCAATCAGTAAAGATAATAATTGCTTTTTCATAGAATAAATCTCCTATCGTTATAGTTTTAAAAATACAATGGCATTATAGCAAACTGACTTTTCACAGGCAATAGTTTTTGCTATAATATATACGCAATTTTTATGACATATAAAAAATTATGGTAGTGAATAGATTTGAAGCTTCATAAAGAGAAAAGCACTGTTTCTTGTGTGAATGCAAAAATCAGGAAAATATGACAATGGATAAGGGGAATGTGCTATGGTGATAAAAAATTATGTTCGTGCCCAAAGCCTGGAAGAAGCATGGCAGTTGAACCAAAAAAGAAAAAATCGTATTCTTGGCGGAATGCTCTGGCTTCGTCTGGGCAATAAAAATATCAATACGGCCATAGATCTTTGCGATCTTGGTTTGGATCAGATTGAAGAAACTGACGATGAATTTTCGATTGGTGCAATGGTTACATTACGAGATTTGGAAATGCATGAGAATCTCAATGCTTATACCCGGGGGGCAGTCAGAAATGCGGTCAAAGACATTGTAGGTGTCCAGTTTCGAAATATGGCAACGGTAGGCGGCAGCATTTGGGGAAGATTTGGATTTTCGGATGTGCTGACCTTTTTTTTGACCATGGACTGTGAGGTAGAGTTGTATCAGGCTGGTATCATTCCATTGGAACAGTTTGCGGCAATGAAATATGACAACGATATTCTGGTTCGTCTGATTGTAAAGAAGATTCCGGGAAACTATGTTTATACTTCCATGCGAAATCAACGTACTGATTTTCCGGTGCTGACCTGTGCGGTGTCCTGTCTTGAAGGGAATTATCGTGTATCTATCGGAGCCAGACCGGCAAAAGCACTCTTGATTTGTGATGAGCAGGGAATTCTTTCCGAGAAGATCAATGAAGAAACCGCAAAACAATTTGCTGATTTTGCAGCAGAAAAAGTTCCTACCGCAGGGAATGTC
>CAZOJX010000104.1:0-6589 GCA_964580255.1 uncultured Lachnoclostridium sp. | reverse complement strand
GTAAGTTCATGACGCTTACTTATCCCTCCACAAACAACCAACATGATTTTGCATCAACGATCAAGCTAATCACTTCTCGTATTGGCTCTAATATTTACTTCTCCAAACAAATAAGAGAACTCATGCAAAATTACACAAGTTCTCTTCAAAATAAGCCATGCAGCTTTGACACCACACAGCCCAAACTTTATAATCTTACGCCAAAATCAGACGCAATTTCTTTTAACATATTTAAATTATTCGAATAATGAGAATATGAACTATAACAATGAATTCCGCCTTCTTCAGTAAACCATGTTTTGCTAAAACCAAGTGGAGTGCCATCTTTATCTCTACTCACATATGTTGCTTCTGATTCGTTCGTATCTAAATCAGCTCTTTCGGAACACAAAGAACAATCCTCACAATCACAAGTACACTCTAAATCATCTTCATCGAATCCAAAAACTAAAATAGATTCAGCACTTTCCGATAATACATCAATATCCTTCTTACCAAATCCATCGTATACATAAGATAGAGAACTATCTTCAGCACTCTTCAACCTATTTTTAATTCTTGCTTCTTCAACAAAAACCATTCCATCATTAGCAATAGTAATAAGAACCTCATTGTCATCCTTGTAAAGCAAATCATTATGAGAATCAGCGTGTACCCACAATTCCTGAACCTCATCAAGAAGTGCAGAAATAATTTCTCTTGCGATATAAGAAGATACATAAATGTCTAATTCATTATATCTACGAAGACTGTAAAATTCTTCTGCAATGTCATCTACGAGAATTTCAATATCTTCTAAAATTACATCCTGTACGAGTTCTTCCGATTTGTAATCGTATAACATATTTTAAGGAAACCTCCTTCAAACTAGGCATTAACTGCTTCTTTTAGATTTTTGCTTGCTTTAAATTTGATAGCCTTAGAAGCTGGAATCACAATTTGGCTTCCATCTTTAGGGTTTCTACCTATTCTTTCTGCACGTTCTGTAATTTCGAATGAACCAAACCCTGCAATATTTACCTTCTCACCAGCTACTAAAGCTTCTGTAATTACTTTAACAACAGCGTCTACAAATACACCAGTATCTTTAATAGTCACGCCTTCTAATTCTTGTGCTACAATTTCTTTTGTTGCTCTATATAATTCCTGTTTATTCATTTTTTGTTTTCCTTTCGTTCTATACTATTTTTTGCACTACGACACAGTAGCGACACTGTGCCGTTCCATATAATCGGACTACTCAAAAGTAGAAGAGTAGCCCTATTACCCATAGAGGTCGCTTATGATTTTTAATATAATAATAACTATGTCACACTGTGCACAGTCTACTTTGTCATTAATTTAAGATGATTTTATACGTTTCTGTATGCCCAAACAGCTTATTAAAGCCGTATACTTTTACAGCAGCTTTACTTCCTTTACACAAAGAATCACTGTATGGATCAGAGCCTACAAAGGATGGACAAATTAAGATTTCTGCATCACCCAAGATACCTTCATGAGATGGAACTTCCTTTCCATTATGTAGATGACCGACAAGAACACAATCATAAAATTTCTTATGTAAAATACTAAAATCTTTTACCGCATTTTCAATATTTTTAATTTGATGTCCATGCATGGCTATGATTTCATTTCCAGCAACTTTTACTTCAATGAAGTTTTCACCTTCTTTTGCAAGTTTGACAGTAATTCTATCGTTATTTGCACATAAATCGTGAATATAGTTCCCCATTAAATATTCTAAATCTTCATCTGCTAATTCCGATGCTTTTGCACCTAATACCCTCAATTGAGTGTGATTTGCTGATGGAGTATGATAATACTTAATATTTGCATACGAAGATAATTCATTAAGCATATTTGCAATAAGTCTACAAACCTCAACTGTTGCTTTTACAATAGAACTGTCGTTTATCTTCAAATCGCTTAATCTGAGAACACCTTGAATCAAATCCCCTAACGAAACAATTGTAAGAGTATTTACATTTTTTTCTTCAATAAAATCAATAAGATAACCAGTTAAATGCTCAAACCTTTTCTTTGCGATTTCTGGTGAATATTCATTATTAATGCTAAAGAATAACGATCCGTAGTGAACATCTGCCAAACCTACCACATAATTTACTTCATTAGTTGTTCCATGTCTCAATGGTTTAAATTCTGGATGTGGAAGAGTAGCGACTACATTTCCTACAAACTCATAATACATTTCTTGACGAGATTCACTTCTGTCAAGTCTATTTCTTTCAATGACTGCTGTTTGTAGCTTGATACGTTCTTTCCGAATGTCAGCAAGCTTCTTGTCTAATTCTTTCTCTTTTGAAAAATCTTCTGGATTAGAATAAATTTTACTCTTCAAATAGTCACTTCTAAATTTTCCACCAAAAATAGTAGAAGAGCCTTTTCTAATTGTATCGGGATTACACTGAACATTGTATTTATCTTTTAATTCTGACCAGTCATAATCTGTTTCTCCGTCCATCTTAGCATCAATATCTTTACAGATTTGCTCATAAGTTTCGGTATTTAGTCCGTATTTTGATAATTCTTTTTCAAAATTAGTAATTACATCCACCTACTTCCTTATTCTTCAACTAAATCGGTTTCAGTTTTTTCTTTTACAACAATCTCAATAACAGCACCCTCAAAATCTTTTAATTCTGTAATAATATCTTTATCAACGCCATCTACTTCGATAGTATGTTTTTCAGCATCATATACGCCAACCAATTTTTTAGTTGTAACTGTGCTTTCTTTATATAAATAATTTTTTGCCATTTAAATTTCCTTCTTTCTCCAAATACTTTTATACAAAAATAGGAGAGCAGTTAAGCTCTCCATTAAATAATTTCATCTACAAGTCCTTTTTCTAACATCTCATCAGAATCCATATATGCTTCATAGCGTTCAATCGCAGCATAATCATCTTCTGAAAGATTTGTATGTGAAATAATAAAGTCTGCTATTCGTTTCTCAAACTTTTCATTAAACTTGAAATAATCCTTAACTTGACTACTTGTTCCTCCGATATACGCAGAACCACCATGGATCAACGCTGTACTGAATGGATAACATTTTCTGGTTACATTTGAATTATTCTTGCCTGCCATAAGAATAATACTTCCCATAGAATATGCATATCCGAGAACAATAATCTCTGTTTCGGTTTTCAAATTTTCAATAATATTACATAAGCACAATCCATCATATACAGAACCACCATTGGAATTTATGTAGATAGTAATTTTCTTTCCCGACCCGTCATTATCCATTTGAAGCAATGGCATAACAACTTTATCAATAGTCAATTCACTAATGGTATCATTAATAAGAATAATTCTATTTTTTAATAGATTTTCATATTGGTTATTGATTATATCTGTCTCTTCGAGAATAACTTGTTCTGCATCTAATTTTTCTGCAAGTTCAATATATTCTTTATTGGATAGCTCCATATTTCTTTTATTCATTGGCACACTATGCCTCATTCTTTCTTAATATTTTCCTATAACGGAATAATCATATTCTTCTCAGAACATGTAACTTTATATGTTTTATTATTTTTTGATATTTCTTCTTTAAGATGTTGCTTTAAACAGTTCTTAGATTCTACTGAACCATGGACTAAAACAAGTTGATTTGTATTTAAATTTCCACCATATTCCAACAAATCGTTAAAATTTGCATGGCTAGAAAACGTAGACATTGTAATACAATCTGCCTTATTTGGAATTGGTGTTTTATTGATATTAATTGTTTTATTTGTTTTTCCATTTTTTATTCTGTAACTCAAATATGAATCATTGTCACCAACAAATCCTGAAAAACAAATCATCGAATTAATATCTTTTAGATATTGAGTTAAATACGATAGCACCCTTCCGTTCGTGCAAAAACCAGAACTTGATATAACAATTTTAGGTGTATTATCTGATACACAAGCCTGAGAATCTGCTTTTTCTCTGACATATTTTATATTTTTCCAATTATAAACTTTATTCCATAACTCATAATCTGATTCAGATAAAATACCATTGTATGCATCGCAAATATCACAAGTTAACATTGAATCTACTACGATAGGAGTAGCAAAAGTCTCATCTTCTCCAAATAATAGATATAAAGTTGTCAATAATTCTTGTGACCTTGCAAATGAGAAAGCAGGAAGAATTAAGCTACCATGACGTTCTAAAACAGTATCAATAGCAACTCTTAAATGTTCAATATCAAATTCACGAGTTTTCTTGTTCAATCTTGTGTTTAACCCATAAGTAGATTCCATAATTACTACGTCATTAAAATATTTTGGAATTTCTGTATTTTGGACGTAATGGTTTTTGGTTTCCATAGTTCCAATATCAGAAGTGTAGAAAATTTTTTTCTTTTTAACGCCATCATCTAAAATAATCTGTAATTGTGCTGCACCAACACAATGGGAATTTTTCATCCATTGGAACTTAACTTTTTCATCCAGTTCATAAACCGTATCATATTCATCATATACTTCAAATAATTTTAATGTATTATAAACATCTTCTTCAGTGTAAATTGGAGAATAATTACGATTATATCTTTTTGAAATTACCCTCGCCTCATCTTCTAGTATAAAAGCACAATTTAATAACAAGTGTTTAGCAATGATAGAAGATGGGTATGTCATTATTATTTTCCCATTAAAACCTTCTTTTGTAAGTCTAGGTAATAACCCAATGTGATCAATGTGAGCATGTCCTACAAACACATAATCTAGTTCTGATGGATTAAATGGAAATTTCTTAGAATTTACTTTATAAGATTCCAAGTAAGAATTATCTTGATATAACCCACATTCTAATAATAACTGTTTATCCGCAAAACGAACATAGCTCATACTTCCAGTCACATCTAACGCATTTTCTCCACAAAATAAAATTCCATCATTTTTAAGTTTTTTCTTTCTCAAAGTGGTAACTACCACCTTCCATAATTATTTCTCAATAATATGAGATTTGCGAATTTTCTCCAAATCACCCATTGCCTTTTTGGATTCAGTCAAATAATACTTAGGATATCTGCTGTTTGACTTATGAAGTACACCCTCATAACCAAAACGATGTCCCAATTTTTGTAATTCCTTACATTCTTGTTTAGTAATTAATACTATTTTAATTCACTCACTTTCATTTAAATTCTCTCCCGAAATGGAAGAGTAGAAATAGCGGGAATGGGATTTGAACCCATGACCTTCAGCTTATGAGGCTGACGAGCTGACCAAACTGCTCTATCCTACAGTAATATAAAGAAAACAAGTGATAACACCTACAGAACTGTAAATGCTACCACCTGCGTAAGAAAGGAGAGGTTTATGAAAAATGAAGTTTTCAAAATCTCGATGTGAACATTTTAATTACTATCAGATACTTAGAACAAAACTGAAATATCATTTGCAATTTCAACCAATTTGTATATTCGCTTATATAATATAAGCAAAAATTAATTCATCATAATTTGAATTAAGAAATTATAATTCTTAAAATTTTTCAGTATATTTGCTATTTTCTTCAATCACTTTATTCAAAGCAATATGTATCCCAAAAGACACCACCAATATCTATATACGATTAACGACACGTTTCACAAAATTTCAAATTATCAATTTTACAAATTGTCAAAATTACAACATTACGAAATAACAAATCACAAGACATATAGCGACTATTAAATAGTATTTGATTTTAATATGTTTTATCTAGTTTAGATAATTCGCATTAAATTGTTCCTCTTTATATTCTATATGTAAACTTACTTGTTGTTACTTTTACTATGTGATATTATCTGGTCAATATCAACCTTGCAGCGTTATAGTTCATCTGCATCTGAACCGATTGACAATTACAAAGTCAATCTCAGTTCTGTTATAAGTACCTGATAGGAGAGGAGTAGTGGCTTATGCCAAAACCACTTCCTCAAATGTGCTATTAATATCAAATGTAGGTTCAAAATTGAGAACTGTATTGATTTCAATAGCATCTAATTTAGCAGATATCTCATCTGTTTCTTTTAAAAATTTCTTTGCCAATGCTCGCACTGAATTTCTGTCATAATCAATAGTTGTTGTTTCAGTTATATTGTAAAAATATTTTACCTGATTTCCTTCAGCATTGAATTTATAATCAGAACCACTTGTCTGTTTTTCACTTGCCTTAATATTAGCCATTCCTTTTAACACAGAAATAAACGACTGTTTCTTTTTATTCATAGCAATAGCATTGTCAATATTGATTTCAGTTTCTACCTTTGCTTTAGCAATAACGGAAGACAGCTTTTCTTTTTCGTCAATAACCTTAACTACGAAATCAACGATGTTATTTGGTGTAAAATCTACATCATAAGGTTTCTGTACCTCAATAATTTCATTCTCTGCTTCGCTATTCGCCTTAGAACGTAAGTGTTCCTGCTTAGTTGTTGTAATAAAACGTCTATCACGAAGATAAGTATAAGCAGTATCTAAAAGATTGTCTAAATAGTTTGCGTAACGGTAAGATTCCTTTAAATTCATAAATAACTTAGCAAGGAAACCCATTACCTTTAGGTGATGGGAGGAATT
>CAZOJX010000103.1:0-6713 GCA_964580255.1 uncultured Lachnoclostridium sp. | reverse complement strand
TAATTTTAAGGGAGGTTCTCTCATTTGTCATTGAACTTGTAGTATAATTCTACGCCGCTCATAAGTTTCCTCAGTTGGATTCCTGTTTTTCTTTTGTCTATTGTTGGAAACATTATTCTCCATCAATAACTTCTTAATTTAAAAATCTTAAAAATTCTTTAAATCCGATTCTTCATAAAACCCTTCATTAAAGGCCGCATTGATCTCCGCAATTTCTCTTTTGCCGTCAATGTAATCCCGATACATTTCCCACAAATCAATGTCGCAGCCATCCATGACCTCATCATCCGGTACCCAGCTGCGAATCAGTTCAATACGTTCCTGCTTTGTTGTGTCTTTGATCAAATAGCTCATCTCATTAACTCCTCCTCTTACTTAACTGATATAATCGCTTCTTCCATTTCAAGCTGTTCTTCTCCAACGCCATCTTCAAACCGCACTCGCAGTACTGCCTGAGGCCAATTGACAGAAGTATATGCTTTTTTCTCCCTTGCCTTTGCTTCTTCATCAAATATCTTCAGAAGCTCCGCCAAAATTTCCCTCGTCAGATAGCCGCCTCGCCAATGAAATAACAGTACTTTCCCCTTCTTTACCGCCTGTTTTGTCCGGTTTCTCACCTCGTCCATTGTAGTCCAGGAAATTTTCTTCTCCTTATAATAGAAATGGTCATGATCACTGCAAACCGGCACTTTCCAGATAACAGGCTCATGATCCTTAAAAATCTGCTTATCCGACAAATTTACATAATCATATCGCACCGTATCATCTTTGGAAAGCGTATTATCAAAGGTTGTGTCCAGATGGTAATAATTCCCATCGATCCGAACAATATTCCACGCATGTCTGTACTTGATTCCTTTGTCCGGATTCGCCTCAGACAGAGCAATGATACACCAGATATTCAGTTCATCACACAGAATTTTTACTGCCTTTGCCATTCCCTCACAGACAGCCACACCATTTCCCAGTGCACCGATGATTTCATGGGAATACTCCTTCTTCAGTTTATCATACTTCACATTTTGCACGATAAAGTCATGAATAAAAAGTTCCTTCTCTTTTTCCTTCAAATTCATTGCCTGTCTGGCCAGCTTTTTCACTCTGGATTCCATCGCCTGGCGATGTTCCTTGATTTTATCCTTTGAAAAAAGATACTGCGGCACCATTTCCACTGCCGTAGAATCCGCATAATACTTATAGGAAAAAGTCACCGAATAAAAAATTGCCGGACAATCCATGCGAATCATAAAATAAATATCCGACAATTCTTTCCCTGAAAGCATTGGTACCGCAAAGGAATCCTGAAGATTCAGCAAACCTTCTTTTATTGCATAGTAGGCTTTCTGCTGCTCTTTATTTAATTGATCATAATAGTAATTGCCTGCCTTTGCCACGTTCTCACCACCATTTACACTTTTCCTATTCTCCATACAGGCGAATCACCCGAAATACCTGCTCCACTGTCTGAGTCAGATTGTTTTCGGCACGTTTCCCGTCCATAGCTTCCTGCAAGGATACTGCCTCCCGCAGGATCGGAAAAAATGCATCAATCCCGTATTCATTACATTTAACCGCATCTTCTGTCACACAGCCGGAAAATGCGATAACCTTTTTTCCATGCTTTTTCGCCAGTTTGGCAACACCAATCGGAGCTTTTCCCATAATGGTCTGACCATCTAAACGGCCTTCTCCCGTAATTACCAAATCTGCAGCTTTTATATAAGACTCCAGCTTTGTTTCTTCCAGCACAATGTTGATTCCCGATTCCAGGATCACATTGGTATAGGCTAAAAATGCGAATCCAAGACCTCCGGCCGCACCGGTACCCGCCTGTTGTTTATCCGCTTTTGCATATTTTTTCTTTGTCAGATCTGCATAATTTGAAAGCCATTTATCCATCTGCAGGATCATATCCGGAGCAGCACCTTTTTGCGGACCAAACACTGCACTGCAGCCCTGTTCTCCGCACAGGGGATTGGTCACATCACAGGCAACCTGAAAGGTACATTCCTGAAGCTCCGGCATGACGTACTCATCCGTAATCTGAACAATGTCTTTTACCCCTTTTGCTCCAAAAGATACCTGGCAGCCGTCTTTATCCAAAAATCCGTAGCCTAACGCCTGCAGCATTCCGATTCCGCCGTCATTTGTGGCACTTCCGCCAATTCCAACGATAAAACGACGACAGCCCTTCCATATTGCATCACGAATCATTTCTCCGACACCATAAGTAGTCGTGTGCAGCGGATTTCTGTATTTTTCCGCTATCAAAGTAATCCCGGCTGCCCCAGACATTTCCAGGATTGCTGTTTTGCTTTCATCGATGATTCCATAAACAGCTTCCACCGGTTTACCCAGAGGTCCTGTCACTTTTACTTTTTCCAGTCTTCCGTTCATTCCCAGGGTAAGGGCTTCTACGGTTCCTTCTCCTCCATCGGCCAGCGGTCTGACAATTGTCTCTGCCTCCGGAAACACTTTATGGATTCCTTTTGAAATTGCCGATCCGGCTTCCAAAGAGCTCAAGCTTCCCTTAAAAGAATCTGTCGCTATAACTACTTTCATGATGATTTCTTCCGTTCTATGTATTCACACCTTTTACAATCCGACATTTTTCAGCAATCGGTCAATGATCTTCTCATTGATTGGCAGAAACCGTTCTGCTACCATTCCTACCAATGCGGCGCACACAATGGTTCCGATTCCAAACTTTCCGCCCAGAAGGAAACCAATCACAACGAAGCTGACGTCTGTGACTGTACGGGTGATTCCAAATGGAAAATGAGCTTTCTCACTGATAGAAATTGCTACCAGATCATTCGGGCCAGTTCCTGCATCACTTTTCATTACTACCGTCATACCATAAGCCAAAATGACACAGCCAAGTGCCAGCACCAGCAAACGAACCGCAAACGGCAGTCCGGAATTGATATAATTTTCAAGTAAAATCGTAAAAAAATCAATGATCGGGCCGCCAAAAGCCATACAGAACACCGTTCCCAGCTTAATGTAGGTGCGATCCACAAAAAGCAGAATCAAAATGATCAGCAGATTGATTCCCACATGAGTATATCCATGAGTTAAAAATTCCAATCCAAAAGTATTCGACAACGTACGGAACACCCCCTGTACCAGTACATTAAAAGGATCTGATCCCAGATCTGCCAGTAAAAACAAGGTTACTCCCAAATGTGCAATGCAAAGTCCCACAAACAGGATCAACATTCTCACCACGATTTCTTTTGCACTTCTTTTCATTTTATCCAATTCCTCCATTTTGCCTAAATACAATATAAGCTGTCACAAAACAGCGACAGCTTATACAAAATCTTACTTATTTTTTCTGAAATTTTTTTGCGTCTTCTTCGATGATTCTTCTAAGTTCATCTGATGGTGCTGAGATTACAGCTGCCATAAATACTTCACACACCTGATTATCTTTCACAGCATCCACAGCTGCGCTGGCTGCAGAAACTTCGCCGCCCATTACCAGAGTCGTATGTCCTCCGCATTTTGTATTCCAGGAAAGAAAATGCACATCTGATGTTTTTAACATCTGGTCAACGCAAACCACTGCATTTGAATTTCCTAAGACTTCTACAATCGCATAAGCTCCGTATTTCATCTGCATTTCCTCCTTATTTATTGATTGTCATTTCCATTGCAAGATCAATGCCTTCGCCTGGTGAAGCGATCACATTCTGTGCGGTTACTTTTCCATATGGTTCTGCTGCACGAATTGCTGCTTCCATTGCTGCTTTTACATCAGAAATCCCGCCTCTGATCTTTACGCATGCACCGCTTTTTAAACGGTTTCTTTCAACACCCTGCACAGAAATGTTTGCCGTTTTTGCCGCTGCGTCCAATGCCACATAGCATGCTCCGAGGCTGTCTAATTCAAACATTCCAATGGCCTGTCCATCATATTTTCCTGCCATACTCAAATCCTCCTATCGGATAGATACATTTTCACATATTCTTGTCTTTATCATACACCGAATCCCACACAAACACAAGAGAAATTTGCAAAAAACAACATTTTTGTCACATTTTTCTTCCGGTTCTATGCAATAACCTGTACAGAGCTTCCTTTCGGGGTTTTCTTTACAGCAATCTTCTGCATAATGTTTTCTGACAGCTTATTTACATGGGAAATAATTCCGATCTGACGGCTGCCTTCGGAAAGCTCCTGCAAAACTGCCATTGCCTGATCTAATGCCTGTTCATCTAAAGAACCAAAGCCTTCATCAATAAACATGGTGTCCAATGCATAGCCTCCGCTGTGGCTTCGCACCACGTCCGACAGTCCCAATGCCAAGGATAAGGACACTTGGAAGGATTCCCCTCCGGAAAGAGACGCCGTATCACGCTGTTCTCCCGTATAAGCATCATAGATCAGCATACCAAGACCTGCCGATTCGTTCTTTCGGTCTGCCTCCTCCTTGCGGATCAATTCATATTTTCCTCCTGCCATGCGGTTTAAATGCTCATTTGCCTGAGAAAGGATTTCCTCAAAAAATGTTCCCAGCACATAACGGGAAAAGCTGTATTTTCCACCCTCACCGGACTGTCCATTGGCAAGTGATGACAATTCCGATAATGTCTGATATGCTTTTTCCGTTTTATTTAATTCCCGTCGAAGTTCTTCCGCCTTTTTGCGGCTTCTTTCATAACTGTTCCAGAGAAGTACCGCTTCCTCCCGCTGTTTCTCAAGATCCTTTCGTTTCATTTCATGTTCCCGGATCTCTGTCTGAAGCTTTTCTAAAGAAATTTCTTCTGTGTTTTCTTCCATCAGCTGTTCCAAAGATGCTTTAGCCGTCCGTTTTTGCTGCTGCACGGTCTCAATCTGTCCCTGGAGATTTCCAAAAACTACCTTCATCTGCTGCAAAGCTTCTTCCGTCTGCCGAAATGCTTCTTCAGACTGTCTCAGCTGAAGCTTTCTCATTTCCAGTTCTTGTTTTGCTTCTTCTTTCGAAGCGGCAAGCAGTCCTCCCTGGATCGTTTCCACCTCTTTTTCAGCAACCGCACAAGCTTTTTCCAGATCTCCGAGATCTTTTTTGCACTGATTCAGTGATTTTTCCAATGTTTTTTCATGCTCTGCGCTTTTAGCAGCCTTTTTTTCCAATGCTTTCTTTTGAAGTACTGCTTCCTGGTATTGTTTCAGCACCTCTGCTTTTTCACGACAGCGTATTTCCTGTGCCATTTCCAGCTGCTCCAGCATTTCCGGTTTTTGCAGTTCTTTCAAGGAAATCCTTTCTTCAAAAAACGTCTGTGCATTCTGCAAAGCTTCCTGCTTTTCTATGACAATGGCCTGATTTTTCACTTCACATAGCTTCGCCTGTTCCATTGCAAACGTCTGAGCCGCTTCCATCTGACTTTTTGCCAGATCCACCTGTTTTTGTGTCGGCACTTCTTCTTCAGACAAGGCAAAATGATTCTGCTGCTCCTTCGTCACCGCACTTCCGCACACTGGGCAGATTGCTTCTTTTTGCTCTTTCAGCCGGTCAGAAAGTTCTTTTGCAAGAATTCCTGCCTGTCCTGCCAGAAAATGACGATATTGTGCAAAAAATACCTGTCCGGTCTTTTCAAAATGAGCATTCTTTTCCGCTAGAAGATCTTTCTCTTTTTCCAGTTCCTTTTCAAGAACAGAAATTTTTCTCATACGTTCCTTCAATGAGGACAATCTTTTCCTGCGTTCTTCTTCCTCCAAAAGTGCATGCTCTGCTTTGGCTGCCAACACTTCCGTATCTTTGTATGTTTCCAGCTGCTCGCTCCAGATTTTCTGTTCCTCCTGACATTTCGCAAGGCTGCTTGCCCCTTCCTGACTCCTTTGACGGGAAATCCTCCGTTTTTCCTGAAGATTTTCCAACTCTTTCGTCAGTATCCGGAGCCGTTCGTAATCTTCCATACATTTTTCCAGTTCCCGGATCCGTATCTTCCATTGTTCAAGTTCAGGAAGCTTTTGATCGTTAAGAACCTTTTTTTCTTCCAGAGTCTTGAGCTTTTCTGTTTCTTCTGCCCTCTTTTGTTCCAGCATTTCCAGTGTCTGCCGGCACCTTTTTACTTCCTCCTGCCTTTCCTGGTAAAGCTGTGCTTTCTGTTTCCGGTTCTGCAGCTGTTCCTGGATTTCCTGTTCCTCTTTTAAAAGCTTCTCTACCGCTTCCTTTTCTTCTGCCGCCTCCTTTGCCAGATTTTCCAAGGCTTCCTCACTGCCGGCTTCCGCTGTGTAAAACCTAATTTCCTGTTCACAGACTTCCCGCTCCTGCCGCAGCTTTTCTGCCGCCATCTTTAACCGGTTCTGAAAGTCCACATAGATTCGGTGATCAAACAATTTTCCCAGAATCTGCTCTCTGGCATCACTTTTGGATTCTAAAAATTTCCGAAACTCCCCCTGGGCAAGCATAACAATCTGACGAAACTGTTTTTCGTCCAATCCCAGAATTTCCGTTACTTTTCCATTTACCGCAGTTTCCTTTTCCAGCGGCTCTTCCTGACCGCAGTACAATAGGGCCTGTTTGGTGATTCCTCCAATTCCGCCTCCTCGTTTCTTCTTATAATGAATGGTTCGGCAGATCCGGTATTCCTTTTCGCCGCAGGAAAAAGTCAGTTCCACCTCTGTATCCGTAAATTTATCTACATAATCGCTGTGAAACATTTCGCTGCTTCGTCCGCTGCCGCTGCCTTCTCCGTACAATGCAAACACGATCGCATCAAAG
>CAZOJX010000102.1:1476-6713 GCA_964580255.1 uncultured Lachnoclostridium sp. | reverse complement strand
ACACTTAAAGCTATTGTAGATGGTCGTGGATCAACAGGCGATATTGAAAATGTGACAACTGCAATTACGGCAGTTACAGAAGCTTATCCTGAATTAAAATCTAATGAAAATTATAAGCAACTTATGAATGAGTTATCAATGACTGAGAACTTAATTGCTGAATATAGAAGCAATTACAACAAGCAGATTAAAGAGTACAACAGATATGTTCGTAAGTTCCCAACAAGAATGTTTTTAAATATGCTTGGATATGAAACGATGGATTATCAGTATTTGAATTATGATATCTCAAGTGATGCCCCTACTAATCTTTTTGGAGAATAATGTATGAGAAGATACAGTTATAGAAGAAAAGGATTTGATTTTGGAGATTTTGAAATTACTAAGAGAGAAATCTTAGCAAGTATTTCTATTATAGCTGTGATGATTTTAATTGGTGTTCTGATTTCAAGTAAGATTTCGGAACACCAAATGGACAAAAATGAAATTTACAACAAAGCAGTTAAGATAGAAAGCACAGATTTGTTCCAATATGGAATGGACACCAATGTTGGTAATGCGTTTGTGTATGGTGATTTAAAAGCTGCTGATACAGTTACATATCCAGAAATCAGTGGAGAATACATGTATGTAGAAAAAGTCAAAGAAAAACATACAAGACATACACGTACAGTTACGTATACAACAGGTTCAGGTAAAACACGAACCACACACACAAGAGTCGAAACATATTGGACATGGGATGAGGTTGGCAGAGAAAGTAAAAAGTGTAATGAAGTAGTATTTAATGGAATTAAATTCGCTAGTAACAAAATTGATTTTCCAAGTTCTAATCATATTGACACTATAAAAGAATCTAGTCGTATTAGATATCAGTATTACGGTGTTGGCACTAAGCACACAGGTACGATATTTACAGATTTAAGAGATAAAACAATTTCTGACGATTCTAAATTCTATGATGATATGAATATAGAAGAAACTGTTGAAATTTTAGAGTCTGGTGATGGACAAGTTATATTCTGGATATTTTGGATATTGCTAACGTGTGCTTGCGTATTTGGGTTTTGCTATTTGGATAACAAATGGTTGGAATAAAATATAAATAAAAAGCAAAATCAAATAGAGAATATATGAATGTAACTAATTAACATTTAAAAAGATTAAAAGGAGAAAAAAGTATGAATGGACTAAGTAACAAGGAAGTTCTTAAAAGTAGAGAACTTTATGGAAGTAATAAGCTCCCAGAACCAAAATTGAAAAAATGGCATGATTTTGCAAAAGAAACATTGAGTGAAAATATTGTAAAAGTTTTAATTGCGATTGCAGTAATGCAGGTATTATTGTCATTGACAGGTGTTATGGAATTGTCTGAACCAGTAATGATTGTAGTTGTGCTTGCTATCGTGGCATCTATTGCAGTAAAAACTGGTTTAGGTATCCAAAAATCAACAGAAGAGTTAAGAGCAAAAACGGCTATTAGATACTGCGATGTAATTAGAGAAGGTAGAGTAGTTACTATCAATAAAGATGAAATCGTAGTCGGAGATGTTGTTTGCGTAGGAATAGGACAGGAAATCTTTGCAGACGGTTACATTATTGAAGGAAAGATTTCGGTTAGCAATGCTGCAATCAACGGCGAAAGTAAAGAATGTAAAAAGAAACCTGTTGATGGATATGTACATAAGAAAACAACATCAACTGACGCATATACAAATGAAAACTGCCTGTTTGCAGGAACAACAGTAATGTCAGGAGAGGGCAAGATGGTTGTTACAGATGTAGGAATTAATACTGTAAACGGAGACACACTTGTAAAAATGCAGACGTTAGAAGCTCCTAAGACAGCATTAGATATTGCACTTGATGATTTGAGTGAGTTTATTTCTAAATGGGGAACAATCGCAGCAGTTTTAACATTTGTCATTCTTACGGTATCTGGAATTATGCAAGTCGGATTTAATGAATACTTTTCAGGAAGTATTTTAAATCTTGTTCAGAAATTTGCACAGAATTTTTCAATAGCGCTAACAATTATCGTAGCTGCTGTTCCAGAGGGGTTGCCATTGATTGTAAAACTTGTTACAAAGCAGAATGTTAAAACAATGGAGAAATTTAATATTTTAGCAAAGAATCCAAATAAGATTCCTGAGTTAGCATATGTAGATATTATTTGTACAGATAAAACAGGTACGTTAACGACTGGATTCATGAGTCCAAAAACTATTATTAATGGAGAAAGTAATAACGTAGACAAACGTTCTGTTCTTTGGAAAGCAATCAAAAATAACATTGCCCTTAATAATAGTGCGACATTTGATAGCAATGGGAATATTACAGGTGGAAACTCAATTGACAGAGCCGTTCTTAGTCTTGTGGAAGTAAATGAATATGCATCTATCTTAAAGCGTCATGAAACGAAAGATAAACAAGTATTTAACAGCTCGAACAAATACTCAGCTTTTACTTCAAATAATGACGGTACATATTATAAAGGAGCACCCGAAAGAATTATTGCATCTTGTTCTAAGATAATGAAAGAAGATGGAGTTGTGTGTGATTTTACATCAGAAATGTCACAAAAACTAAATTCAACAATCAAAGAAATGACATCGAAATCAATTAGATGTATCGCATTGTCTACTAAAAACGAAGATTTGGTAGAGAATGAACTTCCAACCGAAATGACATTACTTGGTGTTATTGGAGTAGTAGATCCTGTAAGAGCAGAAGTTCCTCATGCAGTAGAAGTTGCGAATAAAGCAGGTATTCAAGTAATTGAAATCACAGGTGATTGTATTGATACAGCGATTGCAGTTGCAAAAGAATGTGGTATTTACAAAGATGGTGATGTTGCTTTAACAAATGACGAGTTTGAAGCAATGACAGATGAAGAAGTAAAGAGTGTGATTCCATCATTAAGAGTTATTTCAAGATGTTCACCAAATACAAAACTTCGTCTTGTAACACTTGCACAGGAAATTGGTAAATCTGTTGCTATGACGGGAGATGGTGTAAATGATAGTCCTGCATTAAAGAGAGCAGACGTTGGATTTGGTATGCAGAGTGGTAGCGATGTAGCAAAAGAAGCAAGCGATATTGTACTTACAGATGATAACTTTGCTTCTACTGTGAAGGCGGTAGAATTAGGAAGAACATTTATGCACAATATTATGATGTTTCTTGAATTCCAATTACCTATTAATATCTCGTTGCTAGTCTTAAGTATCGTATATCCGTTGATTGCGTCTGGTGTAGCTATTTTAGCATCAGTACAGATTTTAATTGTGAATATTATTATGGACTCTCTTAATTCACTTTCTTTTGGTGGTGAACCGCCAAAAGAAGAATATATGTTAGAAGCACCAATTAAAAAAGGTTCTGGTTTATTTATCAGAGGAGCAAAGGGAAGAATTGCTTTAAGTACATGTTCATTTATTGGAATTTATGCGTTGTTTACATTCAGTCCAATTAAAAATATGTTTGCAACAGATATTGAAAGCTTAACAGCTAGATTTGCTATGTTGTGTTTCATGGCTGTATTTAATGGTTTCAATATTAGAACAGAACATATTAATCTATTTAATGGGCTTAGTAATAATAAATTATTCGGTAAGATTGCATTGGGGATTTTTGTAGGAACTATCGTACTTTGTTCAGTGGCAGGCGAACTTATTAAAGCCACATCATTAGATGTAATGCATTGGTTACTAATTATTGGACTTGCATTTATTGTAATTCCAGTAGATTTAGTGAGAAAAGTTATTAATAAAAGTTATTAATAAAAGAAGTAAATAAAATCATAAGGAGGATTTAAAATGGGATTTTTTGACAAGTTATTTGGTAATAACAAAAATGTAGTGAATAATGTGGCAGAACAAGTTTCTGCCACTCCTACAACAAATGTAATCGACATGTCTAAGTCAACAGAAAATTTAAATACTGTACTGATTGATATGTCTAAAGGTAGCAAAATCGACATGACAAAACACAACGCAAGAGTAGCTTTGGCAATGGATTATTCGGGAAGTATGAGCAATTTGTTCGCAAATGGTTCTGTTCAAGATGTAATCACAAGACTTCTTCCTATTGCGTTGAAATTTGATGATAATGGAGAGCTTGAGTCATGGTTATTCTCAGAAGGTAAAGAAAAATTAAAAGCAGTAACTGTTAAAAATTATCAAAATTATGTTAAATCAGTAATGATGAAAGCACGTATGGATATGGGTGGTACAAACTATGCGCCTGTATTAAAAGATATGGTTAAGTATTATAAGGATGTTGAACCAAGTAATATTCCAGCATTTATCATTTTTATTACAGATGGAGAAAATTGGGACACAGAAGAAACCAATCGAATCGTAAAAGAACTTTCAAACTACAATATGTTTGTTCAATTCATTGGAATTGGAAATGCGAATTTCAAATACCTGAAATCATTGGATGATATGAAAGGTAGAAAACATGACAATACTGGATTCACTGCTGTTAAAGATATGAATCGAATGACAGATGGAGAATTATATACTGAAATTCTTAGACAGTATAAGGATTGGTTAAACACAAAATAAGAAAGTTGAGGCAAAAGAAATGAGTAACGTAATTAATATGAGCAAAAATCAGAAGATTAGCATGACAAAGGATGATGGAACAGCAATTAAAACCTTTTTCATTGGTGTGAATTGGGATCAGAATAGATATGCTGGCGAAGCAGATATTGACTTTGATATCAACGGATTTCTGGCAAATGCAGATAGAAAGGTAGCGTATCCTAAAGATATTGTAAATTACAATACATATGGTGATGGAAGTGCATATCCTTGGGTTGAATTTTCGGGAGACAATATGACAGGTGATGATTCAAATGGTATTACTTTTGATGGTAAACATTATGATGAGTATTTTATTGTACATGCGGATACATTTCCAACAGATAAGAGTGAATTTACTATCTGTTTAACAATTTTTAGAGCAGTACAGAGATTACAGAATTTTGGAATGGTAAATAATGCCACCATGACAATTTGTGATTATGAGAATCCAACTGGAACTAAATGGGAATATGACCTTTCAGAAAATGAAAAGTTTGAATCGCTCAATGCTGTTGAAATGGGTAGATTATATCGCTACGGTAATGGATTTAAATTTCAAGCACTTGGTTCGGGGTATGTTGGTGGTATGACAGAACTATTTAAAAACTTTGGATTAGATATTGACGAAGGAAGGGACTAATTATG
>CAZOJX010000102.1:0-1376 GCA_964580255.1 uncultured Lachnoclostridium sp. | reverse complement strand
ACTTCGCACCCTTAAAAAAGAGAATATGCAGTTAGACTTAAATATCAATTCTTGTGTTGATAAAAATGATGATGATGGAGCAAAGGTATATCTCACTCGTCAAGCAGAAGTCGAAGAGAAGATTGAAATTATTAAGGAAGCGTTAAAGGAATTAAGAGAAAATGCAAAGTTGCAAGATGAAACATTAAAAACTCTATTAGACTCTCTTAATGATTTAAAATCTGAAAAAGAAACCGCAGTTCTCACATTAGAAACTGCACAGGTTACAAAATCATTGCAAGTAACGACGGGAGTTTCTTCGAGAGAAGAAGATAAGATGCTTGAAAAAGTCAGAGATGGTATTAAAAAGACAAAAGAAGAAGCTGAAGGAAACAAAATTGTTTATGAAAGTTCATCTATTGTTCAAAAGAAACGTCTTGATAAAAAGATGAAAGACGATGAAATTCAGAGAAAATTAGACCAATTGAAAGCAGGTAGAAAGTAAATGATTGTATTAAACATTGGCGTGTTCCTTATATGTCTTGCCGGATTCTTTTTAGCAGGATATATCGTAGGAAGACGAAATAAGTTTAAATAATTTTTACTTTGTGTGGTGTCATAGCCACACAGAGTATTCATACAAAAGGATAAAGTGAATTGAGTGAACATGAAACTTAATTGCTCATTATGAACAGACAACTATTTTTAATTATATGATAAGGAGGTCAAAAGAGTGAATAAATCAAGATTATTAAGAGAAGAAGATATTATCAGAGTGGTAGATAAACATATGAATGACGATGGTAATTTAGATAACGATATTAGTTGCATTTTGAAGGAAGTAAAATCTCCTTGGATTAAATGTAGTAAAGGTCAAATGCCGGAAGATTTTGAGGAAAATAAAGGCAAGAAGATTATCAATGTGCTTGTAACTACTTCAACTGGCAAGGTAACAAAAGTTCAGCGAATGTATGATGGTAGAGTAAATTCACATTGGTATTGGGGACGTATTTATGGTAAAGCAAAAGCTTGGATGCCGTTACCTGAACCATATGTAGAATAAGAATAAAAGTACGATTTTATCCAGAAATGAGAGAGGAGATTTGATATGTTGAAAGAAAAATGTATTTATTATAATCCTAAAAACAAAGGGTATTATCTAGTTCTTACCATAGGGGACATGATTTATGGAAGATATGGCAATATGATAAGTCCTAATTATTTAGAATCGTATATAAATCAGGAAACAGGGCTGAGATTTAAAATTGATGATATTGTTATAAATATGGAATACTATAGAAATTATTACTTAGACGATGATGAAATAAATGACTTTGTATTAGTAAAAGAACTAACGGACGAAGAATTTTATCCAATATCAATTTTGATAAATTCAA